>NZ_AKJC01000196.1 GCF_000282535.1 Pseudomonas sp. GM84 | reverse complement strand
CGATGGTAGTGTGGGGTTTCCCCATGTGAGAGTAGGTCATCGTCAAGATTCATTTCGCAAAACCCCTATCTGCGCAAGCAGGTAGGGGTTTTGTCTTTTCTGCTTTGATCAACCGCGGGCCAGTTCCGCGAGATGTGCAGTGGCCTCTTCGCTCTTGAGGACCAATACATCGCCTTTCAGCGAATCGAGCACTACCTCGGAAGTATTGCCAATCAATGCCCCGGAAATGCCTGTGCGTGCGATCGTGCCGATCACCGTCACCACCGCATCGAGTTCCTTCTCGAAATGAGGGATCAGTACATCGGCCGGACCCTCTTCGACATGCAGCCGGTCTTCACTGATGTCGTATTCTGCCTGGAACGCACTGCAAGCCTCCCGATAACGTTTGTCTATGGTCTCGCTCAGCTGATAAGCCGGGTCTGAAGCTGCCAGCATGGGGGAGGGGTGAGCACTGATCACGTGAAGCTCTCCCTTGGTCAAGCTGGCGATGCCGTAGCCGTGGTCGATGATACTGGCATGCAGCCGCCGATGATCTTCGTCATCGTTACCGACATCCACGGCCGCGAGAATCTTGCCTTCGGTCCAGGGGCGTTCGCTTTTGACCATCAATACGGCGCAAGGGCAAAGACGCAGCAATTTCCAGTCACTGGGCGTCAGCAGTGCCTTGCGTAGCGGATTGTCCGGCCGGTGTTCCTTGATTACCAGGTCACAGCCCTCGGCCTGCTGGACGGCGATGATTGACTCGTGCAGGCTCTCCTTCCAGTTCTGTTCATGGGAAACATTATCGTAGCCATCGTCATGCAGCTGACTGCTGAGCAGGCTGAGCAATGCGTTGTGATCCTGCTTCTTGTCACACATGAGCAGATGTAGGCGTGCACCGGTCACGCGAGCGATCAGCTTTGCGCGGGTCAGCGCACGGCTGTGGGCATGTTCGGGGTCGAGGACGACAAGGATGCTACGGACAGCTTGCATGGGCGTGAACTCCCTTCAAAGGTGGCGGCCAATGCCAGACTATAGTCGGCGTCCGTCGCGCCGCTGTTTGATGTACATCAAGAAGCATAGTCACTGGCGCTAACAGTCGCCGCCGGTATAATCGCCGGTCCTGCCTGTACAGTGTGGTTGTATGCCTATGTCCCTGATCCCCGAAATCGATGCCTTCCTCGGCTGTCGCACTCCAGACGCCTGGATCGAAGCGGCGCTCGCCGACCAGGAAACCTTGCTCATCGACCACAAGAACTGTGAATTCAAGGCAGCCAGTACGGCCTTGAGCCTGATCGCCAAGTACAACACGCACCTGGACCTGATCAACATGATGTCGCGCCTGGCGCGTGAAGAGCTGGTGCATCATGAGCAGGTCCTGCGCCTGATGAAGCGCCGAGGGGTGCCGCTGCGGCCAGTGTCGGCGGGGCGCTATGCCTCAGGTCTGCGTCGGTTGGTTCGCGCCCATGAGCCGGTCAAGCTGGTGGATACCCTGGTCGTGGGGGCGTTCATCGAAGCCCGTAGCTGTGAGCGTTTCGCAGCCCTGGTTCCCCACCTTGATGAAGAGCTCGGCACCTTTTATCACGGCTTGCTGAAGAGTGAAGCGCGCCATTATCAGGGTTACCTGAAACTGGCGCACCACTACGGGGAAGAGGCGGATATCATCCGCCGTATTGAGCTGGTCCGGGAAGCGGAAGCTGAGCTGATCCAGTCCCCGGACCAGGAACTGCGTTTTCATAGTGGCATACCGATGGCGCAGGCCGCCTGACTCACCCGCGGCACGGCAACCCTTAGTATCGGCGGCCCAACAGTAGCCCTATCACCAGGCCGAAGCCTGCAGAAACGGCCACGGTTTGCCACGGATGTCCGCCGATATAGTCCTGGGTAGCGTCAACCACGGGTTGCGCTTTCGCGCGCACCTGGCTGGCAGCTTCCCGGGCCTGGCGCAGCTTCAGGCTGACCTGCGCGCGCAAGGTTTCGGCTTCCTCGCCAACCAGCGACGCGCTGTCGTTAAGCAATTTTTCCGACTCTTCGATCAATGCCTGCAGCTCGCTGAAAACCTGGTCCTTGATCTGGTCGTTGTTGGCTATTGCGGCAATTTTTCGGGCCATGAACTCGTCCTCGTCGATGGGGGTGAATAATCAATGGATGCCGGCGCGCCAGGAAAGTTGCGGCGGTTTCTCGATGATGCACCGCTACGGTGTAAGATAGCGGCCATTTGAACGAGCAGGTAATTCCATGAGTTTCAATCTGGCCAACAGGAGCTTCGAGGAACGGGCGCAGATCGAGGCAGAGAAGGCCCGGCTGTTCGAGCTGTGGCAGAACAACCTGGGCAAGGCAAAGGGCGAGGCTGCCCGGATCATTTCAGAAAAACCGCGGCGCAAGGGCAAATGGGCCGAGTGGGTGCGCGCCGAACTGGACGCCATGTCACCGCCTGAGTACGCCAATATGGTGCGCAGTGAAATCAACAAGATGATGGCGGCTGCCAGCGGTAACCGCTGACACCTTTTCACCTGGCAAATGCACAGTAGCGTTGAAACTTTTGGTCGTTATGAAAGATACTGTTTCTCATTAACGCCCGATAACTCCTCTTACTGGCAGTGCCTCCACCCAATGCCGACGTCTCCCGTGTCTGGTCTGCTGGCAAGTTTCCAGCAGCACTATGACGACCTCCTGCAGTTTCTGACCCGCCGCATGTGCGACCGTCAGCGCGCCGCCGACGTGGCGCAGGAGACCTACCTCAAGCTGGTGAAGATCGACGAGCAGGCCGTGTCGGTGTTGCATGCACGCAGTTTCATCTTTCGCGTGGCAGGCAACCTGGCCATCGACGCCCTGCGCCGTGAGCAGCGCCTCGCCGCGAGCCACGAGGACAGCGACGGTGCAGGGGAGGTGGCCTGCCCGGCACCGGCGCCGGAAGCGGCCCTATTGGCCCGCGAGCGCCTGCAGATCCTCGATGAAGGGTTGCTGCAACTGTCCGAAAATGCCCGCCAGGCCCTGCTGCTCAATCGCGTCGAAGGCCTGACCCAGGCTCAGATCGCACAACGACTGGGCGTCTCCGAGAGCATGGTGGCAAAATACATCGGCCAGGCCCTGCGCCACTGCCGCGACTGGCTCAAACATAACCATGACTGACACCTGGACCATGCCCGTGCCGCAGCCGATCAGCGATTTGTCCGACGATGCCCTCGACTGGCAGGTGCTGCTGCATTCGGGCAACGCCAGCGCGGCCGATCATGCGCGTTACCAGCGCTGGAGTCAGCTGAGCCCGGCGCATGCCGAGGCGGCGCGTGAGGCCGAGGCGCTCTGGCAGGATCTCGGGCAGACGCCGACTGCGCAAGCTTTCGAAGCGCCGCCCAAGCGCCGCCAGAAACGACACTGGGCCGCAGGCATCGCCGCTTCCCTGGTGCTGCTGGTGGCCGGCTATGGTGGGTGGCAGCAAGTGCCGGTGTGGTTGGCGGACTATCACACCGGCATGGGGCAGCGGCAGAGCGTCACCCTGGCCGACGGTTCACGGGTACTGCTCAACAGCGCCAGCGCCCTGAGCGTGGCCTTTACCGCCAGCGAGCGCAGGGTGTCGTTGCGGGCCGGCGAGGCGTTGTTCGAAACGGCTGAGGATCCACGGCCGTTTGTGGTCGAGACCGCCGGTGAGGCCGTGCAAGGCAGTGCAGCGACCTTCAGCGTGCGCCGCGATGGCCATGTGGTGCTGGCCAAAGGTCAAGCCCAGGTCGGAGCACGCAGCCTGACCGTGGCGCCCGACGCCAGCGCGCAGATGGCCTGGCAACGTGGCAAGCTGATCTTCAACGGCAAACCCCTTGGGCAGGTGCTGGCCGAACTCGAGCGTTACCAGCACGGCCGTATCCTGCTCTCCGACAGCAAGCTTGCGGCGCTTGAGGTCAGTGGCGTATTCGACCTGAACGAACCCCAGGCGTTGCTGCACACCCTCGAACAGCGTTACGGTCTCAAGGTCACCTACCTGCCGTGGCTGGCGGTGGTGCACTGAGCCTGTAGAAAATAATCGAAATTTTTTTCATTCGGCACTGCAAGTTCGTGTGAGCCAGATCGTCGTAGTGGGACTGATCAGTAACCAATCTCATTTACGACTTGTCTGGAAGCTCATTCGTGCCTCTCATGCCCAAGCCTTTGTACCGTTGCGGCGGTCGTTTCCATCATGCCTTGCTGTCTTGCAGCGCGCTGGCCGTGTTCGCTGGCCCCCTGCAAGTGTGGGCCGCCACGCAAACAGGGCAGGCACCGATAGAAACACGACAGGTGCAACTGGACCTGCCAGCACAATCCCTGGACCAGGCCCTGACTGCCTTCGCCGACCAGGCCGGGCTGCATCTTCTGTACACCACCGGCGATGTGGAGGGTCTGACCAGCCCGGCCTTGCAAGGCAGTTATAGCGTCGAGCAGGCACTGCAGCAGCTGCTCGCCGGCAGCGACATGGCCTGGCAGTTCAGCGATGCCCGCACGGTCACCTTGCGCAAAGCCGTCGCGCCGCCGCAGGCGGTCAACCTCAAGCCGATCGAAGTCAGCGTCGCCTCGCGCACCAGTACCGCCATCAGCGAAATCCCCGGCACCGTGTGGGTGGTCGATCAGCAGCAGCTGCGTGAACAGATCGACAGCGGTGTGAGCCTCAAGGAAGCCATCGGCAAGCTGGTTCCGGGCCTTGACCTGGCCCCGGAAGGCCGGACCAACTACGGCCAGAACATGCGCGGGCGCAACGTGCTGGTGATGATCGACGGGGTCAGTCAGAACAGCTCGCGCGGCCTGTCGCGCCAGTTCGACAGTATTTCGCCGTTCAACGTCGAGCGCGTCGAGGTGCTGTCCGGGGCCAGTGCCATCTATGGCGGTGGGGCCACCGGCGGCATCATCAACATCGTCACCAAAAAGGGCGAGCCGGGCCCTGCGCGTTTCGAGACCCAGCTCGGTGCCAGCAGCGGCTTCAACAACAGTGATGACCTGGCGACGCGTTTCGCGCAGTCCATCAGCGGCGGCAACGAGCGGGTCAATGCCCGCCTGGGGATCTCCGGTGAACAGAACGAAGCCTTTTACGACGGTGCGGGCGAGCAGATCTTCATCGACAACACCCAGACCGACCTGCAGTACAACCGCACTATCGACGTGCTCGGCACCATCGGCCTGAAGCTGACCGATGAGCAAAGCCTCGACCTGCTGGCCCAGTACTACGATTCCGGTAACCACGGCAGCACCGGTATCTATTTCCCCAATCTCAACTACAACGCGCCTTCCGATCTTGAAGACGCGGAACTGCGCAGCGGCTACTCGTCCGACCTGGAGCCGCGTACCCGGCGCCTGTTGCTCAACGCCAACTACCACCATACCGACGTATTGGGCCAGGACTTCTACCTGCAAGCCTCCTATCGCAAGGAAGACGACAACTTCTACCCGTTCCCGTATTACAACCGCGCCACGCCTACCGGCTCACGTGGGGTGTATTTCGCCGCCTCGCAGCAGAACTTCGAAGTCACCAGCCTCAAGGGCCTGTTCGCCAAGCAGTGGGACACGCTGAAGCTCACCTATGGCGTCGACCTCGACCGCGAACGCTTCAACGCCGACCAAACCACCTTCAATGCCCTGACCTCATCCGAGAGCGGTGGCCTGGACCTGGACAAAGAGAGCAAGACCGCGCGCTACCCCAGTTATCGCGTGGACGGTGTCTCGGTCTATGCCCAGCTGGATTGGCACGCCACCGACAACCTGACCCTCTCCGGCGGCGCCCGGCGCCAGCAGATGGACGTGGATGTCAGTGATTTCAAAGGCGTGCCCGGCGGCAGCAACGATTACCAGGTCAACCTGTACAACGTCGGCGCCATCTACGACTTCAAGAATGGCCATCAGGTCTGGACCAACTACGGCGAGGGCTTCGACCTGCCGGACCCGGCCAAGTACTACGGCAAGCCGGGCCTGAGCGTGGCGGACAACCCTTTGGCCGGCATCAAGAGCCGCCAGATCGAGCTAGGCTGGCGCTACGCTGACCTGGATTGGGATGCCCAGGCCGCGCTGTACTACATCTGGTCGGACAAGATCATCAACGTCGATTCGCAGACGCTGACCATCAACGTGGAAGACCAGAAGAGCCGAGACTTCGGCTTCGAAGGCGCATTGACCCGGCACTTCCAGAGCGGCTGGGAGGCTGGCGGCACGCTGCACCTGACCCGTTCCGAAGAAGAGGATGCCGACGGTGACTGGATCAAGCGCGATGCCCGTTATGCCTCCCTGTCCAAGTCCACGGCGTTCGTCGGCTGGAAGGGTGATGGGCGCAGTGCGCGGCTGCAGGCCAACCATGCGTTCAGCCTGAAGGATGATGCCGATCACGAGATCGACGGGTACACCACCTTCGATCTGCTGGGCAGTCAGGACACAGGCTTCGGCACCTTCAGCGCCGGTATCCAGAACCTGTTGGACAAGCAGTACAGCACCGTGTGGGGGCAGCGGGCGACGTTGTTCTACTCGCCCACTTATGGCCCGGCGTACTTGTATGACTACCAAGGGCGGGGGCGCACCTACACGCTGACCTGGAGCATGGCTTACTGATTCTGGGTGGCTGCGCGGGCCTCATCGCCGGCAAGCCGGCTCCCACAGGTACATCACAGGCCTGGAACACTGTGGCGAACCTGTGGGAGCCGGCTTGCCGACGATGAGGCCCGCGCAGACGATCAGCCAAACGCCGTCAGCAGATCCTCCACAAACGCCCGCTGCGCCTCCCCAGGCACCTGCCCCCGATGCCTGGCCAAGGTAAACGGCACCACAAAGTCCAACCCCTCATCCAGCGCCCACAACAAACCCTGATCCTCCCACCCCTGAGCGCAATGGCTCGGCAGATACCCCATGTGCCGCCCCGAGAGAATGAACATCAACACACTCTCGATCTGTTCGGCCACGGCCATGCTGCGCAGGCTCTGGAACGGCTCGCCGCCCTTGAGAAAACGATAGGGGTGGCGCACCTGGTCCGCCTCCAGCAACTGCTCGCGAGGCACCTGCGCCAGGCCGAACAACGGGTGCCCCTTGCCGCAGTACAAACGCTGGCGCTCTTCGAACAGCGGCTGGTAATCGAACGCCGCCTGGTTGCCGGAAAAGTAACTGATGGCGCAGTCCAGACGCTGCTCCAGCAATAACCGCTCAAGCTCCGCAGGTGGCGCACTGATCAGCTCCATTTGCACCGCTTCATCCCGTTCGCGAAAGCGTGAAATGGTCTGCGCCAGGCGCAGGCTGACGGTTGCATCCTGGTTTTCCGCCATGCCCACCCGCACCGTGCCCAGCAAGCGCCCACCCACGCCATTGGCATGCTGGCGGAACCGCTCGATATCCAGCAGCAAGCCACGCGCGGCTTCCAGCAACAGCTCGCCCTTTTCCGTCAGGCTGAAACCAGCCTTGCCACGGCTGCACAGGCGATAGCCCAGGCGTGCCTCCAGCTGTGCCATGCGCTGGCTGATGGTGGGCTGGCTCAGCCCCGACACGCCTTGGGCGGCGCTGAAGCCGCCGGCCTCGACAACCGTGATGAACAGCCGCAACAGGTGCAGGTCAGGGTCGTGCAGTTGTCCGAGCATCACATTGCTCCTGGTGAATGTCAGCTTTGCAAAGTTGCCATTCTTGCAATGTAACTCGGCTGGCATGCTGACGGCATCCACCCATTGTTCGAGGTGTCCGTCATGCGTCGTTCGCTGTGTCTGTTGTCCCTGTGCCTGGCCTTGCCGCTGCAGGCCGAAGAGAAGGTCGTCAACCTTTACAGCTGGGCCGATTATGTCGCCCCGCAAACGCTGCAGCGGTTCGAGCAGGAGACCGGCTACAAGGTGCGTTATGACACCTTCGACACCACCGAGGTGCTGGAAACCAAGCTGTTGACCGGTGGCAGTGGTTATGACGTGGTCGTGCCGTCATCCACCGTGCTGGCGCGGGCACTCAAGGCCAAGGCCCTGCAGCCGCTGGATGCGCAACGCATGCCCGGTTACGCCAACCTCGACACGGACCTGCTGGGCAAACTCGCCGAGGCCGACCCCGGTAACCGCTATGCGGTGCCCTATACCTGGGGCACCTTGGGCCTGGGGGTGAATGTCGAGGCGGTGCGCCAGCGCCTGGGCGACGTGCCGCTGGACAGCCTGGACCTGCTGTTCAAACCCGAATACGCCAGCCGCCTCAAGGAATGTGGCATCGCCATGCCCGATTCGCCGCAGGAAGTGATCGGCGTAGCCCTCAACTACCTGGGCAAAGACCCGTACAGCCAGGACAAGGCCGACCTTGCCCAGGCGCAGAGCCTGTTGAGCCAGCTGCAGCCCTCGATCAGCTATGTCGCCAATGGCCGACAGATCAGCGACCTGGCCAATGGCAGAGTGTGCCTGGCGCTGACCTACAACGGCGATGCGGCCATGGCCGCCGACCAGGCGCGCCGCGCCGGCAAACCGTTCGAGCTGATCTACCGTATCCCCCGCGAAGGGACGCTCATCTGGCAGGACAACCTGGTCATTCCCAAGGACGCGCCGCACCCGGAGGCGGCCCGGGCCTTCATCGCCTTCATGCTCAAGCCGGAATCGGTGGCCGCACTGACCAACACCCTGTACTTCGCCAATGCCAACCAGGCGGCCACGCCCCTGGTCGACGAGGCGGTGCGCAATGACCCGGATATCTACCCGCCCGCAGCGGTGCGCGAGCGCCTGTACGGCGACCGCAGCATGGCGTTGTCCGACCTGCGCCAGCGCAATCGGTTGTGGACGGCTTTCCGCACCCGTCAGTAAACCGCTAATCACAAAGGAGCCCGACCGTGGAGCAAGCCCAGAACAACGACCAGGCCATGACCCGCGACAGCCTGTATGGCACCGCTGCGGAAAGTACCTACGCCGGTATCACCAGTTTTTCCCGCCGTCGCTACAGCCGCGACCTGCGCGGGGTGGATGTAGTCGTCAGCGGAGTGCCCTTCGACACCGCCACCAGCAACCGCCCGGGCGCGCGTTTCGGGCCGCGGGCGATCCGCGCCGCTTCGGTGCAGCAGGCCTGGGCCCGTCACTGGCCCTGGGCGTTCGACCCGTTCGACCACCTGGCCGTCATCGATTATGGCGATTGCCCGTTCGATAACGGTACGCCGCAGTCGGTGCCGGACAGCATCGAGGCGCATGCCACGCACATTCTGCAGGCCGGCTGCGCGATGCTCACCCTGGGCGGCGACCATTTCATCAGTTACCCGTTGCTCAAGGCCCATGCCAGCCGCCACGGCCCGTTGGCCCTGATCCACTTCGATGCGCACAGTGACACGTGGCCGGACGAGGAGGGCAAGCGCATCGACCATGGCACCATGTTCTGGCATGCCGCCCGTGAAGGCCTGGTGGACCCGTCCTGCTCCGTGCAGGTCGGCTTGCGCACCACCAATGACGACAGCCAGGGCTTCGCCATCCTCGATGCCCGGCAAGTCCATCGCCAAGGCACCGAGGCGATCATTGCGGCGATCCGCCAGCGGGTCGGTGAGCGCCCGGTGTACCTGACCTTCGATATAGATTGCCTCGACCCCGCCTATGCGCCGGGCACCGGCACTCCCGTGTGTGGCGGCCTGAGCACGGTGCAGGCGCTGGAGATACTCGGCGGGCTGCGCGGCATCAATCTGGTGGGCATGGACCTGGTGGAGGTGGCACCGGCCTATGACCATGCCGATATCACGGCCTTGGCCGGCGCGACCTTGGCCATGGAGATGCTCTGCCTGTACGCCGCACGGCACAAAGTCGATACAGCCCTGTGACAAGGGCTGTACGGCCCCCCTGGCAGGTTCATACTGAAACATCAGGAATCGCATTCACACTTTTGCCGCGAACCCATCGCGCCTTAGGCTATCCAACGCACGAGGCGCGCCTTTTCGTACGGGAGGTGAAGCATGAATCTTACATTGCCAACCCTGGCCATCGGCCTGCTGCTGTGCCTGCCGGCGCAGGCTGCTGCGCCGCAGCCGCTGAAGCTCGCGGCCAGCAATAACAACCCTTACAACAGCCCGATCCAACGCGCCAACCCCAACAGCCGCCAGGGCAGCATGTCGGCTACCCCGCCGGTGCGTGGGCCTTCGACCCAGCCCATCCAGCGCACGCCCAGTCTGGACAACCGTGGCATCGGCAACGGCGACAACCTGCGGCGCCAGCAGCAGACACCCAACCTGGAACCCACTCGGCCTGCACGCGACACCCAACGCGTGCCCTGAGCCCCTCGAAAGGAATTGCGCATGACCAAAGCTACCTGGCTGGCCACCCTGACCGCGGCCGCATTGCTGCCGATGTTGGCGCAGGCCGCTTCCGAGCAGCAGTTCCCCAGCGAGGAAGGGCAGGTCACTGTCAGTACCCTGGCGGACGGCTTGCGCAACCCATGGGCGTTGGCGTTCCTGCCAGGCGGCAAGGACATGCTGGTCACCGAGCGCCCTGGCAACCTGCGCCTGGTCAACGCCGAAGGCAAGGTTGGACCGCCCATCAGCGGTGTGCCCAAGGTCTGGGCCGAAGGGCAAGGCGGCCTGCTTGACGTGGTACTTTCGCCGGAGTTCGGCAAGGATCGCACCGTTTACCTCTCCTTTGCCGAAGAAGGGAGTGATGGCAAGGCGGGCACCGCAGTGGGTCGCGGCCAGCTGACGGAGGATCGTGCACGGCTGGAGAATTTCACCGTGATTTTCCGCCAGCAGCCCAAACTGTCGGTCGGCAACCACTTTGGCTCGCGGCTGGTGTTCGACCGTGATGGCTACCTGTTCATCGCCCTGGGCGAGAACAACCAGCGGCCGACAGCACAGGACCTGGACAAGCTGCAGGGCAAGATCGTGCGCATCCTGCCCGACGGTGAAGTGCCGAAGGACAACCCCTTCGTCGGCAAGGACAACGTGCGCCCGGAGATCTGGTCGTTCGGCCATCGTAACCAGCAGGGCGCTGCACTCAACCCCTGGACGGGCAAGCTCTGGACCCACGAGCATGGCCCGCGCGGTGGTGATGAGGTCAATATCGTGCAGCCGGGCAAGAACTACGGTTGGCCGATCGCCACGCACGGCATCAACTATTCGCTACTGCCGATTCCCGAGGCCGAGGGCAAGCATGTCGACGGCATGGTCGACCCGCTCCATGTCTGGGAAAAATCGCCTGGCATCAGCGGCATGGCTTTTTACGACAACCCGACTTTCAAGGCTTGGGATCACAACCTGTTCATTGGTGCGCTGGTTAGCCAGGAGCTGATCCGCCTGCAGCTGGATGGCGACAAGGTCGTTCACGAAGAGCGTTTGCTGGGTGATTTGAAGGCGCGCATCCGCGATGTACGGGTAGGGCCGGATGGTTACCTCTATGTGCTGACCGATGCCAAGGATGGGCAGTTGCTGAAGGTCGGCCTGAGTGGTGGCTGAAGAGATTGTTGGTCTGCACCGGCCCTATCGCCGGCAAGCCGGCTCCCACAGGTTGGATCAAACAGGGTGAATGCCGTGGTGTATCTGTGGGAGCCGGCTTGCCGGCGATAGGGCCCTTGAACATAATGCCGCATGGCGCTCGATCCCCGATTCCTCTACCACAAAGCCCTCGCAGATCTTGGCTACGCCCCCGACCCGGCGCAGGCCCAGGCCGTCGACGCCCTGCAAGCCTGTTTCGAAGCCATCGAGCAGAGGCGCCCCACCCAGGGCCTCTACCTCTGGGGCCCGGTCGGCCGCGGCAAGACCTGGCTGATGGACCTGTTCCATCGCTGCCTGTCCGTCCCGTCGCGGCGCCAGCACTTTCACCATTTCATGGCCTGGGTCCACCAGCGGCTGTTCCAGCTCAATGGCACCGCCGACCCTTTGCAGGCGCTGGCCCGTGAACTGTCCGGGCAGATCCGCGTGCTGTGCTTCGACGAACTGTTCGTCAGCGACATCGGTGATGCAATCATCCTCGGCCGCCTGTTCCAGGTCCTGTTCGACCAGGGCGTGCTGGTGGTCGCCACCTCCAACCAGCCGCCCCAGCAGTTGTACCGCGACGGCTTCAATCGCGAGCGATTCCTGCCGGCAATCCGCGCCATCGAGCGTCAGATGCAGGTACTTCCGGTGGCTGGCGAGCAGGACCACCGCTTGCATCCGGGCGCGGCACGGCAACGCTACTGGGTAGCCGAAGCCGGCAAGCCAGGCAAGCTTGAGGCGGTGTTCCAGCAGCTCAGCCCGAACGACCCTGGCTGCACCCAGCCACTGTCGCTGGGTACACGGCAGATCCAGGTCATCCGCTACAGCGCCGAGGCAATCTGGTGCCGCTTCGCCGACCTGTGCGAGCAGCCGCTGGCCGCCATGGAATTCATGGCCTTGTGCGACCGTTTCCCGGCGATCCTGGTGGAGGGCGTACCGGCCTTGAGCGGGGAGCAGCGTGCAGGGCGGATCGCCCGTGGCACCGAAGATGGCGCGGCGCGCGTGGAGGCGGGCGATCGCGAATTGCCTGCCTTGTCGCCCAAGGATGACGCTGTGCGCCGCTTCATCGCCCTGGTCGATGAGTGCTACGACCGCAGGGTTGCCTTGTACCTGGAGGCGCAGGTCCCGCTGGATGCGCTCTACACTCAAGGGTATCTGGCGTTCCCGTACCAAAGGACCTTGAGCCGGCTACGGGAGATGCAACTGCAACGCTTCGCTTGAAGGAGCCGAACCATGGAGCCGTTGTCGCATCATCTGCTGACCCAGGCCTACAACAATGGCTGGGCCAACCACCGCCTGTACAAGGCTTGCCTGCAACTGACCCACGACGAATTCGTCGCCCCGCGTTGCAGCTTCTTTCCGTCGATCAAGGCCACCCTCAACCATCTGCTGACGGTGGACTGGTTCTACCTGCACATGCTCGAGTGCGAGCAGCGCGGCGAGGCACCAGGGGCCGACGGCGAACGCTTCTTCGACCCGGAACAGCCGTTCGCCACCTGCGCTGACCTGCATGCCGAACAGGCCCAGGCCGACCACCGGCTGATTGCCTACTGCAGCGTGCTGCACGACGATCAATTGGCCCGCTATGTGAGCATCGTGCGCCCCGACCGGGTGCAGCGCGAACAGCGCCTGAGATTGCTGTCGCACCTGTTCGAGCACCAGATCCACCACCGTGGGCAGGTGCATGCCATGCTCAGCGACACGGCGGTACGGCCACCGCAGCTGGATGAGTTTTTCTGCGAGGAAGAAGGCAGTTTGCGGGCTTCGGATTTTGCCGAACTTGGCTGGACAGAAGGGCAGGTCTGGAAGGGCTAGCTGTAGGTACAGCGCTACTTTCAAGGTCCGGCTGCGGACCCGTTGTGGGAGCGGGCTTGCCCCGCGAAGCAGGCGCCGCGTTGCCTGGCACCGGCTTTGCCGGTGTTCGCGGGGCAGGCCCGCTCCCACCCATCTATTCGATCAAGGTGCCAACCACTCGATGAGGGTCTTGTTGAAGCGCCTTGGCTCTTCGATCTGCGGCGCATGCCCCATGCCTTCGAAGGTCACCAGTTCGCCGTGCGGAATCAGTTTCGCGACCTTCGGCCCAAGCTCCTTGTACTTGCCCAGCTGCGCCTTGACCTCGGGCGGGGCGATGTCACTGCCGATGGCGGTGGTGTCCTGGTCACCGATCACCAGCAGGGTCGGCATCTTCAGGTCACTGAACTCGTGGTACACCGGTTGGGTGAAGATCATGTCGTAGATCAGCGCCGAGTTCCACGCCACCGCTTCATGTCCCGGCCCCTTGTTCAGCCCCACCAGCATCTGCACCCAGCGCTCGTACTCGGGCTTCCAGCGCCCGGCGTAGTAAGTCTTGCGCTCATACTCACGCACGCCCTCGGCGTCGAGCTTCAGTTCGCGCTCATACCACTGATCCACCGTGCGGTACGGCACGCCCAGGGCTTTCCAGTCCTCCAGGCCGATCGGGTTGACCATCGCCAGGCGCTCGACCTGCTGCGGGTACATCAACGCGTATCGGGTGGCAAGCATGCCACCGGTGGAGTGGCCGAGCACAATCACCTTCTGGATGCCCAGATGTTCGAGCAGGGCATGGGTGTTGCTGGCCAGTTGCTGGAAGCTGTATTGGTAATGCGCCGGCTTGCTCGACGTGCAGAAGCCGACCTGGTCGGCGGCGATAACCCGATAGCCGGCCTGGCTGAGGGCGTCGATGGTGGTTTCCCAGGTGGCCGCGCAGAAGTTCTTGCCGTGCATCAACAACACGCTGCGGCCATTGGCCTGGCCTTTGGCCGGTACATCCATGTAGCCCATCTGCAGGGGCTGGCCCTGGGACTGGAAGTCGTAGTGCTTGAGGGGGTGAGGGTAGCTGAAGCCTTCGAGTTGCTTGCCGTAGGTGGGCGTTTCGGCGGCGAGGGCCGGGGCGCCGACAAGGCAGGCCAGGGCCAGGGCGGTTGCGCGCAGCATGGGGGCACTCCGTGTAGGACCATGTAGGAATTGGCGACTGTAGCAGTCAGTGGACCACCTTAAACGTTAAAGGTGTCACCAACTGTTAAACCAGCCCAGGGTAATCAGCGCCACGACGATGTAGCGCCCGCCCTTGGCCAGCGTCACCAGCAGCATGAAGCGCCAGAACGGCTCACGCATGATCCCGGCGATCAGGGTCAACGGATCGCCGATCACCGGCATCCAGCTGAGCAGCAGCGACCATTTCCCCCAGCGCTGATAGCGCTGCTGGGCGCGTTCCAGCTGGGTGGCGCTGAACGGAAACCAGCGCCTGTCGCGCAGGTGTTCGATGGCCCGGCCCAAGAGCCAATTGACCAGCGAGCCCAGCACATTGCCCGCCGTGGCGATCAGCAACAGGGTCAACCAGGCCTCGGGCTGGCGCAGCAGCAGGCCCACCAGCACCGCCTCCGACTGCAGGGGCAGCAGGGTGGCGGCGCCGAAGGCGCTGAGGAACAGCGCCCAGAAGCTGAGCATCAGTAGCTGGCGACCACGGTGTCCTGGCCATCCTGGGTTACGCCGATGACCTGGTAGGCGTCCTTGTGGTCACCCATCTCCATGCCTGGCGAGCCCATGGGCATGCCGGGCACGGCCAGGCCCTTGAGGTCGGCGCGCTTGGCCAGCAGGCGCACCTGTTCGGCCGGCACATGGCCTTCGACGAACTTGCCCTCGATCACCCCGGTGTGGCACGACGCCAGACGCGGCGCCACGCCCAGGCGCTGTTTCACAGCGCTCATGTTCGGTTCGACATGGTCGTTGACGGTGAAACCGTTGTCGCGCAGGTGGCTGATCCACTCCTTGCAGCAGCCGCAGTTGGGATCGCGGTAAACGTCGATGGTCTCGGCGGCCTGGGCCAGGCCGGTGATGGCCAGCAGGCCGAAGGTGAGCAGGTGTTTACGCAGCATGGTCGAACGACTCCTTTAAAAACGCAGGCGCACGCCTGCCACCAGGCGGGTCTGGGCGAGGTCTTCGCCGCGCTCCCGCGCCTGGTCGGCGCGATTGCCGTGCAGGCGGTCGAAGCTTACCCCGATATAGGGGGCGAAGCCGCGGGTGATTTCATAGCGCAGGCGCAGGCCGATTTCGCTGTCGGCCAGCCCTGCGCCTTGCTCGTGGCCAGCAGCATTGCGGCCGAAGAAATTGGCTTCGACGGTTGGCTCGAGGATCCAGCGGTTGGTCAGCAGCATAGCGTAAGCGGCTTCCAGGCGCAGCGCGGTCTGTTGTCGCTCGCCCGCGTAGGCCGTGGCTTCCAGCTCCAGGCCATACAGGGGCGTGCCCTGGATGCCAAAAGCCGCCCAGGTCTGGCCGCTGGCGGGCTTGAAGTCCTGGCGCACACCGCCGACCAGTTCCCACCAGGGGCTGATGGCATGGCCCCACAGCGCCTGCAGTTCAGCCTTGTGGGTCTTGCCCTGTTCGCGCTCGCCTTCGCTGCGCAGCCACAGGCGGTCGACATCGCCACCGATCCAGGCCGTGGCGTTCCAGTTCAGGGCGCTGCTGCTTTCAAAGTGCTGGTATTCCAGCTGGTCAACGATGACCGCCCAGTTGATGGCGCGATCATGCACCTGGTGGTTGGACGAGGGCGTAGCGCCGGCCATGGCCCGCTCGCTGTTCAGCAGTGCCAGCAAGGCCAGGCTGGTGACGATGTGCCTGTTGATCTCATTCATCGACCCGTACCTCGCGGAACATGCCGGTCTCCATGTGGTAGAGCAGGTGGCAGTGATAGGCCCAGCGGCCCGGGGTATCGGCGCTGACCCGGTAGCTGCGCCGGCTGCCGGGCGGGATGTCGACGGTGTGCTTGCGCACCAGAAAGCGCCCATGCTCGTCTTCCAGGTCGCTCCACAGACCGTGCAGGTGGATGGGGTGGGTCATCATGGTGTCGTTGACCAGGGTGATGCGCACCCGCTCGCCGTAGGCCAGGTGCAGCGGCGCGGCATCACTGAATTTGATGCCGTCGAACGACCAGGCGAAGCGCTCCATGTGCCCGGTCAGGTGCAGTTCGATGTCCCGTGAGGGCTCGCGGCCGTCCGGGTCGGGGTAGGGGCTGCGCAGGTCGGCGTAGGTCAGCACCCGCCGGCCATTGCCACGCAGGCCGATGCCAGGGTCGTCCAGGTTGGCGCGCGGGGCCATGGTCTGCATGTCCACCAGCGGATTGTCGGTTTCGCTGGCAGGGTGCTGCTGCATCGGCGCCATGGCCGAATGGTCCATGCCGGCCATGCTGCTGTGATCCATCCCGGCCATGTTGCTGTGGTCCATGCTCGCCATGGCGCCGTGGCCCATGTCGGCCATGCTCAGCACAGGGCGTGGGTCGAGTTCCGGCACCGGTGCCTGCAACCCCACAGCGCGGGCCAGGGTGCCGCGGGCATAGCCGCTGCGGTCCATGCTCTGGGCGAAGAGGGTGTAGGCGGGCAGGTCGCCGACACTCACCAGCACGTCGTAGGTTTCGGCCACCGCGATACGCAGCTCGTCTACCGTCACGGGCGTCACCGGCAGGCCGTCGGCGGCGATCACCGTGAGCGCCAGGCCGGGAATGCGGAAGTCGAAGTAGGTCATGGCCGAGGCATTGATCAGCCGTAGGCGCACGGTTTCACCTGGCTGGAACAGGCAGGTGAAATTGCCGTCCGGTGGTTGGCCGTTGAGCAGGTAGGTATAGGTGGCGCCGCTGATGTCGGCGAGGTCGGTGGGGCTCATGCGCATGCGCGCCCAGGCCAGGCGCTCGTCGACGGTGTTGCTCCAGCCCTTTTGCGCGACGTCGTCGATGAAGTCGCCCAGCGTGCGCTTGTGGTAGTTGAAGGCATCGGACTGTTTCTTCAAGGTTGCCAGCAGCGCTTGAGGTGATTCATCCGACCAGTCGCTGAACAGCAGCACATGGTCACGCTGGTAGCGGTGCACCTCGGGTTCGCGCGGTTCGATGACGATCGCGCCGTAGACCCCGGCCTGTTCCTGCAACCCGGAATGGCTGTGGTACCAGTACGTGCCGTTCTGGCGCAGGGTAAAGCGGTAGCGGTAATCGCCACCGGGCGCAATGCCGGCGAAGCTCAGGCCGGGTACGCCGTCCATGTCGCTGGGCAAGAGGATGCCGTGCCAGTGGATCGAGGTGTCCTGCGCCAGCCGGTTTCGCACCCGCAGGGTCACCGTGTCGCCTTCGCGCCAGCGCAGCAGGGGGCCGGGCAGGCTGCCGTTGACGGTCAGCGCCGTGCGCGGGCGGCCGGTGATGTTGACAGGCGTCTGGCCGATGTACAGCTCGAAGTGCTGGCCGGCCAGGGCGTGGCCATCGGCGGCATGGGCCAGCGGC
>NZ_AKJC01000195.1 GCF_000282535.1 Pseudomonas sp. GM84 | reverse complement strand
GCGAAACAGGCAGCGCGGAGCATGGCACCGGCTTCGCCGGTGTTCGCGGGACAAGCCCGCTCCCACAGGAATCGCGCCAGCTTTTAGAAATTGAGCAAGACAGTTGCTCCCACACCGACCGCGCAGGGCACAGAACCTGTGGGAGCCGGCTTGCCGGCGATCAAGGCGACGCGGTCCCAAGCTGCGCTATCATGGCGCCAGCTGTTTTCAGGTTGAATTAAGGACCGCTGGGTAATCTTAACCCCGTAGACAACTTGTACGTCCCTCAGGAGAGCACACATGAAAACCATCACTGCCCTGTTCACTGCCGCCGCCCTTGCCCTGGGCGCCAACGTGGCATTCGCCAAAGACGTCCAGCCGGATGAAGTGGTCAAGCTGGTCAACGCCAAGACCATCAAGTCGCTGGATGAGCTCAAGGCCGCCGCCGTGGCCAAGCACCCAGGCGCCACGGTCACCGATTCCGAGCTCGAAGACGAATACGGCCGCTTGATCTACAAGGTCGAGCTGCGCGACGCGCAGAACGTCGAATGGGACGTCGACCTGGACGCCAAGACCGGTGAAGTGCTCAAGGACGCGCGAGACAGCTGATGATCCACTTGCCCCGGCCGGCGCGTTACCTGGCGCTTTCGCTGCTGGCCGTCTGTTCCCTGACCATGGCCCGCGACCTGGACCAGGATGAAGCGCTCAAGCTACGCCAGCAAGGCATCATCCTGCCGCTCGAACAACTCTTGGAAACCGCCTTGGGGCGTTACCCCGGGGCGCGTTTGCTGGAGGCGGAGCTGGAACAGGACGATGACCGCTACCAGTATGAAGTCGAGCTGCTGACCCCCCAGGGCGTGGTGCGCGAGATCAAGCTCGATGCCAGCACCGGCGCCCTGCTCAAAGACGAGGAAGACGACTGAATGCGCCTGTTGCTTGTCGAAGACAACGTGCCACTGGCCGACGAACTGATCGCCGGCCTGCAGCGCCAGGGCTACGCCGTGGACTGGCTGGCCGATGGCCGTGATGCGGTGTACCAGGGCCAGAGCGAGCCCTACGACCTGATCATTCTCGACCTCGGCCTGCCGGGGTTGCCGGGCCTTGACGTGCTGACCCAGTGGCGGGCCGGCGGCCTGGTTACCCCGGTGTTGATCCTTACTGCGCGCGGCTCGTGGGCCGAGCGGATCGAGGGCCTGAAGGCCGGGGCCGACGACTACCTGAGCAAACCGTTCCATCCAGAGGAGCTGCAACTGCGCATCCAGGCCTTGTTGCGCCGTGCCCGGGGCCTGGCCAACCAGCCAACGCTCGAAGCGGCCGGCCTGCACCTGGATGAAAGCCGCCAGTGCGTGAGCCGCGACGGTGTCGATATCCAGCTGACTGCTGCCGAGTTCCGCCTGTTGCGCTATTTCATGCTGCACCCGCAGCAGATCCTCTCCAAGAGCCACCTGGCCGAGCACCTGTACGACGGCGAAACCGAGCGCGATTCCAATGTGCTCGAAGTGCATGTCAACCATCTGCGCCGCAAGCTGGGCCGCAGCGTCATCGAGACACGCCGCGGGCAAGGCTACCTGTACGCCGGTAACGTCGGATGAAGTCGATCCAGGCACGCTTGAGCCTGGGCCTGGTGGCCGTGCTGGTGGTGGTCGGCGTGGTGCTGGCGCAACTCACCCTGTGGCTGTTCGAAGCCGGCTTGCAGCGTTACCTGGAAAACGGCCTGCGCAAGGAAAGCGAAAATCTGCTGGTGGCCCTGGTGCGTGGGCCTTCGGGCCTGCAGCTGGATGAGCGACGCGTTTCCGCTGCCTACCAGCGTCCGTTCTCGGGCTACTACTTCCGCATCGATTTCGAGCAGGGCACCTGGCGCTCCCGTTCGCTGTGGGACCTGGACATGCCCAAACCGGCTGCGCCCGGGCTTTCCGACAGCCACGAACTGGGACCGGAAGGGCAGCAACTGCTGGCCTTGCGCGCCGACTATCGACGCCTGGGCCAGAACATCACCATCAGCGTGGCGCAGGATTACTCACCCGTGCGCGAAAGCTTCCGGCGCCTGCAGCAGATCGGCCTGGGAATGGGGCTGGTGGCATTGCTGCTGGTGCTGGTACTGCAGCGCATCACCGTGACCCGCTCGCTGCGCCCGTTGGAGCGCGCCCGCCAACAGATCGCCCAGCTGCAGCAGGGCCAGCGTTCGCAACTGGATGCCGAGGTGCCCAGCGAGCTGGCGCCGCTGGTGGGCCAGATCAACCACCTGCTCAGCCATACCGAAGACAGCCTGCGCCGTTCGCGCAATGCCCTGGGCAACCTCGGCCATGCGTTGAAAACGCCGCTGGCGGTGCTGCTGAGCCTGGCGTCCAGCGAGCGCCTCAAGGACTTGCCGGAAGTGCGCACGCAACTGCGCGAGCAGCTGGAACAGATTCAGCAGCGCCTGGCGCGCGAACTCAACCGCGCGCGACTGGCGGGTGATGCGCTGCCGGGGGCCCAGTTCGACTGTGACTCCGAGTTGCCGGGGCTGCTCGCCACCCTGGGGATGATCCATGGCGAAGGGCTGCTGCTGACGCGTGATGTACCACCGGGGCTGCTGCTGCCGTGGGATCGCGAGGATTTCCTGGAACTGCTTGGCAACCTGTTGGACAACGCGTGCAAGTGGGCGGACAGCGAGGTGCGGCTGGGGATTGCGCCCACTGAAGATGGCTACCGGGTGTGGGTCGACGACGATGGACCGGGGATTCCTGAAAGCCAGCGCTTGCAGGTGCTGGAGCGGGGGTCGCGGCTGGATGAGCAGGTTGACGGGCATGGGTTGGGGCTGGGGATCGTGCGGGATATCGTCGACGCCTGGGGTGGGGTGCTGGCCTTGCTGGAGAGCCCTTTGGGCGGGTTGCGGGTGAGTATCGAATTGCCGCGCAAGGGGCGTTGATCCGCGCTGGCCCTTTCGCGGGACAAGCCCGCTCCCACAGGTATCCCTGTGTCCTTGAGATTTGAGGAAATCCTGTGGGAGCGGGCTTGTCCCGCGAAGAGGCCCGTAGCAGCACTGCAAAAATATTGCAGTACAGCCGCATTTTTTTGAATTGGCCCAAGCCCACCCCCTCCCGGCACAATCCCCTTCAAGAAACCCTGCGGTTTCCATCTCTCCACGGACGGAGCCCCTTCCAGGGCCCAGGCCAATTCGGCTGGGCTTTCTTTTAAATCAAAAAAATACCGATACGATCACTTAAATGTCTGCCTCGCGTTCCGAAAGTCGTCTGCAGCGGCTGTTGCCTGCGCCCCTGAACATCCCCCCCAAACAATGGTTGCGTGCCGGTATCGGTGCGTTGCTCGGCCTGTTCCTGGCCGGCTGGCTGACCAGCCTGGCCTACGGGCCCAGCATCGCCTTGCACTTGCTCGGCTCGCTGGCCGCTTCGGCGGTATTGGTGTTTGCCGTGCATTCCGGGCCGCTGGCCCAGCCCTGGCCGGTGCTCGGCAGCTATGCCCTGGCCGGCGCGGTGGGCCTGGCCATGCGCGAGGGCTTCGGCGCCGAGCTGTGGGTCGCCGCCGTGGCCCTGGGCCTCTCGCTGCTGGTGATGTGCCTGTTGCGCTGCCTGCACCCACCGGGAGGCGGTGTGGCGGTCAGTGCGGTGCTGGCCGACTCGGGGCTGACGGCCATGGGCGACCACCTGCTCGAACCGGTGCTGCTCAATGCGCTGATCCTGGTGGCGGTAGCGGTGCTGTATAACCGCCTGACCGGCGTGCAGTACCCCAAAGGCAAGGCGCCGCGCAAAGACCTGCACCACACCCACGACCCGCTGCCCAGCGAGCGGGTCGGCATCCGCGGCGCGGACCTGGACCAGGCCCTGGAAGAGTTGGGCGAATTCGTCGACGTCACCCGCGACGAGCTGGAACGCATCATTCTGGCCACCGAGCAGCACGCCCTGCAGCGCAGCCTCGGTGGCATCACCGCCGCCTCGGTGATGTCCCGCGATGTGCAGTTCGCCGGCCCCGACACCACCCTGGAGCAGGCCTGGAAGATGCTCACCAGCCACCACCTGAAAACCTTGCCCGTGCTCAAGCAGGGCAAGCTGGTGGGCATCGTCAGCCTCAGCGACCTGGTCGGCCCGGCCATGCAACGGGGGCAGTTCAGCTGGCGTGGCCTGTTCGGGCGCAAGGCGGTGCGCATGGAGCAGGTGATGAGCCGGCGTGTCGTCAGTGTCAGCAGCCAGCACCCGCTTGAACGCCTGTTGCCGCTGTTGTGCGAGCAAGGACTGCATTGCCTGCCGGTGCTCGACGGCGAGCAACTGGTTGGCGTGATCACCCAGACCGACCTGATCGCCGGCCTCAAGCGTCAGTTGCTCAGTGCCGCCGACCGCGTTTCAGATCACCGGGTCCCAGCGTTGTGACCAATCACTGGCGCCGGCCTCCACCAGCCGGCGCAACGACGCGAAGGCCTGCTGCAAGGCTTCGCTGTCACGCTCGCGCGGGTACACCAGGTAGGTCGGGTAGGTGAATTCCGGCGCCTGCGGTACCCGCTCGAACACCCCGCTGTCCAGGTAGGCCTGCACCACGCGGGTACGGAAATAGCCACTGCCTCCCTGGTCGAGGATGAACTGCAGGGCCAACGGCCCGAGATTGAAGCTCAGTGCCGGGCGGGCGCAGTCGGGCAGGGCGGCATCGTGCTGGCGACGGAAGGCCTCGCCCCAGTCGATGTAGATGTACGGTTCGGGCCGATCGACCCGGCGCACGCGGATCAGCTTCTCCTCCATCAACTGCTCTACCTGCAGGCCCGGGCCGTAGGTAGGTTGATACACCAGTACCGCGTCCAGCAGGCCCATCTCCACTTTGCGCAACAGCGACTCGCCATCGCTCACCTCGCTGCGGATCGCGTGGCTGGGCAACTCGCGGTGCAAGGCGCTGACCCAGTCGAGCAGCATCGGGTTGCCCAGGCTCACCTCGCTGCCCACATGCAGCACCTGCTGGCAGCCCTGGGGTAGCGGCAGGTCGCGCCGCGCCGCCTCCCAGGTCTGCACCAGCTGGTTGGCATAACTGACGAAGGCTTCGCCGTCGCTGGTCAAGCTGGCGCCATTGCGGCTGCGCACGAACAGCTGGCAACCCAGTTGCTGCTCCAGGCGCTGCACCCGGGCGGTGATGGCCGTCTGCGACACGAACAGGCGTTCGGCGGCGGCGACCAGGCTGCCGCAGCGCACGATTTCCAGAAAGGTACGGGCCTGATCGATGTCCATGGGCTGCTCGGTGAGGAAAAAGAGTCGCCTATTCTAGAGACTTTGCACCGTTATGGGGCGGCTTCGCGCGCCCTGCAAATCTGCATATGGGTTGTGACTTTAGTCCCATGGCGGGCCCGGCGTGGCGGTCCATACTCAAGATTCGCCCCTCTATAACAACAAGTACCGGGTTCTCGTCACCATGACCTACCAGCACAGCTACGAGCATTCCATTACCGACCCTGCCGCCTTCTGGGCCGAACAGGCCGACCACCTGGCCTGGTACCGCAAACCGTCCCTGACCCTGCAGGAAAACCCCGACGGCACCCACCGCTGGTTCGCCGACGGGCGCCTGAACAGTTGCTACCTGGCCCTCGACCACCAGATCGAGCAGGGCCGGGGCGAGCAGGCGGCGCTGATCTACGACTCGCCGGTGACCGGCGTGCAGCAGTCGTTCACCTACCAGCAGTTGCATGACGAGGTGGCCCGCCTGGCCGGCCTGTTGCGTCAGCTTGGCGTGGGCAAGGGCGATGGCGTGATCATCTACATGCCGATGGTGCCGCAGGCGGCCATGGCCATGCTGGCCTGCGCGCGCATCGGCGCGGTGCACTCGGTGGTGTTCGGCGGTTTTGCCGCCAACGAACTGGCCCTGCGCATCGATGATGCACGGCCGACGCTGTTGCTGACGGCGTCCTGCGGCCTGGAGTTCGATCGGGTGATCGAGTACAAGCCGTTGGTCGACCGCGCCCTGCAACTGGCCCGCCACCAGCCGCGCCATGTGCTGGTGCTGCAGCGGCCCCAGGCCCGCGCGCAGCTGCAGGCGGGGCGTGACCTAGACTGGCACGAAGCGCTGGCCACTGCCCAGCCGGTGCCGCCGGTGGCGCTGGATGCCGGTGACCCGCTGTACATCATGTACACCTCCGGCACCACCGGCAAACCCAAGGGCATCGTGCGCGAAAACGGCGGTAACGCGGTCGCCCTGTGTTATGCCATGCGCCACATCTATGGCATGCAGGCGGGCGATGTGTGGTGGGGCATCTCCGATGTCGGTTGGGTGGTCGGCCATTCGCTGATCGTCTACGGGCCGCTGATGAGCGGCTGCACCACGGTGTTCTACGAGGGCAAGCCGATTCGCACCCCCGATGCCTCGGCCTATTGGCGTGTGGTCGAGCAGTACCGGGTCAATGCGTTGTTCTGCGCGCCGACCGCCATGCGGGCGATTCGCAAGGAAGACCCGGACGGCGAACTGATCCGCCGGCATGACCTGAGCTCGCTGCGCCAGCTGTTCCTGGCGGGGGAGAAGCTCGATTCCAGCACGCACCAATGGCTGGAGCGGGTCAGCGGCAAGCCGGTCCACGATCACTGGTGGCAGACCGAGACCGGCTGGCCTGTCACTGCACCCTGCGTGGGCCTGGAGGGCAGTGCGGCGCGGCCGGGGTCGAGCAACCGCGCGGTGCCCGGCTACCACGTACAGGTTCTGGATGACGAGGGGCACCTGCTCGGCCCTGATCACCAGGGCGCCATCGTCATCGCGTTGCCGTTGCCACCGGGGTGCAGCCAGACCTTGTGGGGCGATCACGAACGCTACCTGCAGGCTTACCTGCGCACCTACCCGGGCTACTACCATACCGGCGATGGCGGCTACCTGGATGACGAGGGTTTTGTCTACATCATGGGGCGTACCGATGACGTGATAAACGTTTCCGGGCATCGCCTGTCCACGGGCGAGATGGAGGACCTGGTGGCCCGTCACCCGGCCGTGGCCGAGTGTGCGGTGATCGGCGTGCATGACGAGATCAAGGGGCAGGTGCCACTGGCCCTGGTGGTGCTCAAGGATGGCGAGGGCATTACCGAAGCGCAGTTGCTGGTGGAGCTGGTGGGCAGGGTGCGCGAGGAGATCGGCGCGCTGGCGTGTTTCAACCGGGTGCGGTTGGTGAAGCGGCTGCCCAAGACGCGCTCCGGGAAAATCTTGCGGGCGGTCCTGCGCAAGATTGCCGATGGGGAGGTGTATGTGCCGCCTTCGACCCTGGATGATCCGGCGGTGTTGGGGGAGATAGAGGCGGTGCTGGCGGATTTGCCGCGGGCGGGTTGATGGGGTGACCTGGCAGGCCTCATCGCCGGCAAGCCGGCTCCCACAGGTACCCCACCGGACTTGAGAACAGGGGAAACCTGTAGGAGCTGGCTTGCCAGCGATGGGGCCCGTTCAGCCAATCAAGCCCTCAGGCCCTGCTTGATGCAGCTGCCCCAACCGGCTTCGAGTGCGCATCAGGTCGGCCAGCGGCCCACCCAGACTTTCTTCCAGCGGCCGCCGCCCGATCACCGTCACCTGGCGGTCCTGGTCATACAGCACATCCACCAGGTTGACGAACCGCTGCTGCGCCGCCAGCGTGCATTCCGACAGATCGTCCAGCCCTTCGATGATCCACTCATCGTACTGCCCGGCCAGCACCAGGTAGTCGATCACCGCCGTGGCCTTCTCGCACAGATCGTCAAAGGCGAACACGACCCGCCGCCCCTCGATGGCCAGCGCGCGCAAGGGGCGCTTGTTCACTTCCAGTATCACCGGCTGTTGCTCCGGCACCTTCAGCGCCTGGCGCTGCTGTGCATCCCCCGGCCACACATAATGCCCCTGGGTAAACCGCTGGTGCTCGCGGTTGGCCGGCAGGCTGCGAAAATCGGTATCGCCACCCACTTCCAGCACCTGCATGCGGCCATTGATCAGGCGGATCACCGGCAGGAAACGCTCGTGATACAGCGGGTTGGGCAGCAGCCCTTCGGGCGCGTAGTTGGACGTCAGCAGCAGGAAGATGCCGCGCTCGAACAGGGCATTGAACAGCCGCGTCAGCAGCATGGCATCGCCGATGTCGTGTACGTGGAATTCGTCGAAGCACAGCACCTGGCAATCGCCCAGCAGTTCATTCAGGGTCGCGCCCAGCGCATCGTCCTGCAGCCGGTGGCGGTGCATGCCCTGGTGCAGGCGGGCAAAGAAGTCATGAAAGTGCAGGCGCTGCTTGGCCTCGATGGGCACGGCCTGGAAGAAGCCGTCGAGCAGCCAGCTCTTGCCACGCCCGACCGAGCCATGCAGGTACAGGCTGCGCGGTTGGCCGCTCGGCAACACGGCAAGCTGCTCGGCCATGCTGTGGATGACCCGGCGCTGGCCATCGCTGAGCTGATAGCCACGGCCTTGCGCCTTGTCTTCGAACCAGTCGAGCAGTTCGCTCTGGTGGGGCGATGCGCCGCTCAGGCGCTGGCCGAGCTGGCGCAGCGGGGAAGGGATCCAGGCAGACAAAGGCGATGCTCCTTGGGCGAAGGCAGGGCAGCGTGCAGCTTGCCCGAGGGAGGCCATTCTGACCAATAGATAAACTGCGGGGCAATGATCGGCTGGCGAGATAGGTTGCCCATACAGGCGTAGGCTAAGGAAAGGCACCGATCAGAGGAGCAGTGGCCATGCCCAGCGATTTCGATCTCGAGCGCTTCGTCGAGGCGCAGAACCGGGTCTACGACCAGGTGATCCAGGAGCTCCAGGCCGGGCGCAAGCGCAGCCACTGGATGTGGTACATGTTCCCCCAGCTGGACGGCCTGGGCCACAGCATCATGGCCGAGCGCTATGCGTTGTCCGGCCTCGACGAGGCCCGTGCCTACCTTGGCCATCCCTTGCTGGGGCCGCGCCTGGAGGCCTGCGTGACCGCGCTCGTGCAGCACAGCGACAAGAGCGCCCGCGAGATCCTCGGCAGCCCCGACGACCTCAAGCTGCGCTCGTGCCTGACCTTGTTCAGCCAGGTCGCGCCTGACCATCCGCTGTTCGAGCTCGCCCTCGCGCAGTTCTACGCAGGCGAGCCTGACCTGCGCACCCTCGCGCTGCTGGGGCGCTAGTTCAGGCCTTGCGCTCCAATTGGCGCTCGATCATGTACTTCACGGTCAGCCGGCGTTCCTTGAGATGGCGCAGGTCGTCGTCCTGGAAGTTGCCCGCCGAGATCGACTCGGCGGCCAGCACCTGGTTGTCGATGTCCATGTATTCGTCGAGCAGGCGGTCGAGGGTCTGGTCTTGCTGGCGGCGTTGCTGGACGATTTCGCGGGGGTAGTGCAGGTCCTGGTACAGGTCGTGGGAAACGGGCATGGGGGGCCTCCTTGGTCTTCGCAGTTCGCTTACCTGATTGGAAGGGCGGAATGCGATTGTGTTGGGGCGAGCCGGCGGAAAAACGACGGGTGGTGGGGCCGGCGTGGCCGCGAATCGTGCCAGGGAACACTAACTTGCTGTTTTAAAGCATTTTTTTTGCGTGAGGGGGTTCCCAGGTGAAAAGAATGTTGTTAAAGTGCCGCGCATTCCAAGACAACAACCCAGTTGTCGCCAAGTTGGAATTGTCTGGGCAGCATCAGCTGCATCCGATACAGGGGCGTCGCCAAGCGGTAAGGCAGCAGGTTTTGATCCTGCCATGCGTTGGTTCGAATCCAGCCGCCCCTGCCATTTTCTCTCGATACAAATACCTATTCTTCATTCAGTGCAGATGACATCGGCGCTGGGTTTTGTCGTTTCTGTCGTTTGTGCTGGCCCCATCGCCGGCAAGCCGGCTCCCACATTGAAGCCAGCGCGCCCCCTGTGGGAGCCGGCTTGCCGGCGATGGGGCCAGTGCAGGTTCTACAAAACTATCGGTTCACCCGCAGCATCTCATCCAGCGCCCGCGCCAGCTCCTCGGCCTGCACCGGTTTCTGCAGCACCAGACTTTCTGGCATCTCCAGCCCCTGCAACTCGGCATAACCGGTCAAGAACACCACCGGCAACCGCGGATGCCGTTCGCGCGCCGCCAGCGCCAGCTGGGCACCGTTGAACTCGGGCATGGCGAAATCGGTCAGCAACAGGTCGATGCTTTCATCCAGCAACGCCAGCGCCTGTTCGCCGTTGTGGGCCTGGCGCACCTGGTAACCGTATTGGCGCAGCACATCGCCGAGCAGGTCGCGTACCAGGTGATCGTCGTCCACCAACAGCACCGTGCGGTCGCGGCCACTGTCGCCAACCGCCTCGGAAATCGTCGGGGCAATCGGCTCGCTTTCCACTTCATGCTTCACCGCCGGCAGGTACACCGCCACCTGGGTGCCGAGCCCAGGCTGGGTATCGATGCGCACGCCACCGCCTGACTGCTTGGCGAAGCCGAACACCTGGGCCAGCCCAAGGCCCGAGCCCTTGCCGATGTCCTTGGTGGTGAAGAACGGCTCGAACACCTTGCCCAGCACCTCTTCACTCATGCCACAGCCGGTGTCGCGAATGCTCAGCATCACGTACTCGCCTGGCTCGGGGTCTTCCGGGCGTTGCGCGCGGGCCTTGATCCGCGTGTTGCGGGTGGACAGGGTCAACTGGCCACCCTCGGGCATGGCATCGCGGGCGTTGATCGCCAGGTTGAGGATGATCATCTCGGTCTGGGTCGGGTCGGTCAGCGCCTGCCACAAGGTGTGGTCCAGGTCCAGGCGCACGGAAATGTTGCCGCCCAGGGTGCGGCGCAGCAGTTCTTCCAGGCCGCCCAAGGTGCGGTTGAGGTTCAGTGGCACCGGCTCCAGGCGCTGACGCCTGGAGAAGGCGAGCAGTTGCGAAGTCAGCTTGGCGCCGCGCTCACCGGCCTCGCGAATATGCGTCAGGCGTGACCGCGCCTTGTCCACGTCAGCCTTGGCCAGGTCGCGCTCCAGGAAGCTGGCGCCCGTGAGGATCACCGTCAGCAGGTTGTTGAAGTCGTGGGCCACACCGGCGGTGAGCTGGCCCACCGCTTCCAGTCGCTGCATCTGCTGCAGCGCGGCTTCGATGCGCTCGCGTTCGGTGATCTGCTCGCGCAGGCGGTCGTTGGCTTCGGCCAGGCCCAGCGCGGTTTCCCGTTCGCTGGTGATGTCCCGGGCCACCACATAGAGCAAGGTGTCTTCCGGCACCACCACCCAGGACAGCCAGCGCAACTGCCCGGTCACGTGGCGGATGCGGCCGACGAAGCGGGCGCTGGTGCGGCCGTGGGCGAGGGCGGCCAGCTCGGCCAGCAGCGATTCCTGGTCGGGCTCGGGCAGCAATGACAGCAGCGAGGCCTGGCTCAGGCGCTCGCGCGAGAAGCCCAGGCTGGCTTCCCAGGCCGGGTTGAGCGCGACCGGCGTGAGGTCCTTGTTGAGCACTGCGAGCAGGTCCTGGGACAGCTCCCAGGCGCGGTCACGCTCGCGGGTGCGGCGCTCGACCCGCTCACCCAGCATCTCATTGAGCTGCTTGAGCGCCAGGGTCGCCTGGCGCTGGGTGTGGATGTCCTGCAGCACGCCGGAAAACCGAGTGCACTGGCCTTCGACGAACTGGGCCTGGCCGCTGCTGAGCAGCCAGCGCGGCTCCAGCCCATTGGGCTGGGCGATGCGGAATTCGACACGGTACAGGCCGTCGCTGTCCGGGCGCATGGCCTGTTCCACAGCCTCGCGCACCCGGGGTACATCGTCCGGGTAGATGCCGGCGTAGAACACGTCCAGGCTCATCTCGGTGTCCAGGGGCACACCGAACAGGGTCTTGCAGCGGTCGTCCCAGATCAGCAGGTTTTCGTGCGGGCGCAAGTCCCAGGTGCCCATGCCCGCGGCGTCGATGGCAATGCGTGCGCGCGCTTCGACATCGGCCAGGGCTTCCTCGGCGCGGCGCCGCCGCTGGCGCTCCTGCACCTCGGTCAGGGCGCGGCGCACGGCCTTGGGCAGCAGCGGCAGGTTTTTCTTGAGCACGTAGTCGGTGGCGCCCAGGCGAATCATCTCCACCGCGTGTTCTTCGCCGTAGATGCCGGAAAGGAAGATGAACGGGGTGTCCGGGGCCAGGCGCTGGGCGATGGCCAGCACATCGGTGCCGGAGGAGCCGGGCAGCACGCAGTCGCAGAGGATCAGGTCGTAGCGGGTGTCGAGCAGGGCATGCTCGGCGGCCTGGTGATCGAACACCAGCCGCGAACGAACCTGCAACCCGCTGCGCTCCAGGCTCAGCAGGGTCAGCTCGGCGTCCATCGAACTGTCTTCGACCATCAGCAGTTTCAGCGGCATTGGCAGCATCTTCGCGCGGGCCTCAGTTGCTGCCACGCCTGTTCAGGCGCAGCGAGCCAGGGGGTGGTTCGTTGAGCACGGCCCAGAACACCCCGAGGTCGGAAATGGCAGCGACGAATTCCTTGAACTCCACGGGCTTGACCACATAGGCGTTGACCCCCAGTTCATAGGCGCGCAGCAAGTCGGGCTCCTCCCGCGAGGAGGTCAGCATCACCGTGGGGATGCTGCGCAGTTCGGCAGTGGCGCGCACTTCCTTGAGCACCTCCAGGCCGTCGACCTTGGGCAGCTTCAGGTCCAGCAGCAGCACTGCCGGGTTGCCGTCGTCGCGCTCGGCATAGGCGTTGCGGCGCAGCAGGTAGTCGAGCGCTTCGGCACCGTCGCGCAGGACGATGACTTCGTTGGCCAACTGGCTGCGCTCCAGGGCCAGGAGCGTCAGCTCCAGGTCCCGGGGGTTGTCTTCTACCAGCAGGATGGGCTTGAGCATGATGGTACGGGTGCCTCAGTTAGTCTCGGTATGACGGGGAAGGGTGAAATGAAAACAGGCGCCCTGGCCGATCTGGCCTTCGGCCCAGACCCGGCCGTCGTGGCGCTCGATGATGCGCCGCACGCTCGCCAGGCCGATCCCGGTGCCCTCGAAGTCTTCCATGCGGTGCAGGCGCTGGAACACACCGAACAGCTTGCTGGCGTAGGCCATGTCGAAGCCGACGCCGTTATCGCGAATATAGACCTCGGTTTCCCCCTTGTGCTGGTGCGCGCCGACTTCGATGTGCGCCGGCGCACGGTCACGGGTGTACTTGATGGCGTTGGCGAGCAGGTTGTGCAGGGCCAGGTTGATGAAAGCCGGGTCGCCGTACACCTTGGGCAGCGCCGCGATGTCCCAGATGATTTCGCGGCCTTCGTAGTCCGGGGCCAGCTCCTGGCGAATGGTTTCGACCAGGGCATTGAGGTCGACATCCGACAGGCGCAACGCCGAACGGCCCATCTGCGAGAAGTTGAGCAGGTTGTCTACCAGGCTGCCGGCAAAGCGTGCCGCTTCCTCGATGTGGGTGAGGAAGCGCCGGCCGCGCTCGCCCATGTTCTGACCTTCGATTTCATCGAGCAGTTCGGTGTAGCCGGCGATATGCCGCAGCGGCGCCCGCAGGTCGTGGGACACACTGTAGGAAAACGCTTCGAGCTCTTTGTTGGAGCGGCGCAGCTCGTTGCTCAGTTGCGCCAGCTCCTCGGCCTTGCGCAGGACGATGCCGAGCACGGCGCTGCGCAGTTCCATCACGCCTTCGATGATCTGCGGATCCCACGCCTGGCTGAAGCCGCTGACCTGTTCCTGCCAGTGCTCGAAGCTGTGCCGAGGGTTGAGTGCGCCCTGCGGGCCGATCTGCTTGTCTGGCCGCCCGGCCCAGTGCACCGTGCGCACCTGCTCCGGGCGGAACCACAGCAGGTAGTGCGAGTGGATCTGCGAGATAGCCACCGCCAGCACGCCGCCGGCATGCGCGGTCAGCTCGGGCAGTTCGTCGATGTCACGGGCCAGGTTGTCACTGTGGAACACCGTTTCGGTGCCACGTTGCGACAGCCAATGGACCAGTGCATTGACCTGGGCGGCAGGCGGGGTGTGGCCGAACAGGTCGCAGCGCTCGGCGGATATCACCGCTGCGCCATTGGCACCGGCGAAGTCCAGCAGTACCTGGGGCAAGGCGCGCAAGCCGTCGCTGACGCTGTCGTGGTCGGCCATGGACGAGATCATCCGCACGATGTGCTGGCGCAGGTCTAGCCGTTGGCGGGTATGGGCGTGGGACTCGCGCGATTCGATCTGCAGCGACAGCACGCTGGCCAGCAGTTCGCAGGCGGTGCGGGTGCGCAAGTCGACCGCGCGCGGTTGCGCGTGGTGGCACGACACCAGGCCCCACAACTGCCCGTCGACCACGATCGACAACGACATCGACGCCAAGGTCCCCATGTTGCGCATGTACTGCAGGTGCACCGGCGATACGCTGCGCAAGGCGGCGAAGCTCAGGTCCAGTGGCTTGCCGGTGCGCGGGTTGGCAGCGGGTAGCAGGGGCGAGGCCTGGTAGTTGGCATCTTCGATCACGCGGATTCGGTTGACCCGGTACAACTCGCGGGCCTGGCGCGGAATGTCGGAGGCGGGAAAACACAAGCCCAGGTAGCGTGGGTAGCCGTCGTCGGCCACCTCGGCCAGCACTTGGCCATTGCCTTCGGCATCGAAGCGGTAGGCCTTCACCCGGCCGAACCCGGTGATGCGCTTGAGCTGTTGCACGGTCTGCAGCAGCAGTGCCTGCAGGTCGCTTGCCGTGTGCAGGCCGCCGACGAACTCGCGCAGCAGCGGGTAGTAGTCGCCGTCGTCGTTGAGGTCGGCGGGCAGGCGAACGGGTTCGAATTCGGCGATCAGGACCTGGTCGTGACGGTGGGTCAGCAGGCGCAGTCTGTCGCTGCAGGGTGCGTCAGGGCGCAAGTGCACATCGCCGAGGTGAAAGGGGAATACCTGGTCATCGGGCAGGCGTTGAAGTTGGGCGCGCAGGTCGAACTGCGCGCTGACCATCTCGGCGAAGCTGCACCCCACCAGCGACTGCGCGGGTATGCCCAGCCAGCGCTCGGCGTTTTCGCTGGCCTGGACGATGCGCAGGCTCGGTTCGTCAAGTACCAGCATGAAACCGTGTGGCTGGATGCTGCCCGGCACCTGGATAGGTTCCTGGGCGCAGCGTTCCACGGCTTCGGCGAGTAGCTTGTCTGCGGTGCTCAATGAATACGCTCCTGTCATGTTCGTCCTTGCATGGCGCATGCGTCTGATACCCGTGCCGGAAAAGCACCGTAACAGAATGTGCGCCGCTTTTCCGGCCCATGGCCATTGGAGGCGAAGGATGGGCCTGGGTTCGCGGAGATCGACAAAATTGTTGGTGCGCCTAGAACTTTGTCGTTATCACAAAAGAATGGCACTCAGCCATCACGCGTTCGCCAACCGCTGCTACGCTCAGATTCAGAGGACAAGAACAAGGATTACCCAGTGACGGAACGCTTTGTGGCCGCGCTATTGGGCCTGTTGTTGAGCGGCTTGGCTGGTGCGGCGGACTTTCTTGTGGAAGTGCGGGTGCAGGTGCAGCGTGGCTGCATGCTGGTCGGCCAGACTCGCGATGCGGGTGCGCAGGCCCTGGGTCGGATCGACCTGGGTGCCACGGCGCGCCTGGATGGCCCTGGCGCTCCCCTCAGTGGCGTGTTGCTCAACCGCCGCCCGCCGCGCCTGGAATGCAACCCCGACACGCCCTATCAGGTCCGCATCGACGGGGGGCAGCATGGCGGGGTAGGCGAGTTGCGTTTCCTGGCCAGCAATGATGCCAAGGCTCGGCCGATTCCCTATCGCCTCTTTCGTGACGCGGCCTGGCGCGAGCCGGTGGTCGTCGGGGAGGCCCAGGCTGCCCGGGTACCGGACAGCGGCACTGTCGAGCTGCCGCTCTACGCCCGTATCGACAAGCTGGCCTGGGTGCCCCGAGCCGGGCAGTACGCCGACCTGCTCAAAGTCACGGTCACCTGGTAGCGAGGCCGCCATGCACAAGGATCCCACGCCATGAATCGCACTTCGATCCTGCTGCTTGGCCTTGGCCCGTTGCTGCTGCCCGTTGACAGCGCGCACGGCGCCACCACCGGTTTTATCCAGGCCCGCCTGGTGATCAGCACCGCCTGCCAGATCATCAGCGGCGACCAGCCCCCGGCCACCTTGGGCAACCCCGGCGTGATGGACTTCGGCGAACGCGGGCCGAACTGGGACCAGCCGCTGCGCAGCCAGGTCGACGAGGTGAGTGGCGAGGGCAGCCTGCAGATCAGTTGCACGCCCCAGGTCAGGGCCTTCAACGTGCGCATCAACGGCGGCCTGAATGGCAGCGATGGCGTGCGCAGGTTGAGCAACGGGCGCGAGACGATCCCTTATCAGTTGGCCGTCGACCCGGGCGGCAACAGCCATTACGGCATCGGCCAGGCCCGTGCCTTCACCATCAGCGGCACCGAGCAGATTCCGATTCCTATTTACGGCGTAGTGGTGGCGCAACCGCGCGCGCTGCCTGCCGGGCTGTATCGCGACACCTTGAGAGTGACCCTGGACTGGTAACCATCGCAAGGAGATCCCTGATGCGAACGAACCTTACCCACTGCATCCTCGCCGGGCTTGGCCTGGCCTTGGCAGCCCATGCCCAAGCCGCCACGGTGACCGGCACCATCAGTTCTACCCTGACGCTGACGGCGGCCTGCCAGGTCAATGGCAGCGGGGGCAGCTCGGGGTTGAATTTCGGTACCCTCAATTTCGGCACCCATGAGGCCTTCTTCACTGATGCTCCCGGCCAGGTGCTGGGCGGTGGTGGTGGCGCCTTGAGCATCCTTTGCTCGCCCGGCACGGTGCCGGCCATCCGCGTGCGGGCGGGGGCCCACGATGGCCAGTCGAGCGGTGGCACGCGCGCGCTGGCCGATGGCGTCGGCAACTTCGTGCCGTATGACTTCTACACCGACGCCGGGCATACCCAGCTGCTGAACATCGACGACACCATTACCTTGCCGACCAGCACCGGCGCGGCGCAAACCGTCAACCTGTATGGCCAGGCCCGTGGCAAGGCAGGTCTGCCGGCAGGGACCTACACCGACACCGTCGCCGTCGAGCTGTCGTTCTGAGTCGCGGCCATGCGCGCCTGGTTGGGTGGCTGCCTGACAGGGCTCGGCGTGCTGCTGGCTGCGCCGCTCGATGCGGCGACCAACAGCACGTTCCAGGTGACCGCGCAGATCGTCGCCGGCTGCCTGGTGATGGGCGGGGTGACCAACTATGGCGTACTCAACTACGGGAGCCAGTCGGCGCTGTCCACCGGGATCCTCAGCACCTCCCTGGGCGGCTCTACGGTGACCTTCCAATGCACCCCCGGTGTGAGTCTGAGCATGAGCCTGGACGGCGGCCAGAACAGCGCCAGCGGCACGCGTTACCTCAAGCGCAACGGCGGCACGCAAGTGCTGGCCTACCAGCTTTATCAGGATGCGGGCTACAGCCAGGTACTGGGCATTGGCCAGAGCCTGGTAGTCAGCTACAGCGACCCGACGGCCATCAAGCTGCCGGTCTATGGCCGCACCCAACTGACCGGCAAGTTGCCGGCCGGAACGTATACAGATGTCGTGCAAGTGACGGTGACCTGGTGACGGCACCGCCACGCATTTCACGTGACCAAGGAGAGTGGCATGCGGGCAGGCGCGAAGTGGGCGCAGGGTGTAATCGGGTTGTTGCTGTTGGCGAGCATGCCGGCGGGGGCGGCCACCTCGGTACTGATCTGGCCCATCGACCCGGTGCTGGAGGCTGACCAGAAGGCCGGTGCGTTGTGGCTGGAGAACCGCGGCACGGCCCCGGCCAGCCTGCAGGTGCGGGTCTTCGCCTGGCGCCAGGGCGATTACCAGGAACAGTTCCAGGCCCAGCGCGAGATCATCGGCAGCCCGCCGGTGGCGACCCTGGCGCCCGGGCAAAAGCAACTGATCCGCCTGACCCGAACCGGCAGCTCGCCCGCCGGCCAGGAGCAGGCCTACCGCATCATCATCGACGAAATTCCCTCGCCACTGCCGGCCGATGCCGGCAACCAGGGCACCACGGCCGCAATCCGCCTGCAGATGCGCTACTCGGTGCCGCTGTTCGTTTATGGCGAAGGCCTGTGGGGCAAGCCGGACCCGGAGGGCAAGCGCAACGCCAGTGGCGTCGGCAAGCCGCAACTGAGCTGGCGCCCGGTGATGGTGCAGGGCAAATCCTATGTCGAACTGCGCAATACGGGCCCGGTGCATGCCCGCCTGACCGACGTGGTGGTGCAGCAAGGCGGCCAGGCCAAGCCCTTGGCCGAAGGGCTGCTTGGCTATGTCCTGCCCGGCGCCAGCATGCGCTGGCCTGCGCCGGTGGCACCGGGAGGGCTCAAGGGGAGGGTCAATGGCCAGGAAGTGGCCGAAGTGATAAGCCAAGAGCAATGAGCCCGTTACTGAATGAGGGCCCAGGGAGGACCCGTCAATGGTCGGAATCCGTGCGTGAGATGGTTGTCGCGGGCGACCCGTTGCTGCCTCGGCCTGGCCGTATTGGGCTCGGGCCTGGTGCTGGCCGACGACCTGCCGCCGCCACCCACGGAGGCCGCCGCCATAGCCGACGCCACGTTGTACCTCGACCTGTTGGTGAACCAGGTGCCCAGGGCTGAGCTGGTGCCGGTGCAGCAACGGGCCGGGCGCCTGTTCCTGGACAGCGAGGTGCTGCGCGCGGCCGGCATCAAGCTGCCGGGCGACCCCCAGGGCGAAGTCGCACTGGATGAGCTCGAAGGCCTGCACAGCGACTACGACAGCCCAAACCAGCGGCTGCTGCTACAAGTGCCTCCGGCCTGGCTGCCGGACCAGCAGCTCGGCGATCGCAACCTGTATCCGCCCAGCGAGGCGCGCAGCAGCTTCGGCGCCCTGTTCAACTATGACCTGTACCTCAATGACACCGATGACGGCGGCACCTACCTGGCCGCCTGGAACGAGCTGCGCCTGTTCGACAGCTGGGGCACCTTCGCCACCACGGGCCAGTGGCGTCAGTCGTTCAATGGCGCGCCAGGCGACGACGGCGGCCAGGGCTTTCTGCGCTACGACACCACCTGGCGCTTCACCGACGAACAGCGGCTGTTGACCTATGAAGCCGGCGACTTCGTGACCGGTGCCTTGCCCTGGACCAGTTCGGTGCGTCTCGGTGGCCTGCAGCTGTCGCGCGATTTCGCTGCCCGCCCGGACCTGGTCACCTATCCGTTGCCCGCGTTCGCCGGCGAGGCGGTGGTGCCGACGTCGCTGGACCTGTTCATCAATGGCTACAAGTCCAGCACCACAGAACTGCAGCCTGGCCCCTACACCCTGACCAACGTGCCGTTCATCAACGGTGCCGGCGAGGCCGTGGTGGTCACCACCGATGCCCTCGGTCGCCAGGTGTCCACTACCTTGCCGTTCTACGTCACCAGCAGCCTGCTGCAAAAAGGCCTGTCGGACTACTCGGTGGCCGCCGGCAGCCTGCGTCGCGACTACGCCGTCGAGGACTTCAGTTATGGCCCCGGTGTCGCTTCGGCCAACCTGCGCTACGGCCTCAGTGACTACTTCACCCTCGAAAGCCACGTTGAAACGGCCGAATCGCTGCTGCTCGGAGGCCTGGGCGGCAACATGCGCCTGGGCAACTTCGGCGTGCTCAACGCGGCGCTGGCGCAGAGCCAGTTCGACGGCGACAACGGTCATCAGGTTGCCATTGGCTACCAGTACAACAGCCAGCGCATCGGCTTCAGCTACCAGCGCCTGCAGCGCCATGGCGACTATGCCGACCTGAGTCGTGTCGATACCTCCGACATGCAGCTGAGCCAACGCAGCGAGCAAGTGACCCTGAGCCTGAACCTGGACCGCTACGGCAGCCTTGGCGCGGGCTACTTCGACGTACGCGCCGGTGACGGGACGCGCACCCGGCTGATCAACCTGAGCTGGAGCAAGCCCCTGTGGGGCAATAGCAGCGTCTACCTGTCGGCCAACCGCGAAGTCGGCGACAGCCAGTGGGCGGTGCAGGCGCAACTGGTGATCCCGTTCGACTTCAACGGCACCTTGGCCGTGAGCACGGAGCGCAGCAAGGACGGCGAGGACGTGCAGCGGGTCAATTACAGCCGCGCGGTGCCGGTGGGCGCTGGCGTGGGCTACAACCTCGGCTATGCCACCGGCAGCGACCGCGACGCCTACCGCCAGGCCGACGTCACCTGGCGCCTGCAGTCGGTGCAGCTGCAAGCTGGCGTTTATGGCAACAGCGGCGAGATGACCCGCTGGGGCGATGCCAGTGGCTCGCTGGTATGGATGGACAGCGGCATGTTCGCCGCCAACCGCATCGACGATGCCTTTGTGGTGGTCAGCACCGACGGCTATGCGGACGTGCCGGTGCGTTACGAGAACCAGGAGATCGGCCGCACCGACAAGCGCGGGCATCTGCTGGTGCCCTATAGCAGTGGCTATTACCGCGGCAAGTACGAAATCGATCCGATGGACCTGCCGCCCGATGTGCTGGCCCCCGAAGTGGAGCAGCGGGTGGCCGTGCGCCGCGGCAGTGGTTATTTGTTGGAGTTCCCGGTCAAGCGCGTGCTGGCGGCCAGCATCGAGTTGGTGGACGGCAGCCAGCAGCCCTTGAAGCTGGGCAGCACCGTCACTCATCAGGAAAGCGGCGCTCAGGCAGTGGTGGGCTGGGATGGCCTGGTGTACCTGGAAAACCTGGCGACACACAACCGCCTGCAGGTGGCGATCGAAGGAGGAGGGCAATGTCAGGTCGAATTCGATTTGCCGCCTGCACAGGGCACCGTTCCGCTGATCGGCCCGCTGGAATGTCGATGAACCGGCTTGCACGGGGTGTCATGGCTGGCCTCTTGCTGCTGCAGGCAGGCTCGGCCTGGGCATTGTGTTCATCGGTGGCCACCGCGCCGGCGGGGTTCGGTACCGTCAGCTCGATGGTGGTACTCAGCACCGTGCAGAACGCCTCCACCACCAACTCAGGGCTGCAATGCACCGGCTCGCTGCTCACCCTGCTCAGTTCAAACGACCATTTCTACGCCACCATCACGTCCAGCACTGCCGGGCTGGTGGGCCCGACGGGCGATGTCATCGGCTACACCCTGTACGCCGACAACACGACCCGCTACCCCATTACCCGCGGCGTGAGGTTCGACTTCGCGCGCAATGGCATCCTCGACCTGCTGGGCTTGCTCAATGGCACGACACCCAAGGCAGTGCCAATCTATCTTCGTACCCAGGTAGGCAGCAATGTGGCGGCAGGCGTGTATCGGGAAACCCTGCAGATCTTCTGGGACTGGAACTATTGTTCGGGCATTGGCGTGGGCAGCATCTGCCTGGGGCGTGATATCGACAAGGGCACCCAGACCCTGAACGTCACCCTGACGGTGAGCAACGACTGCCAGATCACCACGCCCAACATCAGTTTCGGCAGTGCGCCGGTGGTGGCCGGGTTTGGTACGGTGAACCAGAACGTGAGCGTGTCGTGCACCAAAGGCAGCACCTACACGGTGGGACTGGATGACGGGCAGAACGTCTCGGGTGGCCGACGGCGGATGAAGTCCAGTGCCAACAACTACCTGGCCTACGACATCTTCAAGAGCGCCGGTGCCGTGCGCTGGGGCTCGGTGAGCAGCGCGCGGCGCGCCAGCAGTGATGCCGATGTGAACCCTGGCGCGGGGACCGGCACCGGCAGCCAGGTGTTCAATTACAACGCCAAGGTCTACACCGATCAGGCCACGCCGCCGGCGGCGACTTATACCGACTCGGTGATACTGGACGTGCAGTTCTGAGCGGTTAATGCGTGGGCTTTGTGGGAGCGGGCTCGCCCCGCGAAAGGGCCGGCCCAGACAATAGAGGTGTATGGCCAGGGCTTTGCCCTGGTTCGCGGGACAAGCCCGCT
>NZ_AKJC01000194.1 GCF_000282535.1 Pseudomonas sp. GM84 | reverse complement strand
CTGTTCGGGCCCTATCGCCGGAAAGCCGGCTCCCACAGGGATTGCGCCAGCTTTCAGATAGGGAAACGCGGTGCTGTCTTTGTGGGAGCCGGCTTGCCGGCGATTGGGCTGCACAGCAGCCCCTTACTGGCGCAAACGCTCCAACGCCTCGAGCACATACCCGGTGGCCCTCTCCACCTCCCCTTCCCGGCAGGCAATCCCCAATTGCCGCCACAACCCCGGTCGCAGCGGCCGACGCACAATGCGTCGGTCCAGCTCCGGCGCCTCGCCTTCCTGGGGCAGCAAGGTGGCGCCATAACCGGCCCCCACCAGGCTCTTGATCGCATCGTTGTAGTTCAGCTCGATCCGCGGCTCGGGGTACAACCCGGCGGCGGCGAACCATTCACCGATCACCCGCGACAGCTGGGTGCTGCTGTCATTGAGAATCAACGCGCGCTGCCCCAGCCAGGCTGGGCTGACCCTGGCCGGCGGCTGCCAGTCGGCAGGCACGTAGGCCAGGATCGGGTCGCGCCGCCAAGGGGTGACCTTGACGCCCTTGCCCGCCACCTGCGGCAAGGCCACCAGGCCGATGTCCAGCGCGCCTTCGCGCAGCCGCGCCAGGGACGCCTGGGAGGTCAGCACCTGCACTTGCACGTCGATACCCGGGTGCGCCACCCGCAGGTGCTCCAGTGCCTTGGGCAACAGGTGGGCGATGGCACCGGTCGAAGCGCCCAGGCGCACACGGCCGGTCAGGCCTTCGACTTGCCGGCGCACTTCGTCCAGCGCCAGGTCGGCGTCGGCCAGCAGGCGCCGGGCGCGGGCCAGCAGGGTATCGCCGATGGCCGTCGGGCGGACCTGGTTGCGATTACGGGTCAGCAGCGGCGCACCGACCCGCGCCTCCAGCTCGGCGACGTGCAGGCTGATGGTCGGGGGCGCCAGGTTGAGCTGGCGGGCGGCTTCGGCAAACGAGCCGAGGTCGGCAATGACCACCAGGGTGCGTAGGCGGTCGAGGCTGATTTCGCGCATGAAGACGTTCCTGATGGGTCTTTCCGGCCCTTTCGCGGGACAAGCCCGCTCCCACAGGTAACCGACTCCCTTTGGAGCAGTGCAGTACCTGTGGGAGCGGGCTTGTCCCGCGAAAGGGCCGGAACTGACCCCATACTATTCAGAAAAAATGAATGACAACGTCATGATATTCAAATTTCCTTTACCAAGGCGACAGGCGAGCATAGGCCATCTTCTCCACACCGGACCCCGACCATGCGCACCCCTGTTGTCTTCATCGATGGCGACCAAGGCACCACCGGCCTGCAGATCCATGCCCGCCTGCACGGCCGCGACGACCTGCAACTGCTGACCCTGCCCGAAGCCGAGCGTAAAGACCCGCTGCGCCGCAGCGAAGCGATCAACAGCGCCGACATCGCCCTGCTCTGCCTGCCCGACGACGCCGCCCGCGACGCCGTGGCCACGATCCGCAACCCGGCGGTGCGGGTGATCGATGCCAGCTCTGCGCACCGCACCACCCCAGGTTGGGTCTATGGCCTGCCGGAACTGGACGCGCAGCAGCCCGAGCGCATTGCCCAGTCCACCCGCGTCAGCAACCCCGGCTGCTACCCCACCGGCGCCATCGCCCTGCTGCGTCCGCTGGTCCAGGCCGGCCTGCTGCCGGCTGACTATCCGCTGAGCATCCACGCCATTTCGGGTTACTCCGGGGGTGGCCGGGCGGCGGTCGAGCGCCATGAACAGCAAGGCGATGCGTCGGCGCCTAACCTGCAGATGTATGGCCTGGATCTGGCGCACAAGCATGTGCCGGAAATCCAGCGGCACGCCGGCCTGTCGGCGCGTCCGGTGTTCCTGCCGGGGTATGCCGCCTATCGCCAGGGCATCGTCCTGAGCATCCCGCTGCAGCTGCGTCTGCTGCCTGGCCAGGTGAGCGCCGAACAGCTGCAGGCCTGCCTTGAGCGGCACTATCAAGGTGCCCGCCATGTGCAGGTAATGCCCCTGCACCAGCACGGCCCGGCCACCGCGCTCGACCCCGAGGCGCTGAACGACAGCAACGACCTGCGCCTGGCGCTGTACGCCAACCCCGAGCACGGCCAGGTGCTGCTGACGGCGGTGTTCGACAACCTGGGCAAAGGGGCTTCGGGCGCGGCGGTGCAGAACCTCGACCTGATGCTCGCGGCGCTGCAGGCACGAGGCTGAACCGGTAAAAAGGGGTTAGACTGTGCACCCCGTGCCAACCCGGCGCGGGGTGATCCAACAGCCGCCGGAGCCCGTCCCCCGATGTTCATCCTGAGCCGCCTCGACAGCGTGCCGCCCGAGTCCTTCCAGAACCAGATCCGCGAACTGGTGATCCACCATGTGGGCGAACTGAGCAGTGTCGCCATTCGTGCCGACAACCCGCTGTACCCGCTGTACCAGTACGGTGTCGGCATGGAGGTGCATCAGTACCTGCAGGCCATGGACGGCACCCGCGGCCTGGCCGTGGCGCTGACCCTGGCGCTGGACGCCGAGGCGCCGGACCAGCTGCTTGGCTTCGCCCTGACCCTGCCTGCCCAGGACAACCCGCAGGCCTGTGCCCTGGCCTTTCTTGCCGTGGTGCCCGGTCATCGTCGCCAAGGCGTCGGCCGCGCCTTGCTGGGCGATGTACAGAAGCGCTTCGCCAGCGTCGAGCTGAACGCCTTCGCGCACCAGGTGCCGTGGTTCGAGGCCATGGGCATGCAGGTGGTGGCGGCCAGCGGGCCGCAGGTATTGATGAGCAGTACCGGGCAGGCCAGCGGCGCGCTGATCGGGCGGCTGGACATTGCGCCGATCTACCAGACCACCGAGGTGCATCAGATTCATACCTACCTGCTCAACCAGCAGGGTGAGGATGCGATGATCGAGGCGGAACAGCAGCGTGATGAGTGGCTGGATGAGTTGGCCGTGCTGGCGCGTGAGTTTGTGAAGCAGCGCAAGACCGTGCATTGAGCCGAAGGCCCTATCGCCGGCAAGCCGGCTCCCACAAAGAAGCAGGCCTGCGCCAGACCCTGTGGGAGCCGGCTTGCCGGCGATAGGACCACACTGGCCCTTCAGGCATGCACCCAACGCCGATGCAGCCCGCGCGCCAGGGCATCGAGCATGAACCCCAGCACACCAATCAGCAGCACCATCGCCATCAGCTCCGAGTACGCCAGCCGGTCGCGGGTATCGAGAATGAAATACCCAAGCCCCGCACTCACCCCCAGCATCTCGCACGGCACCAGCACGATCCACAGGATGCCGATCGCCAGGCGCACGCCGGTCAGCACATGGCCGATCACCCCGGGGACGATCACCTTGCACAAGGTCTCCCAGCGCGTGGCGCTGAGGCTGCGGCTCAATTGCAGCCAACGCGGGTCGAGCTGGCGCACGCCCGCCGCGGTATTGAGCAGGATCGGCCACAAGGCGGCAAAGGCCAGCAGGAAGTAGATCGGCTGGTCGCCCACCCCCATCAGCATCACCACCACCGGCATCCACGACAGCGGCGAGATCATCCGCAGGAACTGGAACGCCGGCGTGGTCGCGGCCTCCAGGTGCCGGTAGCTGCCCACCAGCAGACCCAGCGGCACGCCGATCAGCAACGCCAGCAACAGCCCGACCAGGATCCGCTTGAGGCTGACCCAGACATGCCCGTAGACCTCGCCCTGCCCCAGCAGCTCGACCAGGCTGGCCAGGGTCGCCTGGGGCGAGAAGCGCGCCGACAGGCCGTCGGCCTCGCCAAACATCGCGACCCCAGCCCACCACAGCACCAGCAACCCCAGCAAACCCACCAGCCCCAGGCCGGCATGTACGACGTGCTTGCGCATCAGACCACGAACTCCTCGCTGCGCTCGAAGTTGTCGGCGATGCCGAACACCGATGGCCCACCGACCGCCGCGATGGCGTTGCGCACGAAGCGGTCGTCGACCAGGTCACGGGCCGTCTGGGCCGGATCCAGGCCGGCGAGGAAGGCGTTGTCGCCTTCGATCAGGGTGTGCTTGAGGCGCTTGACCAGTTCCTCGGTGTAGCTGGGGAACGGGTACGGCTGGAAGTCGATGCGCTTCTCGTCCCATTGCTGGTGGCGGATGGCGCCGCTGGCGATGTAGCCGGCGCGGTCTTCGGCGGCCGGGGCCAGGACCTTGGTCAGCACCGCCGGCTCGTGCGGGGTGTACTTGTTGGGGCCGGCCCTGGACAGCAGCGCGGCGGCTTCGGCGCGGTGGTCGCGGGTCCAGTGCTGGGCCTTGACGATGGCGTTGACCACCTTCTGCGACCACTCGGGGCGGTTGTTCAGGTCATGCTCGTGCATGAACACCACGCAGCAGGCGTGGTTGCGCCAGACATCACCGGTAAAGCGCTGCACCCGGCCGACCTTGAGGTTCTCGGCCAGGGCATTGAACGGTTCGGCGACGATGTAGCCGGCGATGCGCTTGCTGGCCAGGGCCGGCGGCATGTCCGAGGGCGGCAGCACCAGCAGGTTGACCTCGTTGGCCGCCAGTGGCGCATTGGCCGGTTTCGACACCGGCGTCAGGCCGTGGTCGTTGAGCATCTGCTGCAGCACCACGTTGTGGATCGAATACCAGAACGGGATAGCCACCGTCTTGCCGCCCAGTTGCTGCAGGTCGGTAATGTCGGGCGCCACGGTCAGGCCCGAGCCGCCGACGTGGTTCCACGCCACCACCTTGGCCGGCACCTTGCTGGCGTAACGCGCCCACACGGTCATCGGCGACAGCAGGTGAATGACGTTGACCTGGCCCGAAATGAAGGCCTCGATCACCTGGGCCCAGCTGCGCAGCAGCACCGGGCGCTCGGCCTTGATGCCTTCGGCCTCGAACAGGCCGTTGTTGTGCGCGACCAGCAGTGGCGTGGCGTCGGTGATCGGCAGGTAGCCGATGCGCACCGGCGCATCCGGCTCTGCGGCGGCGCGCGCCTGCAGGCTCGACAGCAAGGGCACGGCGCCGGCGGCGGTGAGCATGGCACTGAGCTTGAGGAAGTCGCGACGCGACGTGGAGGAACAGCAGTCATCCATGCACATGGGCAGGCTCCGAAGGCAACGAGGGAGAGGAGGTTTCGTCTGTGCGGCTGGCCCGCCGAAGGGTCTTGAGTATCTCGATGCGCAGCGCGCCCAGCTCCTCGACCCGCTGTGCCCGGGGTTGCGGCAGGTCGATGGGCCATTGGCCGAGGATGTGCGCCGGGTGGTTGCCCAGTAGCAGCACCCGGTCGGACAACAGCAGGGCTTCGTCGATATCGTGGGTAATCAGCACCGCGGCGGTGTTGTGGGTGCTGATCAGTTGCAGCAACAGTTGCTGCATGTCGGCGCGGGTGACTTCGTCAAGGGCACCGAAGGGTTCGTCGAGCAGCAGCACTTCGGGCTGGCGCGCCAGGCAGCGCGCCAGGGCGGTGCGCTGGGCCATGCCGCCGGACAGTTGCGCCGGGTACTGGTTGCGCGCATGGGCCAGGCCCACGGCGCTGATCGCATGGTCGATGCGCGCGCGGCGCTCGGCCGCAGCCAACTTAGGCTGGCGGGCGAAATCCAGGCCGAAGGCGACGTTCTTTTCCAGGCTCAGCCAAGGCAGCAGGCTCGGGTCCTGGAAGGCCACCGCCAGGCGCGGATGCGGGCCTTGCAGTACCTGGCCGTGCAGGGTCACGCTGCCGCTGCGCGGCGGCTGCAAGCCCGCCAGCACCCGCAGCAGGCTGGACTTGCCGACCCCACTGGGGCCGAGGATAGTCACCACCTCGCCTGGCGCCAGTTGCAGGTCGAAGCGCGCCAGCACCTCCTGCCAGCCGCCCTCGCGCGGGTAGCCCAGGCTGATGTCGCGGGCTTCGAGTAACGCGTGGCTCATGCAGTGGCCGCCTGGCGGTGCAGTTCGGCGCGCAGCTGCACCAGGCTTGGGGTGACGATGGGCACGAACGCCGATTCCCGCCAACGGCGTGCGAAGCCTGAGCCGAATTCGTCGAGGTAGGCCTTGCCGCCACTGGCCTGCAATTCGAGCTGCACGGCGTCGGCCGCGCTTTCGGCGAGGGTGATGCGCAGCTTGAACAGCGCCGCCGGCTGGCCCTGGAAACGCCCGTCGAGCAAGCCTTGCTTGAGCTCGGTCACGGTGTTTTCCAGGCGCTCCTTGAGGACCTGGCGGTGCTCTTCCAGGAACGACAGGCGCCCATGCAGGTGCTCGTGCACTTCGTCCAGCGCACGGCGCGCCAGGCCGATGGCCATGCCGCACTGCAGCGCGAGGAACGCCGGGCGCACCTTGGGCAGGAATTCGCGGGCGTTTTCGTGCAGCAGCCAGTCGCGGCCGAGCGCCACCTGGTGGAAGGCCAGTGCCGCCGTGTTGCTCGACTGCAGGCCCATCAGTTGCAGGTCGTCGGAGCGCTCCAGGCCCTGTACCTGCGAAGGGATCGCCAGTACGAACGGTGCGCCGCCCGCATCGTCTTCGATGGCGGCAGCCACCACGAAGCCGCTCTTGCGCAGGTTGGTTACCCAGTGCAAACGGCCTTCGAGGGCCCAGCCGTCAGCCTCGGGGCGGCCGCGTACCTGCAGCGCCTCGATGCCGGAAAGAAACTTCATGGCATTGGAAAGGCCCGTGGCACCGGCCAGCTCGCCGGTCAGCAGGCTCGGCAGCAAGCGCTCGCGCAGGGCCTGGTTCGGGCTTTGCAGCAGGTATTCGATAAAAGCACGCTGGCCCCAGCAGACGAAGGCAGTTGCCAGCGAACGACTGGCGATCGCGGCAATGGCTTCGACGGCGTCGGTCACCTCACCCCCACTGCCCCCCTGCGCCGGGTCGACACCGATGCCCAGCAGTTGCGACTCGGCAATCTGCGCGAGCACCCGCTGCGGGTCGCACTGGCCCTGGTCGATGGCCTCGGCATTGGCATCCAGCCACTTGGCAAATGCAGCATCAAGCATATCCCTACTCCTTTTGAAAACGCGGGCGCCACGGCGCCCCGCGCGGTTTATGCAGAAGGCTGCCAGCGGTACTTGCCGAGCTCGTCGTTGAGCGGCGTCTGGGCGAACACATTAGCAAAGTTGCACAGGGTTGCGAGGCTGACCCCGAGAATCACTTCCAGGGCGTTGCCCTCGGTGAAACCGGCCTCGCGGAAGGCCTGGTAGGTGGCCTCGCTGACATTGCCGCGGGTGGCGATGACTTCGCGGGCGAACGCGGCCAGGGTCTCGTAGCGCGCATCCGGCAGTTCGCCACGGGCGCGCAGGGCATCGACCACTTCCTGCGGCAGCTTGGCCTTGTTCAGCGCCACGGCGGTGTGGCCGGCCACGCAGAAGTCGCAGCCATGCTGGGTGGCGGCAATCAGCTGCACCACTTCGCGCTCGGCCAGGGTCAGTTCGGCCTTGCCGTTGAGGGCCGAGACGGTCACGTAGGTTTCCAGGGCCGCCGGGGCATTGGCCAGCACGCCCAGCAGGTTGGGGATGAAGCCGGAATTCTTCTGGGCGTTCTCAAGGAACGGGCGGGCCGCTTCCGGGGCGCTCTGCAGAGTGTGTAGAGTAATGCGCGAGGACATGGAGTGGTCTCCTTCGGTGTGTGTCCATACAGTCTGTTGGTTATAAGAATCGCCCTCCATATTCATCAGTCGCCCTTCCTTGCTCCTGAGTCTTTACATTAGATGATTTCATCCAGCCCACTTGTCGATTGGTTATTAGAAGGCCTTGAGCTAGACGCCAGCCTGTTCCACGTCGGCCGCTACTGCGGCGGCTGGCATGCCAGTACCGAGGGCATGGGCCGGGCCAGTTTTCACCTGGTGGTGCAGGGCCATTGCTGGCTGCACATCGATGGCAAGGCCGAAGCCGTGCGCCTGGAAACCGGGGACGCGGTGTTTCTGCTGCGCGACCTGGGTTACCGCTTGTCCAGCGACCAGGACCCGCTGAACGCCTGCGCCCAGCCGCGCCAGGCCATGCAGGCGCTGGATGCCAACGCGGCGGACGGCGTGGGGCTGGTGTGCGGGTTCTTTCACTTTCGCCCTGGCTTGTCGTCACTGATCGTCGAGGGCCTGGCCGAGTGGATCCTGTTGCGTGCCGAGGAGCCGAGCGGGCATGCGGCGCGGGCGTTGTTCGGGCTGATCCTGGACGAATGCCAGCGCCTGCCAGCACCCTCGCAGACCCTGCTGGAGCGGCTGACGCACTTGTTGTTCTTGTATGTGCTGCGCCAGCAGGTGCATGCCGGGCAGCCACTCGGCGGCCTGGTCGCCCTGGCCCGGCAGCCGGCGTTTGCCGGCTTGCTGCAGCAACTGATCGAACAGCCCGGGCAGGCCTGGACACTGGAGAGCATGGCGGGGTGTACGGGGCTGTCGCGGTCGGCGTTCTTCAAGCGCTTCAACGAACTGGCCGGGCAGTCACCGGGGCAGGTGCTGCTGGCGTTGCGCATGCGCCATGCCTGCCAGTTGCTGCAGGCGGGCAATACCGTGGAGCAGGTGGGCGCGCAGGTGGGGTATCAGTCGGTGGCGGCGTTTACCCGGGCGTTTGCCAAGGCGGTGGGGGTGCAGCCTGGGGCGTATCGGCGCCAGCATGAGGGGCGCTGAAATTGTTGGTGTTTGCACGGGCCCTATCGCCGG
>NZ_AKJC01000193.1 GCF_000282535.1 Pseudomonas sp. GM84 | reverse complement strand
AAGCTGGCGCGATTCCTGTGGGAGCCGGCTTGCCGGCGATAGGGCCGCTGCAGCCCTCAGAGCGTCTTGTTGGCCCCAGGCCCGATCATCCGCGCCAGACCCAGGTTCTTCAGCGCCAGCTGCAAGGAGCTGTGGATAACCTGCGGGTTGTCATGGCTCATGGCCTCGGCCAGCAGCTCCTTGGCCTTGCTCATGTTCATCTGGCGCAGCATCCACTTCACCTTCGGCAGGTTGGTGGCGTTCATCGACAGGCTGTCGAAGCCCATGGCCATCAACAGGATCGCCGCTGCCGGGTCGCCGGCCATCTCGCCGCAGATGCTCACCGGCTTGCCTTCGCCATGGGCGTCGCGCACCACGGTATTCAAGGCCTGCAGCACTGCCGGGTGCAGGTAGTCGTACAAATCGGCGACCCGCGGGTTGTTGCGGTCGACCGCCAGCAGATACTGGGTCAGGTCGTTGGAGCCGACCGACAGGAAGTCCACTTGCCGGGCCAATTCCTTGGTCTGGTACACCGCCGCCGGAATTTCCACCATCACACCCACAGGCGGCATCGGCACATCGGTGCCCTCGTCGCGTACCTCGCCCCAGGCGCGGTGGATCAGGTGCAGTGCCTCTTCCAGCTCGTGGACGCCGGAGATCATCGGCAGCAGGATGCGCAGGTTGTTCAGGCCCTCGCTGGCCTTGAGCATGGCGCGGGTCTGGACCAGGAAGATTTCCGGGTGGTCGAGGGTCACGCGGATGCCGCGCCAGCCCAGGAACGGGTTTTCTTCCTTGATCGGGAAGTACGACAGCGACTTGTCACCGCCGATGTCGAGGGTGCGCATGGTCACCGGCAGCGGATGGAACGACTGCAGCTGTTCACGGTAGATCGCCAACTGCTCCTTCTCGCTGGGAAAGCGCTGCTGGATCATGAAGGGGACTTCGGTGCGGTACAGGCCGACACCTTCGGCGCCGCGCTGCTGGGCACGGGCCACGTCGGCGAGCAGGCCGGTGTTGACCCACAGCGGCATGCGATGGCCGTCCGGGGTGACGCACGGCAGTTCGCGCAGGGCGTCGAGCCCCTGGGCCAGCTGGCGTTCTTCTTCGACCACTTCGCTGTACTGCTTGCGCAGCACGTCGCTGGGGTTGGTGAATACTTCGCCCTTGTAGCCGTCGACGATCATCTCGATGCCGTCGACCTTGGAATACGGCAGGTCGACCAGGCCCATCACCGTGGGAATGCCCATGGCTCGGGCCAGGATGGCCACGTGCGAGTTACCCGAGCCCAGCACCGAAACCAGGCCGACCAGCTTGCCTTCCGGCACCTCGCCAAGCATCGCCGGGGTCAGCTCTTCGCTGACCAGGATGGTGTTTTCGGCATAGACCAGCGACTGCGAACGGGCCTCCTGCAGGTAGGCCAGCAGGCGCCTGCCCAGGTCCTTGACGTCGGAGGCGCGCTCGCGCAGGTAGTCGTCGTCCATCAGCTCGAAGCGATTGACGTGCTCGCCAACCACCTGGCGCAGGGCGCCCTGCGCCCATTGCCCGGTCTTGATGACTTCCGCCACCTCGCCGCCGAGGGCGGCGTCTTCGAGCATCATCAGGTACACATCGAACAGCGCGCGCTCTTCGGGGCGCAGCTGGGTGGCCAGCTTGGCCGACAGCTTGCGCATGTCTTCGCGCACGCCTTCGAGGGCGTTGTTGAACAGTTTGAGTTCGGCGTCGATGTCTTCGACGGTCTTGTCCGGCACCACTTCCAGGTCGGCCGGCGGCAGCATGACCACTGCCCGCCCGACGGCGGCACCCGGCGAGCCAGGCACGCCAACGAAGCGTGCTTCCTGGATGCCCTTGCCCTGGCGGCCCAGGCCACGGATGGAGCCGGTGGCCTCGGCATGGGCGATGACCCCGGCGAGCTGGGCGCTCATGGTGACCAGGAAGGCCTCTTCGCCCTCGTCGAACTGGCGGCGTTCTTTTTGCTGAATGACCAGTACGCCAACCACACGACGGTGGTGAATGATCGGCGCGCCGAGGAAGGAGGCGAATTTCTCTTCGCCGGTTTCGGCGAAGTAGCGGTAACGCGGGTGATCGGCGGCGTTTTCCAGGTTCAACGGCTCTTCCCGAGTACCGACCAGGCCGACCAGGCCCTCGTTGGGGGCCATGCTGACCTTGCCGATCGAACGCTTGTTCAAGCCTTCGGTAGCCATCAGCACGAAGCGGTTGGTTTCCGGGTCGAGCAGGTAGACCGAGCAGACCTGGCTGCCCATGGCCTCCTTCACGCGCAAGACAATGATCCCCAACGCCGTCTTGAGATCTTTGGCGGAGTTCACTTCCTGGACGATCTTGCGCAGCGTATTGAGCATGGCTCGGGGTCGAACTCCGTCGTCAGTCGCGCGTCAGCAGACGCGGTGCTAGCTCTTTCAGGGCGCGGCGGTAAACCTCGCGCTTGAATGTCACCACCTGGCCCAGCGGATACCAATAGCTGACCCAGCGCCAGCCGTCGAATTCCGGTTTGCCGGTAAGGTCCATCCGCACCCGTTGCTCATTGCTCACCAGGCGCAGCAGGAACCACTTCTGCTTCTGGCCGATGCACAGCGGCTGGCTGTGGGTACGGACCAGTCGCTGGGGTAAACGATAACGCAACCAGCCGCGGGTGCAGGCAAGAATTTCCACATCATCGCGTTCAAGGCCAACTTCTTCGTTCAGCTCGCGGTACAGGGCATCTTCCGGCGTCTCGTCAGGGTTGATACCACCCTGCGGGAATTGCCAGGCATCCTGGTTGATCCGCCGAGCCCATAGCACCTGCCCGGCATCATTCGTAAGAATGATCCCGACATTGGGGCGAAAACCATCCGGGTCGATCACGGCAGCAACCTCGCAAACGCATGTCACCGCATTGTTCCACAAAGCCTGCGAGCGCAGCAACGCGCCCGCCAAGCTTATGTGCAGCGAGGTGAAAACTCCGTATTCTGCGGGCCTACTCTGTAGCTGATGCGAGTGACCGCGATGCGCCTGGCTTTATTCGACCTGGACAATACCCTCCTCGGTGGCGACAGCGACCATGCCTGGGGTGACTACCTGTGCGAGCGGGGCATTCTCGACCCGGTCGCCTACAAGCAACGCAACGATGCCTTCTATCAGGATTACCTGAAGGGCACCTTGGACCTGCAGGCCTACCTGGCCTTTTCCATGGAAATCCTCGCGGCCACCGAGCCTGCGCAACTCGACCAGTGGCACCGTGAGTTCATGCGTGACTGCATCGAGCCGATCATCCTGCCCAAGGCCCTGGCCTTGCTGCAGCAGCACCGCGAGGCGGGCGACCAGCTGGTGATCATCACCGCTACCAATCGCTTCGTGACTGCACCGATCGCTCGCCGCCTGGGTGTACGGGTGCTCCTGGCCACCGAGTGCGAGATGCGCGATGGCCGCTACACCGGGCGTAGTACCGATATACCGTGCTTCCGTGAAGGCAAGGTGACGAGGCTTGAACGGTGGATGCTGGAGAACGGGTTCGATCTGGAGGACAGCTATTTCTATAGCGACTCGATGAATGACCTGCCGTTGCTGCAGCGGGTGACGCATGCGGTGGCGGTCGATCCGGATCCTAACCTGCAGGCGGAGGCTGAGCGGCGGGGGTGGCCGGTGATTTCGTTGAGGGACTGAGATTGCTGGGGCCGCTTTGCGGCC
>NZ_AKJC01000192.1 GCF_000282535.1 Pseudomonas sp. GM84 | reverse complement strand
GGCTTGCCGGCGACAGGGCCGGTACAGGCAACACAAGCCTCGGGCCCTGATCCGGATCAAAACACCATATGCTGTGCCGCCAAAAAAAAAGCACACAAGATATAGGATCAACTCTCATTTAGAGCTAGACTCTCACCTCAGGAAAACGACAGACATCAGGTGAACGGAAGCACACAACGCAGGTCGAAAAATTACCGTCGCCCGACCGCCGCAGCGCCCCGATCCACCCTGAATTCCGGTATACTTCGCCCCCCCAAAAAGGGTTGAGCTAATGATCGACTGCGAGACGCAAGCGCCGCTTGCCCAGACCGCATGTTTTATCGTGGCCGTACAGCTTTCCGGCGCCTTGGCCCCTCGTTCGAGGAAAGGACAAGCGCTGACACAGACAATTTCAAACGTGACGAGAGCCCGCTCTCACTGCCTGCCGTAACGCCTGATGGCCTTGCGTAGTACCGGCATCACCTAAATATCCAACCGGTTGCTACAAGCAACCCTCAAGCAGGAGCCAATGACCATGCTGAGCTGGGACGAATTCGACAAGGAAGACGGCGAAGTAGCCGCCAAAGGCAACACCCCTGCGCAGGCCAACGCCGCTGCCACCCTCGACAAGCTCGACAGCGCCGGCGGTGCCGCCGCCCTGGAAGCCCGTGCAGCCACCGCTTCTGACTCCGAAGCCGTGAAACGTGCCAAGGCCGCCCTCGACGCCCTCGACATCGCCGAAGGCCTGGCCGAGCTGGAAGGCTCTTCGGCCCGCGTCGCCGTTGACGAAAAGCGCATGATCAACTGCCGCGCCGACCTCAACCAGCTGGTGCCGTTCAAGTACGACTGGGCCTGGCAGAAGTACCTCGACGGCTGTGCCAACCACTGGATGCCGCAAGAAGTCAACATGACCGCCGACATCGCCCTGTGGAAGAGCATGGACGGCCTGACCGAAGACGAGCGCCGCATCGTCATGCGCAACCTCGGCTTCTTCTCCACCGCCGACTCGCTGGTTGCCAACAACCTGGCCCTGGCCGTGTACCGCCTGATCACCAACCCCGAGTGCCGCCAGTACATCCTGCGCCAGGCCTTCGAAGAGGCGATCCACACCCACGCCTACCAGTACTGCATCGAGTCGCTGGGCATGGATGAAGGCGAGATCTTCAACATGTACCACGAGATCCCGTCGGTCGCTAAGAAAGCCGCCTGGGGCCTGAAGTACACCCGCGCCATCTCCGATCCGGAATTCAACACCGGCACCGTCGAGACCGACAAAGAGCTGCTGCGCAACCTGATCGCCTACTACTGCGTCCTGGAAGGCATCTTCTTCTACTGCGGCTTCACCCAGATCCTGTCCATGGGCCGCCGCAACAAGATGACCGGCGTGGCCGAGCAGTTCCAGTACATCCTGCGTGACGAGTCGATGCACCTGAACTTCGGTATCGACGTGATCAACCAGATCAAGATCGAGAACCCGCACCTGTGGGACGCGGCGATGAAGGAAGAAGCGACCCAGATGATCCTGCAAGGGACTCAGCTGGAGATCGAATACGCACGTGACACCATGCCACGCGGCGTACTGGGCATGAACGCGGCGATGATGGAGGATTACCTGAAGTTCATCGCCAACCGTCGCCTGACTCAGATTGGTCTGAAGGAAGAGTACCCGGGGACTACCAACCCGTTCCCTTGGATGAGCGAGATCATGGACTTGAAGAAAGAGAAGAACTTCTTCGAGACGCGCGTGATCGAGTATCAGACGGGTGGTGCGCTGAGCTGGGATTGATTATCCGGGCTTATCCATCGAGAAGGCTGCCAAATTGGCAGCCTTTTTTATTGGCGGACGAAAAGCTCAAAACAGGAAACCTCCTACAGAATCGGGCATTGTTTGGTCTTAAGGCATCACCGATAACGTATCCAGGCGCTTAAGAACGCTCACGCAGCGGAATCCCGTTCCCGTCAGAAACGGCTCTCCCCTATCAGGATTGCCAGCATGGACAGTTTATATACCCCTACCCTCTTTACTCGCCAAAACCGCCCTCTGCACACCCTCTGGCTCGAAGCCAAAGCCTGGTTCTGCGCCCACGAGCTCGGACGGATGACGGGTCGCTTCTCCGACGAACACTGCATCCGGCAGGCTGACGGGGCGGAAGATGTGCCGCGATTGGGACAGATGTGCTGGCCCGGCGGGCGGACGGCGACATTGCTGTATTGGCAGAGTGAGCCTTGGGTCAGGATGCGGGATATGCCGGTGGTGATGGCTGGGGAGATGGCTGAGCCTGGGGCGCTGGTGAAGCGAAAGATGAGCTGGCGGGAGTGTGCGCAGCGGGCGTTGCGGATGCATGGGATGTAGTGAACGGCGCTGGCTGCGCCGGCGCCCGTCCGGAAAACCGGCTCTTTCACAGGTACTACATTGAACCTGAATTTAGCGGGGAAACTGTGGGAGCCGGCTTGCCGGCGATTGGGCTCGAACAGACTATTCAAGGCGACAACCTTTTGCCTGTTCCGGCCTCATCGCCGGCAAGCCGGCTCACACAAGGGACGCGCAAGGACTTTGGATTTTGAGCAAGACTGTTGTTTTCACAAGATATGCGCCGTGCATGCCATTCTTGTTCACTCCAGACTTTCAGTGCACGCGAATCAAATGCGTGACTATAGGTCATCCAGCTTTACCTTTACGCGGTGAGGGGCGGCCAGTCGCTCGCTCAGCGTTGCGATCAGGTTTTCGTCTTCTTCGGTCATCATGACCGGCTGGAAAGGCAGCTTGCCGCGCTCAGCCACATATTGCAGCGCTAGGCGCATGAATTCGGAGGGAGTGACGCCCAGCCGCTCCAACTCCCGATAGGCGCGAGCCTTGAGTTCATCAGCGATACGAACATTGATGGATGCCATGGCCCCCTCCAGGTAAAGACATTCGTAATTACATTGCGCCGGTAGCCGCTATAGCGCTAGCGCTTCTGTCTCTGTACTGGAAGTTAGGGGCCGCTACGCGGCCCCTTGCGCCTGCGATCACGCGCCGACGGCGTTGTCGGCCTGTACCTGCGGGGTCTCCAGCAAGTTATGCAGCGTGTTGAGGAACAGGTCGAAGCTGATGATGCCGGTGCCCACGGTCGACAGCAGGGTCTGTCCGCTTTCGTCCTTGATCACCACCAGCTCGGTCCACTGGTTGAGGTCCACGCCGCGCAAGCTCTGCAAGGACACCTTGCGACCATCGATGTCGAGGCTGTCGCGAGTGACGGTCAGGGGCTTGGTGCTGATGTCGAAGAAGTCGCCGCGGATGCGCTTGCCCCACACCTGGGTCGTGTCGAGGTAGTTGAACTGAACCGCACCACCGTTCTCCAGGGTGGTGAATACCACTGGCAGGCGTTCTTCCAGGTGTTGGTCGCGCACTTGCTCCATGAAGGCGAACAGGCCCTTGAGGTGCGGGTTGACGCGGCGGAAGGGCTCGCTGGCATTGCGGCGGTAGGCCAGGTTGTTGGTGAGGCCAGCAAAGGCAGTCTGGCCAGAAGCGAACAGGTAGAGGTCGTTCATTTCGGCAAAGGGGACGTAGTCACGCTGGCTGCCGATGATCTGGCAGATGCCCTTTTCGTAGACCTCGTAACGAGCGGTGCGCAACTTTTTTTGCCACGGGACCAACGCGAACATGATCAGGCCGAGAACGACGAGCAAGCCGATAGTGAACGTGAAGATATGTTTGGGGCCGTTGAACTGCGCGGTGCTGGCGACGCTCAGGTAGCCGACGAAGGCGGCCAGGGCGATGAAGATGCTACCGAGCAGAAGCAGGCAGATGATCAGCGCTTTGCCGTAGCCGTAGGTACCGAGCAGCTTTCCGGTGGACGTGGCTGGGGTGGGTTGCATGGTGGAGCCTCCTTGCTTGGGGAATGAAACGTCAATGTTTCTGATGGCAATGGGACATGTGTTGGTATCAATGGTTCCGGGGGTGATTGCGGGTTGGGGCTGTATTGCGGCCCATCGCGGGTAAACCCGCTCCTACAGATAAAACACCGCTCCCACAGAATAAGGGTCAGATTCAGTCCAGCTGATGGCCGCGCAGCTGCTCTACCAGCATGTCGACGAACGCGCGCACCTTGGCCGAGCCGTACTTGCTCTCCCGGTGCATCACGTGAATCGGCCAGGGCGCTTCTTCATACTCGGCGAGGATCACCTGCAGCTGCCCGCTGGCGAGCTCGTCGACCACCTGATAAGACAGCAGGCGAGCAATCCCCAAGCCACCCACGGCCGCCGCGATCGCGCCGTCGTTGCTGGTCACCGTCAGCCTCGGCTGCATGCGCACCAGGGTCGGTTGGTCGGTCACGCCGAAGCGCCAACCCGCCCGGGGCGACAGGTTGGTGGTGGCGATCACCGCATGTTCCGGCAAGTCCGACGGGTGCTGCGGCACGCCATGGCGCTCCAGGTACTGCGGGGATGCACAGAGCATGCGCCGCACCTTGCCCACGCGCAGGGCCTTGAGGCCGGAATCGGGCAAGGGGCCTATGCGTACGGCCACGTCCATGCCCTCCTCCACCATGTTGACGATGCGGTCGAGGAAGTAGGCCGACACGTCCACCTCGGGGTACTGCTGCAGGTAGCGCACGATGCACGGCATGACGAACTTCTTGCCGAACAGGATCGGGGCGGTCACTGCCAGCTCGCCCTTGGGCGTGGCGTTGATGCCGGCGGCGGCTTCGTTGGCCTCGTTGATGCTGGCGAGGATGTGTCGGACGTCTTCCAGATAGCGGTTGCCCGCCTCGGTCAGGCGCACGCTGCGGGTGGTGCGCAGCAGCAGCTTGACGCCAAGCTGATCTTCGAGGGCGCTGACGGCACGGGTGACGGCGGCGGGGGAGATATCAAGGCGACGGGCGGCGGCGGCGAAGCTTTCTAGCTCGCCTACGGCGATGAACACCTTCATCAGGTGGATGTGGTCCATGCCGGCTCCTGGGCATCGTGGGTGGTCGGATTATCGGTTATCTGGGGATATTGTGCTGACTGGACAGGCCCTATCGCCGGCAAGCCGGCTCCCACAGGTACCCCATCGGGCCTGAGAGCAGTGGCATACCTGTGGGAGCCGGCTTGCCGGCGATAGGGCCGCACAGACAACATCAAAGCTCCAGCACCAGCGCCTGCGCGCCCTCCTCCAGCTTGGCAGGCACGGCACAGCAAATCAGCACCGTACCGTTCTCCGGCAGCTCGGCTGGCGGGTTTGGGTAATGCACTTGCCCGCTCACCAGCTTGGTCTTGCAGGTGCCGCATGAGCCGCCTCGGCAACTGAAATCCGGCGATAGCCCGCGCGCCTCGGCCAACTCCAGCAAGGTACCGCTGGAAGGAGCCCAACGGGCTTCCTTGGCCGAACTGGCAAAGTACACCGGCACTGGCTCGCTGGCGGCGGGCGGCTGTTGCAGCACCGGCTTGTTGTCGTCGCCATGGCGCCTGAGCGTCGACGGGCCGAAGGCCTCAGCATGGATACGGGCATCTGGCACATGCACTGCGCGCAAACCTTCGTAGAGCTCTTGGGTGAAGCTCGCCGGTCCACACAGGTAGAAGTCGTGATCGTCCAGGGGCAGCGCTGCCTTGACCTGTGTGATGCCGAGGCGACCAGCGTGCTCATAGTCTCGCCCAGGCACCGCTTCTGCCTCCGGTTGGCTCAGTGCCCGGTGCACGCTCAAGAGGGCACCTGCTTGCTGTCGCAACTCGGCCAGTTCGTGCTGGAAGGGTAATTCGGCAAGGCTACGGGCACCTTGGAACAGGTGAATACGCCGCCCCTTCTGTCTGGCCAGCTGTTCACGCAGCATGGCCATCAGCGGGGTAATGCCTACACCCGCTCCAATCAGCACCAGGGGCCGGTCACTGTCGTCCTCCAGGGTGAAGCTGCCCATGGGCAGGCGCACCTGCAACGGGTCACCGACAGCGAGCCGTTCATGCAAGTAACGCGATGCGGGGCCTTGGGCCTTGACGCTGATGCGCAGGTGGCCATCGGACGGTGCGCTGGACAAGCTGTAGGTTCGAATCAGCGGAGCATGGCCCGCCAGGGCAATACGTACCGGAATATGCTGACCCGGGGCGAAGGCCACCGGTCCATCAGCGGCAAGGTAGAAGGAACGAATATCGCGGCTTTCCTGCTCCACCCGCTGCACCCGCCACGTCAGCCATTGGCGTTGCCGCTCGTGCTGCTGCAGGCGTTGCTCGGCTTCGGCCCAGGTGCCGGTCATCAAGCTGGTCGGTGCGTATTCCTGGAAGGCCCAGCGCAAGGAAATGGCAGCCCGGCGCAGCACCACGTGCTCGACCGTCAGCGTCCACAGCCGCTCGGCGCCTTCGAAGGCCTTGATCGTCGGGCTGTCGAGGATCACTTCGGTGCGCCCGGTCAGTTGCAGCACGTTGCCGTTGCTGAAGTCGACGAACAACAGCCCCGCCTGCGGGTTTTCCAGCAGGTTGCCGAGGGTATTGAAGTGCAGGTTGCCGGCGTAGTCGGGGATGGTCAGGCGATTACCTTCGACTTTGACGAACCCTGGGCGCCCCCCGCGATGGGAGACATCCACGGCGCGATGGCCGTCCGGGTGATCGATATAGCTGGCGACGAAGAAGGTGTCGGCGTTCTCGATCATCGCCACCACCTGTGCATCCAGTACGGTTGAATCCAGCCGCTCCTGCGCCGGCTCATCCACACGGCGGTAGGCGCGCATCTGGATGTACTGCGGGCAGTTGCCGAACGACTGCTCCACCGCAACCGCCAGTTGGCCGCTGGAGGCGCGGTGAATCAGGCCGTTCATGCGGTTGCGCCGGCGAGTGTGCAGCTCGATGCCGAGCAGGCCGATGGCCTCGCCTGCCGCCAAGCCCGGGGTTGCCGGGTCGTCGCTGGCGGGCTGGGTATCGATCAGCAATTGCCGTGGGTCGGGTGAGCGGATGAACCCTTCCGAACCCTCCAGCAGCGTCGCCCAGGGCTTGCCGTCAGCATCCACAGCGCCCACGACGAGGAACGGCAGTTGATGGTAGAAGGTGCGGTGCTGGTCGGGCATGTAGTCACGAATGACCTTCTGCCCGAACGCCTCCATGCGCTGCGCTACTCCCACCTGCTCCTGCAGGCGTTTCTCACCGGCGTGCCAAGGTGAGCCGTGTTGGTCAGGGCGTTGCGACATGGCGGCATTCCTCGCGTTATCCGCGGATCACACGGTGGTTTGCAAGCCCACGACGGTGCGCGGCATGGCGACGAAACCGGGCAGTGCCTCGATCCGAGCCAGCCAGGCACGCACATGCGGGTACGGCTCCAGCGAGACATTGCCCTCTGGGGCGTGGGCGATGTACGAGTAGTTGGCGACATCGGCGATGGTCGCTTCGTTGCCCACCAGGAACGGTGTCTTGGCCAGTTCGGCATCCATGACTTTGAGCAGGGTGTGGGCCCGGCCAATCACTTCGTCCGTGTTGAACGAGGCACCGAACACCGTGACCAGGCGAGCGGCGGCAGGGCCAAAGGCGACGGGCCCGGCGGCGACCGACAGCCAGCGTTGCACACGCGCGGCAGCGACCGGGTCGTGGGGCAGCCAGCGGCCTTGCTTGTCGTAGGTGCTGGCCAGGTAGACCAGGATGGCGTTGGAGTCGGCGATGACGGTGCCGTTGTCATCGATCACTGGCACTTGGCCGAACGGGTTGAGTGCGAGGAATTCCGGCTGCTTGTGGGCGCCTTTGGCCAGGTCGACGAAGACCAGTTCGGCAGGCAGGTTCAGCAGGGAGAGCATCAGCTCGATGCGGTGGGCATGGCCGGACTTGGGGAAGTTGTAGAGTTTGATCACGGTGAAGGCTCCAGGGTCGGCACCGGCGTGGTGCGGCTGGAGCTCATGCTGCGCTGAATCGGCGGACAACAGAATCAGTGCCGTGGGGAAACCATAATTTCGCCATGCGAAATAATCAGGGGTAACGGCTACGGCACTGACGGTTCAGCTCAATGGCGCTGCTGTCGCTGGTAGCGATACAAGCCCTTGGCTGCCGCGACCACGTGCGGCACACAGGCCTGCAGCTCGCTGAAGCTCATGGCATCGAGCACTTCGAAATTGTCTTCCAGACCATGCAGCGAGATGGCTTTGAGCAGCGCATCCTGTTCGGCTGGCAGCTCGCCCCAGCCGGCGACCTGAGTGCCGCGCATATAGCCGAAGCACCACTCCTCCATGATGATCGCCGTACCTTCCTCGGCTTCGCTTTCTTCGAACACGGGCTCGAAGCCTTCTAGGTCATCCGCCAACTGCTCAGCCACTTGATGGGCGTAGCGCAGCATCAGGGCCGTGTAGGCTTCTTCGTGGGCGGGTTTCTTGAATTTTGGGACCTTGCCGCCTGCCACTGCTGGCAGCCATTGCTCGGGTATGACCTGAGTCGGGGAACTGGCCAGGGCAGTGAAGAAGCCGTTGAGTTCGGCCAGGTTGAGCACTGAATAGTCGTTGCCGTAGGTAATCAGCAGGTCTTCGAGGCGGTCGAGTTCTTTTTCGCTGAGCGCGGGGAGCATGTATGGGCGTCCTGGGGTGGCGTTTTGCGTGCACCCTAGCACATGGGGATCGGTGGGGAGGGATTGTCTTGCTTAGAAAAAGCAATCGCCGGCAAGCCGGCTCCCACAGGTACCCCACTGTATTCAGAACCAGTGGTGGACCCTGTGGCAGCCGGCTTGCCGGCGATTTGGCCTTCAGCTATTACACCGCCAGCGCGCGCTCACGCAGCTCGCTATTGAGGATGTGGTCGTTCTCGCTGTAGTCGACCGGGCAGTCGATCACGTGCACGCCTGGGGTCTTGATGCAGTGCTCGAGCAGCGGCAGCAAGCCTTCTGCGCTTTCCACACGGTGGCCATTGGCACCGTAGGCTTCGGCGTACTTGACGAAGTCCGGGTTGCCGTAGTCCAGGCCGAAATCGGTGAAGCCCATGTTGGCCTGCTTCCAGCGGATCATGCCGTAGCCGTCGTCACGCAGGATCACTACGGTGATGTGCATGCCCAGACGTACCGCGGTTTCCAGCTCCTGGCTGTTCATCATGAAGCCGCCGTCACCGCACACCGAAATCACCGGACGATCCGGGTACACCAGGTGCGCCGCCATGGCCGATGGCAAGCCGGCGCCCATGGTCGCCAGAGCGTTGTCCAGCAGCACGGTGTTGGGCTTGTGGGCCTTGTAGTTGCGGGCGAACCAGATCTTGTAGATGCCGTTGTCCAGGGCCACGATGCCTTCGGACGGCAGGGCACGGCGCACGTCGGCGACCAGGCGCTGTGGGTAGACCGGGAAGCGGTCGTCGTCCTTGCCTTCGGCGATCTGCGCTTCGTTGGCCTCGCGGATGGCCATCAGGCGAGTGAAGTCCCAATGCGAGGTGTCGCCCAGGCCTTCGCCGATCTGCCAGACGGCGTTGGCGATGTCGCCGATCACTTCGATCTGCGGGAAGTACACGGCATCGACTTCGGCGGAGCGGAAGTTGATGTGAATGACTTCGGTGCCACCACGGACCATGAAGAATGGCGGCTTCTCGATCACGTCGTGGCCGATGTTGACGATCAGGTCGGCGGCTTCGACGGCACGGTGGACGAAGTCACCGGACGACAGCGCAGCGTTGCCCAGGAAGCGCGGGCTGCGTTCATCGACCACGCCCTTGCCGAGCTGGGTGGTGACGAACGGGATACCGGTCTGGTCGATCAACTGCTTGAGGACCTTGGCGGTCATCTTGCGGTTGGCACCGGCACCGATCACCAGGATCGGGCTGCGGGCGTTGCGCAGTTTTTCGATGGCGGCTTCGATGGCCACATGCTCGGCCAGCGGACGACGGTGCAGGCTCGGCGGAATCGGCATGGCGTCGGTCTGCTCGGCGGCGATGTCTTCCGGCAGCTCCAGGTGCACTGCGCCCGGCTTTTCTTCTTCAGCCAGACGGAAGGCTTCACGCATACGCGACGGAATGTTGTCGGCCGAGGCGAACTGGTGGGTGTACTTGGTGATGGGGTCCATCATGCCGCACACGTCGATGATCTGGAAGCGGCCCTGCTTGGACTTCTTGATCGGCTTCTGGCCGGTAATCATCATCATCGGCATGCCGCCCAGGTAGGCGTATGCACTGGCGGTTACCAGGTTGGTCGCACCTGGGCCGAGGGTCGACAGGCTGACGCCGGTCTTGCCGGTCAAACGGCCATAGGTGGCGGCCATGAAACCTGCGGACTGCTCGTGGCGGGTCAGTACCAGCTTGATCTTCGACTTGCGCAGGGATTCCAGCAGGTCGAGGTTTTCCTCACCAGGAATGCCGAACACATACTCGACACCTTCGTTTTCCAGGCATTGCACAACGACATCGGCGGCCTTGGCCATCTTGCTTGTAACCTCAGTTGTATAGGACGGTGGAGGTCCAGAAATGCGCAGCACGGTACGCTGGCATCGCTCTGTCCGGGCGCGAGGATGCCCCGAACCTAAGCCTTGACGCAGACCAGGCAGGGAAAAGTCACGTTAACGAACAGGATTAATTGTCGCACCGTTTAGTGCATTTGAAGAGGTAGCAGACGGACAAAACATTTTTGATTACGAAGGTAAAGATGCCGAAAAGACAAAACCCCTACCTGCTCGCGCAGATAGGGGTTTTGCGAAATGAATCTTGACGATGACCTACTCTCACATGGGGAAACCCCACACTACCATCGGCGATGCATCGTTTCACT
>NZ_AKJC01000191.1 GCF_000282535.1 Pseudomonas sp. GM84 | reverse complement strand
GCACCGGCTTCGCCGGTGTTCGCGGGACAAGCCCGCTCCCACACAGGGCCCCGCGAAGAGACCGTCCTAGTCCAGCTTCGGCAGCAACCTGTCGAGCCGCTGGTGCAAGGCGCTGCCACTCGGCCAGTTGCGCAGCAGCCGCGCACGGTCCCGGGCATAGGCGGGTGCAAAGCTCAGCTGGGTGGCATGCTGGCACATGGCGTCGAGGTCGATCAGCGACCACTGGCCGTTCTGCCAGAACAGGTTATGGCCCTTGAAGTCGCCGTGGCTGATGCGCTCGCGGATCAGCTGCTGCATCAAGTGCACCAGGGCATCGACCTGCTCCTCAGGCGCATCACCGTTTTCCACGTAAGGCGCGAAGCACGCCGTCAGGTCCGGGCCATCGGCAAATTCGGTGACCAGGAAAGCCCGGCTGCGCAGGCCCATGACACGCTGCTCCAGCACCGCCAACGGGCGCGGCGTGGCGATGTCGAGAAACTCCAGACGGTGGCCTTCGATCCAGGAATGCCAGGCGCGGCTTGGGCGCCAGAAGCGCTTGAACCAGTGCGCGGTGTTCTTGATGTTGTAGCGCTTGAGCACCAGGGTGCGGCCGCCCACCTCGATGCGCGCCACACTGGCCGCACCGCCGGTCTTGTACAGGTGGCCCTGGTCGATCAGCGCATCGGCCTGCTCCAGCACCGGCAGCATGGCCTCGACTTCGCCACGGCGAATCGCACGCAAACCGGACAGGCTGCGCTCGACGCTGAACAGCGTGCATTCGCGGCCGGCCTTTTCCAGGTAATCCTTCAGGCGCCAGTTGCGCACCTTGTCCACCTGCTTCTGCAGCGCTTCCATCGGCAAGGCATGCTCGGCGTTGGCCAGCAGGTAGTGCACCAGCAGCTCTTCGATGAACGGCTCCAGGCGCTTGGGCAACTGGGCGAAGAACACGCCGAGGTTTTCCAGCACTCGCGGGCGCGACAACTGCTGGCCGGGCGTCTCGGCCTTGATGCCGGCGCCGTCGATCAGGTACAGCTTGCCGCCGTGACGCAGCAGGTTGTCCAGGTGCAGGTCTTCCTGCCACAGGCCCTTGGCGTGCATCTGCGCCACGGCGGTCAGCGCTTCGCCCAGTACCAGGTGCTGCTCGTCGGCCAGTACCGGTAGGCCCTCTACCGCCGCCCAGGCATCGGCCAGGCTTTCGGCACCGTCAAGGAACTCGAACAACAGCCAGCCACCCTCGCCTTCCTTCAGGCCGTCGGCCAGCAGCTTCGGCGTGGTCAGGCCTTGTTCGGCCATCAGCTTCACCCCGTCCAGCTCACGCTGGAAATGGCGCGCGGCGTTACTGCCCACCAACAGCTTGGCCAGCACCGGTGTGCCACGCCAGACGCCGGCGCCCACATAACGCTGGCCTGGCAATACGCGCAGCAGGCTGAGCAGTTGCAGGTCGGCGCTGCCGGCCGCATCGGCCAGGGTCACGGACAAGGGCAGCGATGGGCTGCGCCCGGTGGCTTTCAATTCAGACAAACGCATCAGCGGGCCTCTTTTTCACGACGGCGTTGCGTCAGGCGTTGCAGCCAGTTTTCGACCTGGGCGCCCTCGGCGGGCTGTACCAGGTAGGCGGCCAGCAGCTGGCGCACGTCCGCCTCGCTCCAGGCACGAGCGCGACGCAGCAGCGGCTCCAGGTCCTTGAGCCGGTCGCGCATGCCGAACAGCAGCGGCCGGGTCTTTTCCAGGTCGATCAGTTGCGCATCCCAGCCGTCACGGCGACGACGCAGGAAGATGTGCTTGGGGTAGAAGCAGCCATGCACCTGGCCGGCGCCGTGCAGCGTGCGCGCCAGCAGGCCGCAGGCCTGGAGGATACCGCCACGCTCGGCCTCGGCCAGCTGCGGCCACTGGGCCAGCAGGCTTTCCAGGTCGCTCCAGTCGTCCAGCGCGCGGGTCAGCAGAATTGCCCGGTGCTGGCCGTTCTGCTTGCGCTCACCGTAGAACACCGCCTGCAGGGCCGGGATCTGCAGCTTCTGGTAACGGCTGATGTTGCGGAACTCGCGGGCGAAGGTCGGTTCGCCGAAGGGCCGGTGCAGGGTGCGGGTCAGGTAGTCGCTCTGGCGCTTGAGGTAGTAGCCTTTGCCTTCGAGCTCCAGGCGAAACACACTGCTCCAGCCGCCACGGCCGGTATTGGGTTCGTCCACGGCATCGAGCTGCAGCGCCCACAGCGCCTCGAAGTCGTTGAGGCCATGGCGCTTGAGCAGCGCGAGGTCCGCGCTGGCCAGGTAATCGGTCATTCCCTTCCCTCGAAGAAACTCAGCACCTGGCGAATGCGCCGCTTGTCGCGCACGGTCAGGCGCTGGCGCCCGCGGTACTGCAGGTAGAAACGCAGACGCTGGGTCGCCGACAGGTGATATTTGGCGACCTTGTCCAGGCACGCCAGGTCCTTGATCATTCGGTGGCGCCACATGAAGCCACGCCAGAAGTCGCCGGTCGGGCAGTCGATGAAGAATAGCGTGCCCAGGTCGTCGACCAGCAGGTTGCGCCACTTCAGGTCGTTGTGGGCAAAGCGATGCTCGTGCATGACCCGGGTGTATCGCGCCAGCTGGTGAGTGACATGCTTGACCCAGTGGCGGTCGGCCAGACGTGGGTCTTTGCGCTCGGCCAGCGCCGACAGGTCTTCGGTGTTCGGCAGCTCGCGGGTGATCATCGCGCCACGGCCAAAGGCCAGGCCTTTGCGTTCCAGACCCCAGGCGACCACTTCGGCGGTGGGGATGCCCCACTTGGCAAACTGCTTGAGATTCTGCCATTCGGCCTTGATCCGCGGCCGACCCAGGTAGCGGCGCATGTGCTTGCCGGCACCGGTGTAGCGCTTGACGTAATAGTGGACGCCGCCACGCTCGACACGGATGACCTCGCTGAGCGGGTCGTGGGTCAGGCGCTCGCCCTGCAGGGCGAACACCGCATCGAGACTGCCGAAGTCCGCCGCCAGCTGTTCATAGCCCGGCGCCAGTGTCCAACCCGCCATCAGAGTGCATCCCCATAGCGTTGCTTGCGGTCGTAGAGTTTCTGCGCCTTGCGTTCGAGCCAGGCGAGCAGCGCCGCCTCGTCGACGAGGATCTGGCGCAGCGGGCGCTGGAAGTACCCGCGCAGGAAGCGCAGCTTGTCACGCTGGGTCAGGCCGATGTCCAGCGCCGAGAAGTACAGCGCGGCCAGGTCCTTGTCACGCCAGCGGCGGCTGATTTTCGCCCGGGTCTGGGCACGGTGCAGGTCGATGACCGACAGTTTGAAGTCATCCGCCGTCACCGGGCGGTCGGTGTGCAGCAGGAAGTGGCAGATGTAGCAGTCGCGGTGGTTGACCCCGGCGCGGTGCATGCCGCCGGTCATCTTCGCCACTTCGCCGATCAGTGCACGCTTGAGGCGCGGCTCGGGCGGCTGCTTGACCCAGTCGAGGCTGAAGTCTTCCAGGCTGACGGTCGGCGCCAGCTCCTCGGTGACGATGAACGAATGCTGGGTAGCCGGGTTGCTGCCGCGCTCGCCATAGGCGACCGCCGTCATGGTCGGCACGCCAACCTCATGCAGGCGCTGGATGGCCTGCCACTCCTGGCCGGCGCCGAGCACCGGCAGCTTGGCGGTGAGCAGGTTCTTGAAGATCTCGCCCCAGCCGATGCCACGGTGGATCTTGACGAAGAAACCTTCGCCTTCGACCACGGTACGCAGCGTGCGGCGCCCTTCCAGCTCGCGGTAGACCTCGCCTTGCAGGGCTTCCACGGCCTCGAAGGCATCACGCCCGGCCCACAGGCGCTTGAAGGGTTCGGCCAGTATCAACTTCATGCGGTCTCCTGCCCCAGGATCACGTCGGCAGCATGCTGCGGCATGCTGTACAGGTCAGCGGTTTCGGCAAAGGCCAGGCCGTTGCGCGACCACTCGGCACGCGTCTGCGGCTCTTCGAGCATGCGCTGCAGGTAGCGGTTGAGCTGCTCCTGCTCGAATGGCTCATCCAGCACCAGGCCGCAGTCGGCCTCGGCGATGTAGTGGGCGTAGCCACAGACCTTGGACACCAGCACCGGCAGGCCGGCGACCAGGGCTTCGAGCAGCACCGTGCCGGTGTTCTCGTTGTAGGCCGGGTGGATCAGCAGATCGGCACCGAGCAGGAAGCGCGGGATGTCGCTGCGCCCCTTGAGGAACTGCACCTGATCGCCCAGGCCCAGGGTGGCGCTCTGCAGCTGGAACACCTTGGGGTCGTCCTGGCCGATGACCATCAGCCGGGTGCGCTTGCGCAGCGCCGACGGCAGCGCGGCCAAAGCCTTGAGGCTGCGGTCCACGCCCTTGGTCTTGAAGCCCGAGCCGATCTGCACCAGCAGCAGGTCGTCATCGCCCAGGTTGAATTCCTTGCGAAACTCGGCGCGGATCTCGGCGGCATTGGCCGGCGCGCGGCGGTCCTGGGAAATGCCCGGCGGCAGCAGGTGGAAGCGCTCGACCGGCGTGCCGTAGTGCTTGATGAACAGCGGTTGTTGCACCTCGGAAATCATCAGCACTTCGGTGTGCGCATCCTTGGCGAACACGGCCCGCTCGTACTCGGCAAAGTGCCGGTAGCGGCCCCAGCGCCGGTACAAACCGCCGCGCAGGGTCTGGGCCTTGTCCTCGAAGCAGCCGTCGGCGGCGTAGTACACATCCAGCCCCGGCATCTTGTTGAAGCCCACCAGCCGGTCGACCGGGCGCTTGGCCAGGTCTGCCGCCATCCAGGCGCTGAGCTTCTCGTTGCGGCGGTGGTTGAACAGCGCCTTGACCGGCGCCACCAGCACCTCGAAGCCCGGCGGAATATCACCCTCCCAGATCAGCGTATAGACGCGGATCTGGTGGCCCCGCTTCTGGCACTCCAGGGCAATGCGCATGAAATCGCGCTGCAGCCCGCCAAAGGGGAAATATTTGTAAAGCACGAAAGCCAGTTGCATCAACGGACATCCTCAGCCAGCAGCAGCGCGCTCAAGCGGCTCGCCACATGCTCGGGATTCAGGCGAGTGAAGCACAAAGGCCACTCGCGTTTGAGATCGAACCGGCGCAAATCGTCGGCGCTCGGTTTGTAGGTGCACTTTTTCTGCAGGCACGGCGCGCAAGGGAAGTCGCTGGCCTGGTGGACCTGGACGCGGCCGTAGGCGCCGGTCAGGCCCGGGTTGGTCGGGCCGAACAGCGAAATGGTCGGCACATCCAGCGCCGCGGCCAGGTGGCCCAGGCCAGTGTCCACCGCCACGCAGGCCTTGGCCGCTGCCAGCACGCGAGCGACGCCGGCAAGGTTCAATTTGGGCAGTACTTCACAGTTGTTCAAGCCCTGGGCGATGCGCTCGGCACGTGCCTTCTCGGCGGGGTTGCCCCACGGCAGGCGCACCTGCAGCTTGCGCCGGCCCAGGCGTTCGGCCAGTTCGCGCCAGTAGGCTTCGGGCCAGTGCTTGGTCGCCCAGGTGGTGCCATGCAGGAACACCACGTAGGGCGCGGCCGGTGGCAGCTGCAGGCGGTCGAGGTCCAGGCCGTAGTTGCCGATGCCTTCCGGCAGGTCGTAGGCCAGGGCCATGGCGAACAGCTGGCGCACGCGTTCCACCGCGTGCTGGCCGACCGCGACCGACAGGCGCCGGTCATAGAAGCGGCTGGCCAGGCCTTCACGCGCCGAGAAGCGGTCGAGCCCGGCCACTGGTGCCTTGACGTAGCGGGTCAGCCAGGCCGACTTGACCAGCCCCTGGGCGTCGATCACCAGGTCGTACTTGTGCTCGCGCAGGCGTTGCTTGAAGGCCTTCCACTCACCGCTCTTGACGGTCTGCCAGAGGTTCTTGCGCCAACGGCGAATGGCCACCGGGATGACCCGGTCGACCGCCGGATGCCAGCTGGGGATTTCGGCGAAGCCCTCTTCCACCACCCAGTCGAAGCGAATGCCGGGGATGGCGTGGGCAGCATCGGTGAGCGCCGGCAGCGTGTGGATCACGTCGCCCAGCGACGAGGTCTTGATGATCAGTACCCGCACTTAGTCGACCTCGGCCACGGTATCGATCAGGTTCGGCCCGCCCAGGCTGTACAGCGCCGCGATCACCTTGCCAGGCTCCAGCAAACGCAGGCAGTTGTAGTGGCCGAAGCGGCAGGTACGGTCGAAGCACGGGCTGCACTCGATGCCCGTGCGCACGATCTCCACATGTTCTGCCAGCGGTGGCGTGAAGCCCGGGGAAGTCGAGCCGTACACCGCCACCAGCGGGCGGTTCAGCGCTGCGGCCACGTGCATCAGGCCAGAGTCGTTGGACACCACGGCATTGGCGCAGGACATCAGGTCGATGGCCTCGGCCAGCGAGGTTTCACCCGCCAGGTTGTAGGATTCTTCGCGGAAGCCCGGGATCAGCCGGTCACGGATCTGCTCACCGACCGGGTGATCGTTCTTTGAACCGAACAGCCACACCTGCCAGCCTCGGCGAATCATGGCATCGGCCACTTCGGCATAGTGCTCGGCGGGCCAGCGCTTGGCCTCGCCGAATTCGGCGCCTGGGCACAGCGCCAGTATCGGGCGGTCCAGTTCGAGGCCGAACTTGGCCATGGCGGCCTCGCGGCTCGGCGCCTCGATCTGCAGGCTGGGCCGTGGATAGGGCTTGGGCAGCTCGGCGTCCGGCGCGTAGGCCAGGGCCATGAAGCGCTCGATCATCAGCGGGTAGCGGGCCTTGTCCAGCTTGCGCACATCGTTGAGCAAACCAAACCGCATTTCGCCACGCCACCCGGTGCGCTTCGGGATACCGGCGAAGAACGGCACCAGCGCCGACTTCAGCGAGTTGGGCAGCAGGATCGCCTGGTCGTACTGGCCGGCCAGGGACTTGCCGATGCGCCGGCGCGTGGCCAGCTCCAGCGCGCCGTGGCCGAGCGGGAAGCTCAAGGCCTGGCGTACCTCGGGCATGCGCTCAAGGATCGGCCGGCTCCACTCGGGGGCCAGCACGTCGATCACGCAGTCGGGGTGCTGCTGTTTCAGGCACTGGAACAGGGTCTGCGCCATCACCATGTCGCCGACCCAGCTGGGGCCAATGATCAGTATTCTCATGCTTAGTCCAGAAACGCTCGGGGAGGCTACAGGCTGCGCTACAGCCTGGCCTCCCCTCTTTATATTCAGGCTATGTGGCGGACAGTGTACCACCGAGGTTCCGTTGTGCCCCTAATCACCGGCAAGCCGGCTCCCACAGGTGCAAAGCATTGCGATCTGTGTGGGAGCCGGCTTGCCGGCGATTGGCCCTCAAGCCAGGCCCAACTCACCCCAGATCCGCCGCACCTCGCGGCGTTCATCGGCAAACAGCGTCGCGTCGATCACCCCCGCCTCCTTCTGCAAGGCCTGGCGGTGTGAAGCAGAACGAAACGCCTTGTACACCTCGCGCAGCAGGATCGTATCGCTGGCCGGCATCAACCTGGCCTGCTCCAGCTCTTCCAGAATGCGGATGTTATCGGTCCATCGAAGAATGGCCGGATGGTCGTGGGACCAGGCCAAAGCGGCGTATTGCACCATAAATTCGATATCGACGATACCGCCGGCATCCTGCTTGATATCGAACGCCATACCGTGGTCGAAAGCGTTGCTGGCAGTGCCTGCGGCCGTCGCCTTGGTGCCCAGGTTGTCGCGCATCTTGGCGCGCATCTCGCTGACTTCGCTGCGCAGCTTGTCGAGGTCGCGGGGCTGGCCCAGCACCTTGGCGCGCACACTTTCGAATGCCGTGGTCAGCTGCTTGCAGCCCACCAGCACACGGGCCCGCACCAGGGCCTGATGCTCCCAGGTCCAGGCTTCGTTCTGCTGGTAGCGCTCGAACGCGCCCAACGAACTGACCAGCAGGCCCGACGCGCCGGAGGGGCGCAGGCGCATGTCGACGTCGTACAGCTGGCCAGAGTTGGTCTGGGTGGTCAGCAGGTGGATGATGCGCTGGCCCAGGCGGGTGAAGAACTGCGCGCTGTCGATCGGCTTGGCGCCGTCGGTTTCGGCCTGCGGGTCGCCGTCGTGGATGAACACCAGGTCCAGGTCCGAGCCGTGGCCCAGCTCCAGGCCGCCCACCTTGCCGTAGCCGATGATGATGAACCCCGGGTCGCACAGGCTGCCGTCGCTGCGCTTGGGCTGGCCATGGCGGGACACGGTCTGGCGCCAGGCCAGGGCCAGCACCTGGTCGAGGATGGCCTCGGCCAGCCAGGTGAGGTAGTCGCTGACCTTCATCAACCGCAGGTTGCCGCTGATTTCCGAGGCGGCCACACGCAGGCTGTGGGCCAGCTTGAAGTGGCGCAGCGCCTCCATCTGTTGCTCAAGGTCGTCCTCGGGGATGCGCGTCAGCCGTTCGCGCAACTCGGCCGCCAGTTCCGGTGCCATCGGCGGGCTGAACAGCCGGCCTTCATTGAGCAGTTCATCGAGCAGCAACGGGTAGCGGGCGATCTGCTCGGCAATCCACGGGCTGGCAGCGCACAAGGTCAACAGGCGGCGCAAGGCGCTGGGGTTTTCGGTCAGCAGCACCAGATAGGCAGAACGCCGTGCCACGGCCTCGACCAGCGGCAGCACCCGCTCCAGCACCAGGTCCGGGTTCTCGTGCTCCACGGCCTGGGCCAGCAGCCGAGGGATAAAGGCATCCAGGCGCTCACGGCCGATGCGCTGCATCGAGCGCAACTGCGGGCTGGCATGCAGCCCGGCCAGGCGCCGCAAGGCTTCGGCGGGCTGCTTGAAACCGGCCTCCTGCAGCTGCCGGCAAGCGGCTTCTTCATCTTGTGCCTGCTCCCACAGCGGCGACCACTCGCCGCCGACCACCAGCTCGCCTTCGCCCTCTTCGTCATCCGGGTCGGCGATCACCTGGCGGAAGTGCCAGTCGACACGGCCACGCCAGTGCATCAGATGGTCATGGAAACTTTGCCAGTCGGCATAACCGAGCATGTAGGCCACCCGCGCGCGATCGAGGTCGCTGTCCGGCAACATCTGCGTCTGGCGGTCGGCAATGGCCTGGATGGCATGCTCGGTGTAACGCAGGAATTCATACCCCTCGCGCAGCTCGAGCACCACCGCTGTCGGCAGGTAGCCCTGGCCCTCCAGGGTCGCCAGCACCTTGAGCAAAGGCCGTTGCTGCAGGCTCAGGTCGCGTCCGCCATGGATCAGCTGGAAGGCCTGGGCGATGAACTCCACCTCGCGGATGCCGCCGGCACCCAGCTTGATGTTGTCGGCCATGCCCTTGCGCCGGACCTCCTGCTGGATCAGCTGCTTCATGGTGCGCAGCGCCTCGATGGCCGAGAAGTCCAGGTAGCGGCGGTAGACGAACGGACGCAGCATGCCCTGCAACTGCGCACCCGCGTCATGGTCGCCGGCCACTACCCGCGCCTTGATCATGGCGTAGCGCTCCCAGTCACGACCCTGGTCCTGGTAGTACTGCTCCAGGGCGTTGAAGCTGAGCACCAGCGAACCGGCCGAGCCATAGGGACGCAGGCGCATGTCGACACGGAACACGAAGCCATCGACGGTCACCGGGTCCAGCGCCTTGATCAGCCGCTGGCCCAGGCGGGTGAAAAACTCCTGGTTGTCCAGCGAGCGCTTGACCCCTTCGGTTTCGCCGCCTTCGGGGAAGGCGAAGATCAGGTCGATGTCCGACGACAGGTTCAGCTCCACCGCCCCCAGCTTGCCCATGCCCAGCACCACCATATGCTGCGGCTGGCCGCTGCGGTGGCCGATCGGCGTACCAAACTGCTGGCAGTGGCGCGGGTACAGCCATTGATAGGCTTCGTCGATGGCCGCATCGGCCAGGTCGGACAGGTCGCGGCAGGTTTCGCCGAGCTCGGCCTGGCGGGTGATGTCGCGCCAGATGATGCGCAGTTGCAGGCGGTTGCGCTCGCGCCGCAGGTTGCGCGCCAGCTCCTCTTCGCTCTGCGCTGCCTGCGCCGCGGCGGCGATGTGCGCGCGCAGCTCGCCCCCTACATAGCGACGGTCCAGCTCGCCGCTGGCCACCAGCGCGAACAGCATGGCCGGCTCGCGCTGGGCAAGGCCCTGGACGAAGTCGCTGGCCGCCGCCACCTGGTCGAATTGCTGCCGGTGGACCGGGCTCCAGGCCGTCAGGTCAAGTTCGGGGTGGCCAGCCAGCGCATCGAGCAGAAACTGCTGATTACGCGCGACCAGCGGTTGCAGGGTGGCAGGCAGTTCGAGCGGCAAAGGCAGGCGCATGGACTATCCTTGATCGGCGTGAATGAGAGGGTTGAATGGGGCCAAGAGGAAGCTGGACCACGGTTGGACTGTCGTACAAAAGTTGGAAATAGCTGAAAAAAACGAATCATTGGCAACAAACATCAAGAATCACCCGTTCGCGACACAACGCCAACCAACATGAACGTTTTTCCTCACAAGCCAAGGTGCGACCAAACGTCGCATTTGTGTAGTATTACTACTACCCCGCCCGTGTAAAAGCATGAAATACGAAAGCAAATGTAGTAAAACTACACGCCGCCGGTGCACACTCCGGTAATCCAAGAATTCACGACGTCTGCCCATAAGGCCAGTCGCAAACTCAGGCCCCCGATTCTGGTGGCCTTTCCGCCCTGGAGCAAGCCATGCAAGACCTCGATCCAATCGAAACCCAGGAATGGCTGGATGCCCTGGAGTCGGTCCTCGACAAAGAAGGCGAAGACCGCGCTCATTACCTGATGACCCGCATGGGCGAGCTGGCCACCCGTAGTGGCTCCCAGCTGCCATACGCAATCACCACGCCATACCGCAACACCATCCCTGTCACCCACGAAGCACGCATGCCTGGCGACCTGTTCATGGAACGCCGCATTCGCTCGATGGTGCGTTGGAACGCGCTGGCCATGGTGATGCGCACCAACCTGAAGGACTCGGACCTGGGTGGCCACATCTCCAGCTTCGCCTCCAGTGCCACCCTGTACGACATCGGCTTCAACTACTTCTTCCAGGCCCCGACCGAAGAACACGGCGGCGACCTGATCTTCTTCCAGGGCCACGCTTCGCCAGGCGTCTACGCCCGTGCCTTCATGGAAGGCCGCATCAACGAAGACCAGATGAACAACTTCCGTCAGGAAGTGGACGGCAAAGGCCTGTCTTCGTACCCGCACCCTTGGCTGATGCCTGACTTCTGGCAGTTCCCGACCGTTTCCATGGGTCTGGGCCCGATCCAGGCGATCTACCAGGCGCGCTTCATGAAGTACCTGGAAGCCCGTGGCTTCATCCCGGCCGGCAAGCAGAAGGTCTGGTGCTTCATGGGCGACGGCGAGTGCGACGAGCCGGAATCCCTGGGCGCGATCGCCCTGGCTGGCCGCGAGAAGCTGGACAACCTGATCTTCGTCATCAACTGCAACCTGCAGCGCCTCGACGGCCCGGTTCGCGGCAACGGCAAGATCATCCAGGAACTCGAAGGCGTGTTCCGTGGCGGTGGCTGGAACGTCAACAAGGTCGTCTGGGGCCGATTCTGGGACCCACTGTTCGCCAAGGACACCAACGGTGCCCTGCAGCGTCGCATGGACGAAGTCATCGACGGCGAGTACCAGAACTACAAGGCCAAAGACGGCGCCTACGTGCGTCAGCACTTCTTCAACACCCCAGAGCTCAAGGCCATGGTCGAAGACCTGTCCGACGACGAGATCTGGAAGCTCAACCGTGGTGGCCACGACCCGTACAAGGTCTATGCGGCCTACCACCAGGCGGTCAACCACAAAGACCAGCCGACCGTCATCCTGGCCAAGACCATCAAGGGTTACGGTACCGGTGCCGGCGAAGCCAAGAACACCGCGCACAACACCAAGAAGGTCGACGTCGACAGTCTGCGTCACTTCCGTGACCGCTTCGACATCCCGGTCAAGGACAGCGAGCTCGAGAACCTGCCGTTCTTCAAGCCCGAAGAAGGTTCTGCCGAAGCCAAGTACCTGGCCGAGCGCCGTACCGCACTGGGTGGCTTCGTGCCGCAGCGCCGCGCGAAGAGCTTCAGCGTGCCGACCCCGTCCCTGGAAACCCTGAAGGCGATCCTGGACGGTTCGGGCGACCGCGAAATCTCCACCACCATGGCCTTCGTGCGGATCCTCGCGCAGCTGGTCAAGGACAAGGAAATCGGCCAGCGCATCGTCCCGATCATCCCGGACGAAGCCCGTACCTTCGGTATGGAAGGCATGTTCCGCCAGCTGGGCATCTACTCGTCGGTCGGCCAGCTCTACGAGCCAGTCGATAAAGACCAGGTGATGTTCTACCGCGAAGACAAGAAGGGCCAGATCCTCGAGGAAGGCATCAACGAAGCCGGCGCCATGTCGTCGTTCATCGCTGCCGGTACCTCGTACAGCTGCCACAACCAGCCGATGCTGCCGTTCTACATCTTCTACTCGATGTTCGGCTTCCAGCGTATCGGCGACCTGGCCTGGGCCGCTGGCGACAGCCGCACCCGTGGCTTCCTGATCGGCGGTACCGCCGGCCGTACCACCCTCAACGGTGAAGGCCTGCAGCACGAAGACGGTCACAGCCACATGATGGCGGGCACCATCCCGAACTGCCGCACCTATGATCCGACCTACGGCTACGAGCTGGCGGTGATCATCCAGGACGGCATGAAGAAGATGACCGAAGAGCAACAGGACATCTTCTACTACATCACCGTGATGAACGAATCCTACCAGCAGCCAGCCATGCCGGCCGGTGTCGAGGAAGGCATCATCAAGGGCATGTACCTGCTCGAGGACGACACCCGCGAAGCCGCGCACCACGTTCAGCTGATGGGCTCCGGCACCATCCTGCGCGAAGTTCGCGAAGCGGCGAAGATCCTGCGTGAAGAGTTCAACGTCGGTGCCGACGTGTGGAGCGTCACCAGCTTCAACGAACTGCGCCGCGACGGCCTGGCCGTGGAACGCGCCAACCGCCTGAAGCCTGGCCAGAAGCCGGAGCAGACCTACGTCGAGCAGTGCCTGGCTGGCCGTAAAGGCCCGGTTGTTGCCTCCACCGACTACATGAAGCTGTTCGCCGAGCAGATCCGTCAGTGGGTGCCGAGCAAAGAGTTCAAAGTCCTGGGTACCGATGGTTACGGTCGCAGCGACAGCCGCAAGAAGCTGCGTCACTTCTTCGAAGTCGACCGCCACTTCGTAGTGCTGGCTGCCCTGGAAGCCTTGGCTGACCGTGGCGAGATCGAACCGAAAGTGGTGGCTGACGCTATCGTCAAGTTCGGCATCGATCCGGACAAGCGCAACCCACTGGACTGCTGAGGAGTATTTTTAAGTGAGCGAACTCATTCGCGTACCTGACATCGGCAGCGGTGAAGGTGAAATCATCGAGCTGTTCGTCAAGGTCGGTGACCGTATCGAGGCCGACCAGAGCCTGCTGACCCTGGAGTCCGACAAGGCCTCCATGGAGATCCCGGCGCCCAAGGCCGGTGTCATCAAGGAACTGAAGGTCAAGCTGGGCGACCGCCTGAAAGAAGGCGACGAACTGCTGGTGCTGGAAGCCGAGGGCGCCGCTGCGGCGCCCGAGGCTCCGGCCGCGGCCCCTGCTGCTGCGCCGGCTGCTGCTGAAAAGCCCGCCGCCGAAGCTGCGCCTGCGCCTGCTGCAGCCCCGGCTGCCGCCAGCGTGCAGGACATCCACGTGCCGGACATCGGTTCGTCGGGCAAGGCCAAGATCATCGAAGTGCTGGTCAAGGTCGGCGACACCGTCGAAGCCGACCAGTCGCTGATCACCCTGGAGTCCGACAAGGCTTCCATGGAGATCCCGTCGCCTGCTGCTGGCGTGGTCGAAGAAGTCCTGTGCAAGCTCGAAGATGAAGTCGGCACTGGCGACCTGATCTTCAAGCTGAAAGTCGCTGGCGCTGTCCCGGCTGCAGCACCGGCTCCGGCCGCTGCTGCGCCAGCCAAGGCTGAAGCCGCTCCGGCCGCCGCACCTGCTGCTGCTCCGGCTGCCGCTGCTCCTGCTCCGGTTGCCACCGCACCGGCTGCCGGCAACAACGCCAAGGTTCACGCAGGCCCGGCGGTTCGCCAACTGGCCCGTGAATTCGGTGTCGAGCTGGGCGCGGTTGCCGCTACCGGCCCGCACGGCCGCATCCTGAAAGAAGACGTGCAGGTCTACGTCAAAGCCATGATGCAAAAGGCCAAGGAAGCCCCGGCAGCCGCCGGCGCAACCGGCGGCGCTGGCATCCCGCCGATCCCGGCCGTGGACTTCAGCAAGTTCGGTGAAGTGGAAGAAGTGGCCCTGACCCGCCTGATGCAGGTCGGTGCCAACAACCTGCACCGCAGCTGGCTGAACGTGCCGCACGTGACCCAGTTCGACTCCGCCGACATCACCGAGCTGGAAGCCTTCCGCGTTGCGCAGAAGGCTGTGGCCGAGAAGGCTGGCGTCAAGCTGACCGTGCTGCCACTGCTGCTCAAGGCCTGCGCCTTCCTGCTCAAGGAACTGCCGGACTTCAACAGCTCGCTGGCGCCAAGCGGCAAGGCCATCATCCGCAAGAAGTACGTGCACATCGGCTTCGCCGTGGACACCCCGGACGGCCTGCTGGTCCCTGTGATCAAGAACGTCGACCAGAAGAGCCTGCTGCAACTGGCTGCCGAAGCTGCCTCGCTCGCCGAGAAAGCCCGCACCAAGAAGCTGTCCGCCGACGACATGCAGGGCGCCTGCTTCACCATCTCCAGCCTCGGCCACATTGGCGGCACCGGCTTCACGCCGATCGTCAACGCGCCTGAGGTGGCGATCCTCGGTGTGTCCAAGGCCACCATGCAGCCGGTCTGGGATGGCAAGGCCTTCCAGCCGAAGCTGATGCTGCCGCTGTCGCTGTCCTACGATCACCGTGTGATCAACGGCGCTGCCGCCGCGCGCTTCACCAAGCGCCTGGGCGACGTGCTGGGCGATATCCGCACCATGCTGCTGTAACACGCAGCCAACCTGCCTTCCTTCGGGGAGGCAGGTACCTTTTTCGAGCTGCCACGCTCGTACCTCAACCCCGTCAATTGGCGGGGCTTTTTTTTGCCTGTGCCGCCCCATTCGCGGGACAAGCCCGCTCCCACAGGTACAGCGTCAATCTCTGGCTTGGTGGGGTCTCTGTGGGAGCGGGCTTGTCCCGCGAATGGGCTGCAAAGCAGCCCCAGTTCCGCAGCAACCTTCAGTTTCCCGCCCCGCCGCCGAAAACATACCCATGACACGCCACATGGCCGCTTGCCAGCCCTGGGGACATGATGCAACCTTGCCAGATGCGCCGCCGCCCAGGCCGCGTCTCCCTCTTCAAGCGAGTCTTCGATGAAAAGCCAACCCGATGCCGCCAGCCGTGTGGCGGCCGAGGTCGTCACGCAGCTTCCCGTGCCCTCGCGGCTCGGCATGCTGCGTTTCGAAAGGCTCAACGAAGCGACCTGGGCGATGCTCTACCTCGACCCCGCCTGCGAGCGCCAGTTCGGGCTGCCAGCCTCCGCGCTGTGTGCGCTGATCGACGCACCCTATGCCAGCCTCATGGAGCCGGAAGCGCGCTACCGGCTGCACGACGAAATCCAGCTGCAGCTCAACCGCCGCAGCTATTACCGCGTGCGCTACACCTTGCACGCACAGGCGCGCACGCTGCGCATCCTGGAGGCCGGCGAAGCGTTCAAGCAGCACAACCGCCAGCTCCTGCGCGGGTTCCTCACGGTGCTCGAAGACGAAGACGACGAGCTGGATGCCACCGATCTCGAGTCCCGCAACAACCGCCTCGAACTGGCCCTGCAACTCAACCAGCGCGCCCAGCAAGAGCAGCTCGAACACCTGGAGCGCGTGCGCGGCCAGCAGGACCTGATCCTGCGTCTGGCCCGCCAACGCTACAGCGCCGAGAACTCGCTGCTGGAAGCCGCGCAGTTGATCACCCGCAGTGCCTGCGAAATCTACAAAGTCGACAGCGCCAGCATCTGGCACCTGGAAGAACAACGCCTGGAGCCGATCAGCGCCTGGCTGCGCAACGAGCAGATCCATCGCCTGCCCGACCCTATCGACGCCAGCCGCTTTCCCGACTATCTGGAAGCCCTGCACGCCAGCCGCGCCATCGATGCGCACAACGCCAACCACGATCCGCGCACCCGTGAACTGGCCGAGAGCCTGTACGCCGACAACAACGCCATGCTCGACGCCAGTATCCGTGTCGATGGCCAGGTGGTCGGCGTGCTGTGCCTGGAGCAGACCGGCCAGCCGCGCACCTGGCAATCGGATGAAATCGCCTTCGCCGGCGAGCTGGCCGACCAGTTCGCCCAGGTCATCACCAACCACAACCGGCGCACCGCCGCCAGCGCCCTGCACCTGTTCCAGCGCGCCGTGGAGCAGAGCGCCAGCGCGTTCCTGCTGGTCAACCGCGATGGCGTGGTGGAGTACGTCAACCCCAGCTTCACGGCGATCACCCAGTACAGCACCGAGGAGGTCCAGGGCCACCACCTGGCCGAGCTGCCGGCGCTGGAGAACCTCAGCGAACTGCTGTTCGACTCGCCGTCGAGCCTGGCCATGGGCAACAGCTGGCAAGGCGAGTTCAAGAGCCGGCGCAAGAACCTCGAACCGTACTGGGGCCAGCTGTCGATCTCCAAGGTCTACGGCGACAACCGCGAGCTGACCCACTACATCGGCATCTACGAAGACGTCACCCAGACCAAGCTGGCCCAGCAGCGCATCGAGCGCCTGGCCTACACCGACAACCTGACCAACCTGGGCAACCGCCCAGCGTTCATCCGCAGCCTCGACGAGCGCTTCGCCCGCGAAGGCGACAGCTCGACCTGCCTGCTGCTGGTGGACATCGACAACTTCAAGCGGATCAACGACAGCCTCGGCCACCAGACCGGCGACAAACTGCTGATCAGCCTGGCCCGGCGCCTGCGCAACAGCCTCAGCGCCAGCGGCGTGCTGGCCCGTTTTGCCAGCAACGAATTCGCCGTGCTGCTCGACGACACCAGCCTGGAAGACGGCCAGGGCGTAGCGCTGCAACTGCTGCGCACCCTCGACAAGCCGATGTTCGTCGACAACCAGTTGATCAACGTGACCGCCTCGGTGGGCCTGGCCTGCGCGCCGCTGCACGGCAGCGACCCGACCACCCTGATGAAGAACGCAGGCCTGGCCCTGCACAAGGCCAAAGCCAACGGCAAGCATCAGGTGCAGGTGTTCACCGAAGTGCTCAATGCCGAGGCCAGCTACAAGCTGTTCGTCGAGAACAACCTGCGCCGCGCCCTGACCCAGAACGAGCTGGAGGTGTTCTACCAGCCCAAGCTGTGCCTGCGCAGCGGTCGCCTGCTGGGCCTGGAAGCGCTGCTGCGCTGGAACCACCCCGAGCGCGGCATGATCCGCCCCGACCAGTTCATCAGCGTGGCCGAGGAAACCGGCCTGATCATTCCCATCGGCAAGTGGGTGGTCCGCCAGGCGTGCTGCATGAGCCAGCAACTGCGCGAGGCCGGCATGGGCAACCTGCACGTGGCCATCAACCTCTCGCCCAAGCAGTTTTCCGACCCCGACCTGGTGGCGTCGATCGGCACGATCCTCAAGGAAGAAGCCCTGCCCCCGCACCTGCTGGAGCTGGAGCTGACCGAAGGCCTGCTGCTGGAGGCCAGCGAAGACACCCACCGCCAGCTCGATGAGCTCAAGGCCCTGGGCCTGACCCTGGCCATGGACGACTTCGGCACCGGTTATTCGTCGCTGAGCTACCTGAAGAAGTTTCCGATCGACATCATCAAGATCGACCGCAGCTTCATCAACGAGATCCCCGACAACCAGGACGACATGGAGATCACCTCGGCGGTGGTGGCCATGGCGCACAACCTCAAGCTGAAGGTGGTGGCCGAAGGGATCGAGACGCCGGAGCAGTTGGCATTCCTGCGTCGGCACCGCTGCGACGTGGGCCAGGGCTACCTGTTCGACCGGCCGATTCCGGGGCGTGAGCTGGCGGAAAAACTCAAGCGCTATCCGCGCGGTCCAATGGACTGACAGCTGCGCCAAGCTCGGGCACTATAGAGTCCATTCGGGCCTCACCGCCGGCAAGCCGGCGATGGCCCCACCCCCTATCCAACTGACAAACAGAGGAACGGCCATGGTCCTGCGTTCGGAAATCCTGGTGAACAAAAACGTCATGCCAACCGCCGAGCAAGCCCTGCCCGGCCGCGAAACCCCGATGACCCTGCCCGAGTTCCACTACGTGTTCGAAGGCACCCCGCTGCTCGGCCCGTTCTTCGAAGGCAGCATCGACTTCGCCATCTTCGGCCTGGGCTGCTTCTGGGGCGCCGAGCGCCGCTTCTGGCAGCGTGAAGGCGTGGTCAGCACCGTGGTCGGCTATGCCGGCGGCTTCACCCCCAACCCCACCTACGAAGAAGTCTGCTCGGGCCTGACCGGCCACACCGAAGTGGTGCTGGTGGTGTTCGACAAGGACCGCGTCAGCTACCGCGAACTGCTGGCGATGTTCTGGGAGCTGCACAACCCGACCCAAGGCATGCGCCAGGGCAACGACATCGGCACCCAGTACCGCTCGGCCATCTTCTGCACCTCGCCGCAGCAGCTCGAAGAAGCCCAGGCTAGCCGCGACGCCTTCCAGGCCGAGCTGAGCAAGGCCGGCTTCGGCGAAATCACCACCGAGATCGACCAGGCACCGACCGTGTACTTCGCCGAGGCCTACCACCAGCAGTACCTGGCCAAGAACCCGGACGGCTACTGCGGCATCGGCGGCACCGGCGTGTGCCTGCCGCCCAGCCTGCAAGGCAACTGAGCCATGGCCACGATGACCCTGTTCCACTCGCCGTTGTCGCCGTTCGTGCGCAAGGTCATGGTGGTGCTGCACGAGACCGGCCAGCTTGACCGCGTGGCCCTGCAGCCGGTGAACATCAGCCCGGTGAGCGGTGACGAGCAGCTCAACCGGGGCAACCCGATCGGCAAGATCCCGGCCCTGCGCCTGGAAGACGGCACCGTGCTGCACGACAGCCGGGTGATCTGCGAGTACCTCGACCTGCAGCATGTCGGCCTGCCGCTGCTGCCCCGCGAGGGCTCGGCGCGCTGGCGGCGCATGGCCCTGATGTCGCAGGCCGATGCGATCATGGACGCGGCGGTGTCGTCGCGCTATGAAAGCTTCTTGCGACCGGAGGACAAACGCTGGGATGGCTGGCTGGAGGCGCAGGGCGAGAAGATTCGGCGCAGTTTGGCCAACCTGGAGCAGGAGCACCTGGCGGAGCTGATTTCGGGGTTTGATCTGGTGGCGATTGGCGTGGCCTGTGCGCTGGGGTATCTGGACCTGCGCCAGCCTGAGTTTGGCTGGCGAGCGCGTCAGCCAGGGTTGGCGGCGTGGTATGCCGAGGTGAGCAAGCGGCCTTCGATGATTGCGACAGCGCCGGTGGTCTGACGGGCCTCTTCGCGGGACAAGCCCGCTCCCACAGGTACACTGCTGAACTTGGGAACAGCGGAGTACTTGTGGGAGCCGGCTTGCCGGCGATAGGGCCGGTACAGCCTGAAACCATCAGCAGTCAGGCTTGCCCGCGGTAAACCGCTTCGCCGGGTTCACCGCCGCCTTGAACTCGCGCAGCGCCTTGGCCCCCACCAGCAACGGATAGTTGAAGCTGCTGCGGTCCACCAGGTTCACCTCCACGGTGCGCTTCTCATCCCCCAGGCACAGCTCCAGGTCGACCACCGGCCGCTGCGAAAGCTCCGGCGCATCGCCCTCCTCCTCTTCGTCGGAACGGTTCTTGATCTTGCTGATACGCGCCAGCTTGTGCTCGTAGACCTTGCCGTCGGCATCCTTGGTCGCCAGGCGGAAGCGCACCCAGTCGTCGCCATCACGGGTAAAACGCTCGATGTCCTTGGCCGACAGCGACGCGGTGTAGGCACCGGTGTCCATCTTGGCTTTCAGCGTTTCGCCAAGCTCAGGCAAGGCAATGTTCTCGTAACGGCCATAGATCGTCGGCTCGGCGGCCATGACTGGCAGCGCCAGCAGCGATAACAGGGCAAGCATGGATTTCACAGGGCAGGCTTCCTTGTAAGGGGTCAGTGCTTAGACTGCACAGGCAGGATAGGTTCGCTGACACAAGGCTAAACAACATAATGTGAAACATTTGTCCCCGCCGCAGGCAATTGCACATTTGGCGTAGGACGCAGCCCTGCTTATCATTGCCCACTGCTTACTTTCACAACACGAGTTTCCTTATGCGTCGCCTGTTCACTGGCATTCTCACGACCACCCTGCTGCTGCTCAACACTGTGGTGTTGATCTGCCCGCTGCTGGTCTTCGCCCTGCTCAAACTGGTCCTGCCGGGCCGTGGGCGTGACTATGCCTCGTGGGCGGTGATGTGGGTGGCCGAAACCTGGTCGGAAATCGACAAGGCCATTTTCGCCCTGTGCATCCCGACCCAGTGGGATATCCGCGGCGTCGAGAACCTGCGCAAGGACACCTCCTACCTGGCCGTCAGCAACCACCAGACCTGGGTCGACATCCCGGCGCTGATCGAGAGCCTCAACCGGCGCACGCCGTTCTTCAAGTTCTTCCTCAAGAAGGAGCTGATCTGGGTGCCGCTGCTGGGCCTGGCCTGGTGGGGGCTGGATTACCCGTTCATGAAGCGCTACAGCAAGGCGTTTCTGGACAAGCACCCCGAACTCAAGGGCAAGGACCTGGAGATCACCAAGGCCGCCTGCGAGCTGTTCAAGCGCCAGCCGGTGACCGTGGTCAACTACCTGGAAGGCACGCGCTTCACCGAGGCCAAGCACCGGGAACAGCAGTCACCCTATCGCTACCTGCTCAAGCCCAAGGCCGGCGGCGTGGCATTCGTGCTGGCGGCGCTGGGCGAGCAGCTCGATGCGCTACTGGACGTGACCATCGTGTATCCCGGCAACAAGGCGCCAGGCTTCTGGGCCTTGCTCAATGGCAGCATCAGTCGGGTGATTATCGACATTCGCGTGCGTGAACTGGACCCGGCCTTGTGGGCGGGGGATTACGAGAATGATCCGGCCTTCCGCCAGACCGTGCAGGCCTGGGTGAATCAGGTGTGGGAGGAGAAGGATCAGCGGATCGAGCAGCTGCGCGGGGAGATGGGCTAAGCCGTCAGTCTGGACCGGCCTCTTCGCGGGGCAAGCCCGCGAAGAGGCCACTGAATACCCTGCAATACCCATTAAAACCCTGGCTAATAGTCAGCATTAGGAATACTTCTTTGTCACACCCCACCTAAGTGGATAAAAATCGATCAAAGCACAACTACAAAAAAGCCTGGATCGATCAATGGCCAACCAACCTAGCTCCACCCCGCCCCAGCTCCGCCGCGTCCTCGGCCTGCCCGCCCTGGTGTTCTTCGGCCTGGTCTACATGGTCCCCCTGACCATCTTCACCACCTACGGCATCGTCACCGAACTCACCGGTGGCCGCACCGCCGGCGCCTACCTGGTCACCCTGCTGGCCATGCTGTTCACCGCCGCGTCCTACAGTTTCATGGTCAAGCGCTTCCCGGTCGCGGGCTCGGCGTATTCCTACACCAACATGGCCTTCGGCCAGAACGTCGGCTTTCTGGCCGGCTGGTCGCTGCTGCTCGACTACCTGTTCCTGCCGATGATCAACTACCTGCTGATCGGCCTGTTCCTCAACATCGCCTTCCCGGCGGTGCCCGCCTGGGCCTTCGTGCTCGCCTCCATCGCCCTGGTGACCGTGCTCAACGTGGTCGGCATCAACTCGGTGGCCAAGACCAGCAACCTGATCGTCGGCGCGCAGATCGTGTTCATCGGCGTGTTCGTGGCGCTGTCGTGGCAGACCCTGGGCAACGGCCAGCCAATCGACTGGCTGACGCCGCTGAGCGGTGATGGCAGCGCACCCGGCTTCGGCCCGCTGATGGCTGGCGCTGCGGTACTGTGCCTGTCGTTCCTGGGCTTCGACGCAGTATCCACCTTGGCCGAGGAAAGCCGCGACGCCCGCCGCGACGTGCCGCGTGCAATCATCCTCACCACCCTGTTCGCCGGCCTGCTGTTCACCGTGCTGGCCTATGTGAGCCAGCTGGTGCTGCCCGGCAGCACCTTCGCCAACGCCGATGCCGCCGCCAATGAAGTGATGTTCAAGGCGGGCGGGCAGTTCCTGGCCAACTTCTTCACCGCCGCCTATGTGGCTGGCAGCCTGGGCTCGGCACTGGCCTCCCAGGCCGCGGTGTCGCGCATTCTCTACACCATGGGCCGCGACCGGGTGCTGCCGCAGCGTACCTTCGGCCACCTGTCGCCACGCCTCGGCACGCCGGTGTTCGCCATCCTGCTGGTGTCGGCGTTTTCGCTGCTGGCGCTGGTAATCGACCTTTCCACCCTGGCCTCGCTGATCAGCTTTGGCGCGCTGGTGGCGTTCTCGGCGGTGAACCTGGCGGTGGTGAAGACACACCTGATGGACGACAGCGCACAGCGCAACCTCAAAGGCCTGCTGTGCTATGGCGCGGTGCCGCTGGTGGGGTTGAGCCTGACCTTGTGGCTGTGGACCAGCCTGTCGGCGCTGACCATGGTGATTGGTCTGTGCTGGTTTGCGCTGGGACTGGCGTATCTGGCCGTACTTACCGCCGGCTTCCGGCGGCAGATGCGTGTGGTGGACTTCTCCGAGGCAGGCTGATCTTCGGAGTCGATCTCGGTTTGCCGGGGGCGTCTGCCTAGCATTTTTGTCAGTTGTTGCAGGCGCCTTTGGCGGGGAGACTGAACGGAACACAGTCCCCCCATTCGAGGCCAGCTTCGTGAACCAACGCCTGTACTTCTACCATCGTGAACAGCTCACGCTTGAGATTGAGGGTGCGCAAAGTCTGACACTGCTGCGCGGAGCGGATCAGCCGTTGGCTGAACGGCGTGGGAACAACTCGGAAGTTGAAACCCGTTTGTTGATGACAGATATGCAGAAGTCACTGCTGCAGATGCGCAGCGGGCAGGCTCGAATGGTGTACGCCTACACGGCCTATGGGCATGACCCACGCTCACAACCGGCGGCGACTCGTCTCGGCTTCAATGGTGAACACCGTGAGCAACTGATCGGGGCGTATATGCTAGGTCAGGGGTATCGTACTTACAGCCCTATACTTCGGCGCTTCCATACCCCGGATGATCTTAGCCCTTTCGCAGAAGGTGGCATCAACGCATACACCTACTGTTTGGGTGATCCTGTGAATTTCTCCGACTCGACAGGGCACGTTAGCGTAGCTGAATTGCTGGCCGTGAAACTGAATCCTGTCGGGCAGGCTCCATTGGCGAAATCCGTGCCACTACGACGGCCTTCAGGCCCCGTACCTAGCGCCCATTCCAAAAAACAAGTCGCGTCTAAACCTGAATACTCCAATTGGAATCCGCAACCCGGCCTGAGCGATGAAACGCTCACACTACGCTCCTACGACCCCGCCCGACCCAAGAAAGCGCCTGGCGCGTCTATCCTGCACCAGCGTTCAGGCCTGAGCTTATTTGCAGAGCGAAGACGCTATTATCAAGTCGACATTAACGCGGTCACCTCAGCCGACAACCTCCAGCGAAATCTGAGCCAGTTTTACCTGGCCAGTCACTACATGGTTAACAAAAAGATCAAGCTTTCCCCAGGCATCCGGCAAATACGTCTCAATGCACTGGAGAAGTTGGCTGCTGAGTTCGACCGTGCGCGTAAGTCATTCGCGCAATTATCTGGAGACATAAACGCATAGCGGATACGCGATAAAGGAGCTGGTGGTAGCTCGCCAGCACCTCGACATTGTCCATTCAGCATCCGTGCAGTCAGTATTCGGACTCGACTCGTCGTTGATTGCCTCAGGTGCTATCGCTTACGAAAAGCTACGCCACTACAACGTAGTCAATTGAAACAGTGTCAATCAAACCGAGGGCGTGGTCGCGGGCGCCGGCGTGGTCCACAGGCTCCCCAGGTTCTGCAACAGCGACCCGGCGATGCCCTGCTGGCCGAGGTACTGCAGGATCAGCGGGGCAAACTGGCCGATCATCCCGGTGTCCATCCCCAGTGCCTTGAACGCAGTGTCCAGGTCGTTGCGGTTCTCGACGTTGTTGCCCAGGGCATTGCTCAGCGCCGACTGGCTTTCACTGTTCTCGCCCAGCAACTCGCCCAGGCCACTCAAGCCGCCCAGCGCATTGGCGCCCGACAGCAGGTCGAGGCCCGGCACGGCCTTGGTCAGCTGGCCATAGTCATCGCTGCTCAGATTGTTGCGCGCCAACCCCAGCATGGCCCCCGCCCCGCCCACGGCTTGTTCGGGCGTGATCTTCAGCTCGCTGCCCAAGGTATTGAGCAGATTGGCCTGCCCCTCGGGCGCCTGCACCTGGCCCTGTGGGTTCTGGTTCTGCATGGCCGACACGGCGTTGGCGGCGTCGCTGAGGTTGAAGGCGAACACCGGGCTTGCGGCCAGGGTCATCAGGGTTGCCAGGGTGAATGCTTTCATCGGGAGGGACCTCGTGGGCCGGGATGGCCGGGGAAACGAGTCGTTGGACTGTTGGCCGCGAATTTCGTTCCAGACCAGATCTGCAAGCTCGACTTACGCTTATTCACGAGCAATTACAGCTAAAAACCTAGCATTTCTGCCAGTTGTCAAACGGCGCCCAAACTGCCGAGACTGGGTCTCAGCGTTTTCACTCAGGACGTACCGCCATGCCAACTGCAAAAGAAGCTACTCATTATTTTTATACAGCAAATGTAATTGCAACAATCAAAAAAGCTGGACACTACGCGACGGTCTTTCGCACATCAGACCAACTAGCTGCAGTCGTGTTTTCTCAAGAGCATAGTACGCTGCTAGCCACTGACTCAAACAGTTCAGTGTTACGATACGAATGCTTGGAGGATTCTGGGCCTCGATCCTATACTGCTTATGGTGCATCGGAAGACAAGCCATTGGACACCAGTGGGCTGGCCTTTAACGGCGAGCGGCTTGACCGCCTATCAAGCACCTACTTGCTCGGGAATGGCTATCGCTGCTTTTCTCCTTCACTTATGCGATTTCTATCACCTGACAATTTGTCGCCCTTCGAACACGGCGGCATTAACGCATATGCATATTGCTCTGACGATCCGATTAACTTCACCGACCCGACTGGCCATATGATGAGGCGAAGGGCACCTCATCCTGTACCCAGAGAGGCTATGCATAATAGAGTCATAGAACTGGTCAAGAAAAACGCCAACCTCAACGACAATTTCAGGTCTGCCAACAAGGCAAGGAATGCCGCCACTGCAGAACTTAACGGATTGAACACCAGGTATGCCAATATAGACAAATCCTATGGCATTAACCAACGAGGCGAAAGCGGATTAAAGACTAAGCCCCACCCGGACACAGTTGCGAAAGCTGCTAACGTCAAAGAAGAAATCGTACGCAGGCGCGTCGAATTAAAGCACATTATCGCCGATTCCCAAGCAACGATGGACAGCGTAAAAGCACAGCAGGGTGCCATGCAAGAAGAAATCAACATATACAAGGAGAAGATGGGAGACGATGCATTCTTTCGAGCATTTAATCAAACCAGAATACATCAGCACAATATTCGTTCAGGTCTTGACTGACTCAAGTGACCTATCGTCGCGTAGCAGGGCTACTGCAACCGGTCTCGGTTCTGATGATGGCCAACGTGCATGAGCTCGAAGTACTACGAGTTCTGCTCGAATGCGCGCTGATGAGTGAAACCGCCGACGCTGCACATCGTGAATAAGCCTGCGATGAGCAGTGTCGGCTAGCAGCATGTGCCAACCGCTTTTTCCGCAAAAATCTACGATTTAACCTATTCCTTGTAGGAAATTTCTGAAACATACTCCCAAACCCCTTAAGCCATTGCGGTGACCTGGGTTGCGCACTAGTCTCGGGCGGTCGTTGCGAAAGCGGCGATCAGCTTTGACAGGCTGACTAGGTTAGAACGATGGTTTTGCCTTTATGGCGGCTGTACGTGGGGCACTTCGGTGCGCCGGGTTTCGTTCTTCCTACCGGTCTGTCAACCCATGTACAGCTGCCACCTTTCTGTTTGACAGCAGACGGTGACGAGCTCCCTTAACCAGGAGAACAATTATGTTAAAAATCGTCCCCGATCCACCTCACAATCCCCACTCTCTCGAAGACACCCTCATCCAGGCTACGGACTATGCACTGTGCGCCCAAACCGTCGCGCACCAGGCAATCCTGCTGCAGCCCAAATCACCGGTTTCGATTCTGATGATGGCCACGATGCATGAGCTCGAAGCGCTGCGGGTGCTGCTTGAGTCCGCGTTGATCCAGGCGCAGATGCCCGTGGAGCCGCGGACGCTGCACTAGGGTTCAAGTCGTGTGTTGCCTGGTCTGGCCTCATCGCCGGCAAGCCGGCTCCCACAGGGAGGGGCGTCACATGCCTCAGGCCCTGCGCAGGACATTGTGGGAGCCGGCTTGCCGGCGATAGGCCCAGGCCTGGCAGTAAAGAACTTTCAGGGAGATCGAACAATGACCACCGACGACACCAAAACCACCGTGGGCAAGACCCTCTTCTTTCAAGGCGAAGGCCAAACCCAACCGCTGTTCTGCATCGCCCCAGGCATCCCTTGCCAAAGCGCCCGCGAACAGGCCTCGGAGCTGATGGGCTATGTGCGGGACATGACCCTCACAGGCCTGATGGAAGGCGACCAGCAACTGATCTGGGCCTCTCACTACCTGAGCGCAATGGCCAAGGCGCTGCTGGATGATGCCGAGCTCGGAATGATGCACTGATACGCCCCATACCGGGGCAAGGCCACGAACAATTGCCCCGGTAGCACCTATCATTTTTGCCAGTTTCATTAATCTGCCGACTGTTCAGAATGACCCCCTGGGACAACGTTTTCATCAACGCTGCAGGAGGCCGAAGCCATGAGCAGATCATTGAACAACACATTGTTCTTCTATCAGCGCGACAAGCTCGTCAGCCTCAAACAGGGCAGCCAGCAACGCGCCATCTTTCGCAATGCCGATATGCCCCTGGCCGAACGGCAGACGGGGGATGCCTCTGAGGCCGGGCTACTGGCCACGGATGACAAGGGTTCTGTGCTCAAGGTGCAAGTGGACGATGAGGAAGAAGAACACAGTTTTTCTGCCTATGGGCATGCCCCGAATCTACCCTCGAACCTGACAGCACTCGGTTTCAATGGCGAGATTTGTTATTTAGGCTCGGGGGCTTATTCATTAGGCAATGGTCAACGCGCCTACCACCCAACACTGATGCGATTCTTCTCGCCCGATTATCTAAGTCCTTTTGCAGCAGGTGGATTTAATTCTTACGCGTACTGCAACGGCGACCCAATAAACCTAATAGACCCCTCCGGCAATACCCCACAAATAATTAGAAAGCCTATTCGCGGCAATATACCCTCCCCTGCAGCACCGCAAAAAACGGCTAAATACCCGAAAGCGACCACCTGGGTTTACCGCGATTACAGCACCCCACCACCGGCATCAAAAACTGTTTATCCGCAAAAAAATCAACTTAATGTCAAATCGGACAATACCTTTTACCGCTCAGATAGAGACCGGATAAACGCACAATTGGTAGCGAATGAAATCATGGAGTTAGATGTAGCGCGATCCGAAACAATCAAGCAGATATCTAAGCTGAACGCTGGAATCATTGAAAAACAAATCACCCATCAGTTTATTCCACAAAAAGAGAAACGTGAGGTCGCGCAACTTAAAGAACAAGCTGAATATATTAGAAAAAAAATCAGCGATTCAAACGATGAATTGCAAAAACTTCGCGCCAGCGCATTTAGGCTAATCACCTGATAATCGATACGCAAAACTGAAAGGATCCGAAACCATGAGCAGATCATCGAGCAACACACTGTTCTTCTACCAAGGCGACAAGCTGATCACCGTCAAACAAGGTGACCAAAACCGCGCCATCTTCCGCAATGCCGAAATGCCTCTGGCAGAACAGCAGACGGGCGAAGCATCTGTCACCGGGCTGCTGGCAACCGATGACAAGGGTTCTGTGCTGCAGGTAAATGGCGATGAAGAAGAGGAGCCGCACGCCTACTCAAGTTACGGGCATGACCCCACTCTGCCCTCGTTCCTGACGCTGCTTGGTTTCAATGGTGAGCGCTATGACCAGGTGATCAAAAGTGCCTTGTTAGGCAATGGATATCGTTCCTACAACTCGACACTCATGCGTTTTAGCTCACCTGATAGCTGGAGCCCTTTTTCAACGGCAGGCTTGAACGCCTACTGTTACTGCCATGGTGATCCCGTCAACCAGGTCGACCCCTCGGGCCATATCAGCCTGCCCGTTCTGGCAAAAGCCATTACCAAATTTCTTGGACTTCGACAGCGTCAGCTGCCCTTCACCGGAACCAACGGAAAAGTGGTCATTGCCACATCCTTGCCTCGGACCCACCGGCAGCGTGTATCCATCACACCAACACCCAGACCCGCTACAGCCAGCTCTACAGAGGTTCAGCCAGCACAGGCAGCGCTACCAGCATCAGCGTCCATAGACATACCGATAGCAACCATCAGCACTGATGCTCCCCGTCCCTGGCCGACTGGTGCCACCAACGGTCGTTTGATCGAGGTTCTGCCCGCTGTGCTACATGCTCGATCGCGTCCGGTGGGGCGCGTTCAGCCAAATCGTCATCTACGGCACAGCCCTGCACCCCGAGCACGCCGTTACTCTTCCGACACTTCGTTGTCAGCAAGCTCTTCAAGAGACTCCTCACCGGCAAGCAGTCGCTCTCCTAGTCCATCACCAAGTCACAACCTTCCCGACTTCGTGCAACGCGCAAGCGACTTGAGAGGTAGCGCCTACTACAGTCCAAGGTTCGATTATTGAAGTGCAAAACAAAGCCCCTCTCATGAGGGGCTTTGTTTACAACTTCACATCACGCCGCGCTAAAGGTCTTGTGCGGATCAATCACAAACTTCTTCGGCACACCCGCATCGAACTCGCCATACCCTTCCGGCGCCTGATCCAGGCTGATGACCTGCACACCCACCACTTCAGCGATGTTGATACGGTCCCACATGATCGCCTGCATCAGCTGACGGTTGTACTTCATGGTCGGAGTCTGGCCGGTGTGGAAGCTGTGCGATTTCGCCCAGCCAAGGCCGAAGCGGATGCTCAGCGCGCCGATCTTGGCGGCGGCATCGACCGCGCCTGGGTCTTCGGTCACGTACAGGCCAGGAATACCGATGTTGCCGGCAACGCGGGTCACCTGCATCAGCGAGTTCAGCACGGTAGCCGGGGCCTCGTGCTTGGCGCCTTCATGACCATGGCCACGGGCTTCGAAGCCTACGGCATCGACGGCGCAATCCACTTCAGGCTCACCGAGGATATCGATGATCTGCTCGTGCAGCGGGGTGTCCTTGGACAAGTCGACCACTTCGAAGCCCTGGGACTTGGCGTGTGCCAGGCGCAGTGGGTTGAGGTCGCCGACGATGACGCAGGCAGCGCCCAGCAGGCGGGCCGAGGCAGCCGCTGCCAGGCCGACCGGGCCGGCGCCCGCTACGTAAACGGTGCTGCCTGGGCCAACGCCGGCCGTCACGGCACCGTGATAGCCGGTTGGCAGGATATCGGACAGGCAGGTCAGGTCACGGATCTTCTCCATGGCCTTGTCGCGGTCCGGCAGTTTCAGCAGGTTGAAGTCGGCGTAGGGCACCAGCACGTACTCAGCCTGGCCGCCGGTCCAGTCGCCCATGTCGACATAACCGTAGGCACCACCGGCGCGGGCCGGGTTGACGGTGAGGCAGACGCCGGTGTGCATCTCTTTGCACGAGCGGCAGCGGCCGCAGGCGACGTTGAACGGTACGGACACCAGGTCACCGATCTTCAGGCGTTCGACGTCACGCCCCATCTCGACGATTTCACCGGTGATTTCGTGGCCCAGCACCAGGCCGACCTGGGCAGTGGTGCGGCCGCGGACCATGTGCTGGTCGGAGCCGCAGATGTTGGTGGAGACCACCTTGAGGATGACGCCGTGTTCGATCTTCTTGCCGCGCGGGTCCTGCATTTTCGGGTAGTCGATCTTCTGTACTTCGACCTTGCCAGCGCCGAGATACACCACTCCACGATTGCCAGACATGCTCTTACCTCGCTTGATTTGTATTTATGCAGCGTTGGTTGAAGCGCCGCCATCCGTGGGCGGCATGTGGTACTGGGATGCAGGGAATTGTGGGCCTGATGGGGGATGTCGCAGTGACTGGAAGCGACAGGGAGATGCCTTTTTACGGCAGGCCAGAAGGGGTGGGGCCATTCGCGGGACAAGCCCGCTCCCACAGGTTCACCGCTGTATCGAACATGGCGGTGACCTTGTGGGAGCGGGCTTGTCCCGCGAAGTGGCCAGTACAGACGCTACAGAACCACAGTCCGATTGGCGTTAAGGAACACCCGCCGCTCGATGTGATACCCCACCGCCCGCGCCAGGGTCAGGCATTCGATGTCCCGCCCCTTGGCAATCAAGTCTTCCGGATAGTGGCTGTGGTCCACCACCTCGACGCCCTGGGCAATGATCGGCCCTTCGTCGAGGTCGTTGTTGATGTAGTGCGCCGTGGCGCCGACCATCTTCACGCCCTTGTTGTACGCCTGGTGATAAGGCTTGGCGCCCTTGAAACCCGGCAGCAACGAGTGGTGAATGTTGATCGCCCAGCCATCCAGGCGCCGGCACAGCTCGGGCGACAGCACCTGCATGTAGCGGGCAAGGATCACCAGCTCGGCGCCGCTTTCCTCGATCACCTGCAGCACCTTGCGCTCTTGCCCGGCCTTGTCCTTGGGGTCGAGGGCGAAGTGGTAGTAGGGGATCTTGTGCCACTGCGCCAGCGGCTCCAGGTCAGGGTGGTTGGACACCACCGCCACCACGTCCATCGACAGCTGACCAATGCGCTGCCGATACAGCAGGTCGTTCAGGCAGTGGTCGGCCTTGGACACCATGATCACCACCTTGGGGCGGTGATTCGGCGCGGTCAGCTCGAAGGCCATGCCGAACGCTTCGCTGCGCTCGCCGAGGCCGGCACGAAAGCCGACCTCGTCGAAATCGTCCGGCTGGCGGAATTCGACGCGAATGAAGAAGCGCCCCGACTGCCGGTCATCGAAGGAATGGTGCTCGGTGACGTAGCAGCGCTGCTCGAAGAGGTAACGCGTCACCACGTCGACGGTGCCGAGCATGCTCGGGCAGTCGGCGGTGAGAATCCAGGTATCCGGTGCCCGACTCATGTCATGTTCTCCTTAGGCCTCGATGCTCAGGCCGTACTCGGCCGAAGCGTCTTGCAGCCACAGCCACCAGTAGTCGGCGAAGCTGCGGCGAATCACCAGCTCCCAGGTGTCTTCGGCGGTGCGGCGGATCACCAGTTGCGACTTGGCGAACACGGTGCCCACGGCCTTGCCCACCGGGAAGTTGTTCGGATGAACATCATAGCTGGTGGATTTCATCAGCACTTCGCGCACGTTCGGGCCGCGCAGTTCCAACAGGCTTTGCCCGCCGCTGACGTTGACCACCTGGATGTGCTTGCCTTCGAGGGCCGCGCGCAGCTTCTGCTCGACGGCGTACTCCTGGCCACCGGGAACGATCAGCAACCACTCGTCCGGCCCCATCCATTGCAGCGAGATCTCGCTGTTGGCGACCACGGTCAGGGCCACCGGCAGCTCCAGGCCCAGGGCCTTGTGCACGCCTGCGGCGAATTCCGGGTCATGGCCGTCGCCACGCAGGGTCAGGTGACCGAGGAACTTCTTCTCGCGCAGGGTCACGCCTGCGTTCTTGCGGCCTTTGCCAACCAGGCTGGCCAGGTCGGCGTGGTGCAGTGGCGACTGGGCCTTGGCCTCGGCGCCGGGGTTTTGCTGGAAGACGTTGATAGCGCTCATTTCTTACCTGCCTTGAATTCTGTTGTCCGTAAGACCGGAGGTCAGATGCAATGCCTGAATGCTAGCTGTGGCCTGTGGGAGCGGGCTT
>NZ_AKJC01000190.1 GCF_000282535.1 Pseudomonas sp. GM84 | reverse complement strand
AGCCGGCTTGCCGGCGATAGGGCCGGTACAGGCCAACCTCACCCCCAGCCATCCATGCGCATCGTCGCCCGCACCAAGCGCTGCTCTTCCTGCTCGATCTCGCGCAAGCTGTCACGAATCCCATTGATATGCTCGCGCGCCGCGCGCTGGGCCTGCTCCGGCAGCTGCTCCATCACCGCGTGATACAACCGCGCATGCTGGCGGTCGATCTGGCGCTTCTGCGCCGGGCGGCAGTACAGGTTGTTCACCGAGGCGAACACCGTGCTCAAGGTCAGGTCGCTCAGCGACTGCAGGGTATGCACCAGCACCGGGTTGTGCGAGGCCTCGCTGACGGCTCGGTGGAAGGCGTGGTCGCGCCGGGCATGTTCCCGGGGGTCAAGGGTTTCGCCCGCGGTATGTGCAGCGAGCATGTCTTCATAGCGGCGACGGATCAGCAGGCGGTCGACGTCGGTGGCGCGCAACGCAGCGAGGCGCGCCGATTCGGCTTCAAGCAGTGCGCGCACTTCGAGCAGGTCGAACAGCGTGCGCGGCTGCGAGCTGAACAAGTGCATCAGTGGCGTGATGCCCGGTTGACCGGTCAGGTCAGCAACGAACGAGCCTCGCCCTTGCTCGGTGTCGATGATGCCGCGCCCCCGCAGGATGCGCAGGCCCTCGCGCAGCGCCGAACGCGAACAGCCGAGCTTTTCTACCAGGCGCCGCTCCGAGGGCAAGGCCTGGCCCACCTTGAGCACGCCTTCGACGATCAGCCGCTCGACCCGCTCGGCCACCTGATCGGCGACCTTGGCCTTGCCTTCTGCACCCATGGATACCCTCCAACTGGTAGGACCACTGCTGTTCTGCTCTCCAATCTAGCCGGTCAAAGCCGGCAATGAACAGTGCCGTGGCGAAAAACTGGTAGGACCAGTTTCCAGCGTGCTCGACCTGAAGGCCGCTGCGGCGCACGCTGACCTGAGGCAAACAACAAAAACAACCGAGTGAGCCCATGAACATTCTGTACGACGAACGCGTCGATGGTGTGTTGCCCGCCGTAGACCTGCCAGGTTTGCTGCAGGCGCTGCATGATGCCCTGCCCGACCTTGAGGTGCTGCACCGCGCAGAAGACCTCAAGCCCTATGAATGCGACGGCCTCTCGGCCTACCGCACGGTGCCGCTGCTGGTGGTGCTGCCCGAGCGCCTGGAGCAAGTGCAGACCTTGCTCAAGCTCTGCCACCAGCGGGGTGTGCCGGTGGTGGCCCGCGGCGCTGGCACCGGCCTGTCCGGCGGTGCACTGCCGCTGGCCAAGGGCATTCTGCTGGTGATGGCGCGCTTCAACCGCATTCTCGAGGTCAACCCACAGGGCCGTTTCGCCCGCGTGCAGCCAGGTGTGCGCAACCTGGCGATCTCCCAGGCAGCCGCGCCCTACGGCTTGTACTACGCACCCGACCCCTCCTCGCAGATTGCCTGCTCCATTGGTGGCAACGTCGCCGAAAATGCCGGCGGCGTGCATTGCCTGAAGTACGGCCTGACCGTGCACAACCTGCTCAAGGTCGAGATCCTCACCGTCGAAGGCGAGCGCCTGACCTTGGGCAGCGATGCCCTCGACAGCCCAGGTTTCGACCTGCTGGCGCTGTTCACCGGCTCCGAGGGCATGCTCGGTATCGTCACCGAGGTCACCGTGAAACTGCTGCCCAAGCCACAAGTCGCCCGGGTGCTGCTGGCCAGTTTCGACAGCGTCGAGGACGCCGGCCGGGCGGTGGCCGAGATCATCGCTGCCGGCATCATTCCCGGCGGCCTGGAGATGATGGACAACCTGGCGATTCGCGCCGCCGAAGACTTCATCCACGCCGGCTACCCGGTGGACGCCGCGGCGATCCTGCTGTGCGAGCTCGATGGCGTGGAGGCCGACGTGCAGGACGACTGCGAGCGGGTGGAGGCGGTGCTGCGCGAGGCCGGCGCCCGCGAGGTGCGCCTGGCCCGTGACGAGGCCGAGCGCGTGCGCTTCTGGGCCGGGCGCAAGAACGCCTTCCCGGCGGTGGGGCGGATTTCGCCGGACTACTACTGCATGGACGGCACCATCCCCCGCCGCGAGCTGCCACGGGTGCTCAAGGGCATCAGCGAACTGTCCACGGAGTACGGCCTGCGCGTGGCCAATGTGTTCCACGCCGGCGACGGCAACATGCACCCGCTGATCCTGTTCGATGCCAACCTGCCCGGCGAGCTGGAGCGCGCCGAAGCCATCGGCGGGCGCATCCTCGAACTGTGCGTGGCGGTGGGCGGCAGCATCACCGGCGAGCACGGTGTGGGGCGGGAGAAGATCAACCAGATGTGCGCTCAGTTCAACAGCGACGAAATCACCCTGTTCCATGCCGTGAAGGCGGCCTTCGACCCACAGGGATTGCTCAACCCCGGCAAGAACATCCCCACCCTGCACCGCTGCGCCGAGTTCGGCGCCCTGCACGTGCACCACGGCCAACTGCCCTTCCCCGACCTGGAGCGCTTCTGATGAGCCTGGACCGCGACATGAGTCAGGACCTGCTGGAGCAGGTCAACCAGGCCTTGAACCTGGGCACCGCGCTGCGCATCCAGGGCGGCAACAGCAAAGCCATGCTTGGCCGCCCGGTGGCTGGGGAGATCGTCGATACCCGCAACCACCGCGGCATCGTCAGCTACGACCCCACCGAGCTGGTGCTCACCGCGCGCGCCGGCACACCCTTGCTGGAAATCGAGGCGGCGCTGCACGAAGCCGGGCAGATGCTGCCCTGCGAGCCACCGCACCTGGGCCCCGAGGCCACCCTCGGCGGCATGGTCGCGGCCGGGCTGTCCGGGCCACGCCGACCCTGGGCCGGCTCGGTGCGCGACTACGTGCTGGGTACGCGGGTCATCACCGGCCACGGCAAGCTGCTGCGCTTTGGTGGCGAGGTGATGAAGAACGTCGCCGGCTACGACGTGTCGCGGCTGATGGCAGGCAGCTTCGGTTGCCTGGGCTTGCTGACCGAGGTGTCGCTGAAAGTGCTGCCGCGCCCGCGCCAATGCCTGAGCCTGCGCCTGGCGCTGGACCGCCACCAGGCCTTGGCCGAGCTGGCCGAGTGGGGCCAGCAGCCGTTGCCGATCAGCGCCGCCTGCCATGACGGCGAAGCCCTCTACCTGCGCCTGGAAGGCGGCCAAGGCTCGGTGCAATCGGCCCGCCAACGCCTGGGCGGCGAGGTACTCGACAGCCGTTTCTGGAGCGACCTGCGCGAACAGCGCCTGGCGTTTTTCGACGAACCGGAGCCGCTGTGGCGCCTGTCGCTGCCCACCGCCACGGCCGAGCTGGACCTGCCTGGGCAGCAATTGATCGATTGGGGCGGCGCGCAGCGCTGGCTCAAGTCGAGCGCGCCGGCGCAGCAGATCCGTGAACAGGTGGCCAGGGTCGGCGGCCATGTCACCGGCTACGCCCCCGGCGACGACAGCAGTGCACCCCTGCCTGCCGCGCTGATGCGTTACCACCGCGCCCTCAAGCAGCAACTCGACCCCCAGGGCCTGTTCAACCCTGGCCGTCTGTACCCAGACCTGTGAGGCCACGCCATGCAAACCAACCTGAGCGAAAGCGCCAAGCGCCTGGCCCGCGGCGAAGAGGCCGAAAGCATCCTGCGCACCTGTGTGCACTGTGGCTTCTGCACCGCCACCTGCCCCACCTACCAGTTGCTCGGCGATGAGCTGGACGGGCCACGCGGGCGCATCTACCTGATCAAGCAGGTGCTCGAAGGCGAGCCGGTCAGCGCCAGTACGCAACTGCATCTGGACCGCTGCCTGACCTGCCGCAACTGCGAAACCACCTGCCCGTCAGGGGTGAAATACCATGACCTGCTGGACATCGGCCGCGCCGTGGTCGAGCAGCAAGTACCGCGCCCGCTCGGCCAGCGCCTGCTGCGTCAGGGCCTGCGTGCGGTGGTACCTCGGCCGGCGCTGTTCAAGGCCCTGACCCGCACCGGCCAGGCCCTGCGCCCGGTGCTGCCGGCCGCCCTGAAGAACAAGCTGCCAGCCCGGGTGGCCCCGGCCGGCGAACGCCCGGCACCGCGCCATGCCCGTCGGATACTGCTGCTCGAAGGCTGCGTGCAACCGGCCCTGTCGCCCAATACCAATGCTGCCGCGGCGCGCCTGCTGGACCGGCTGGGCATCAGCGTCGAGGCTGCGCCCGAGGCTGGCTGCTGTGGTGCGGTGGACTACCACCTCAACGCCCAGGAACAAGGCCTGCAGCGCGCCCGGCGCAACATCGATGCCTGGTGGCCGGCTGTCGAGGCCGGTGCCGAGGCCATCGTGCAGACCGCCAGCGGCTGCGGCGCCTTCGTCCGGGAGTATGGCCACCTGTTGGAAAAGGACCCGCACTACGCCGCCAAGGCGGCAAGGGTCAGCGCACTGTCACGCGACCTGGTGGAAGTGCTGCGTGACGAGCCGGTCGAGCAGCTGGGCCTGTGCGCCGAACAACGCCTGGCCTTCCACTGCCCCTGCACCCTGCAACACGCCCTCAAGCTTGGCGGCCAGGTTGAAAGCCTGCTGACCCGCTTGGGCTTCACCCTCACGCCCGTGCCGGACGGGCATTTGTGCTGCGGCTCTGCCGGCACCTATTCGCTCACCCAGCCGGTCTTGTCCACGCAGTTGCGCGACAACCGCCTGAACGCCTTGGAAAGTGGCAAACCGCAGGTCATCGCCACCGCCAACATCGGCTGCCAGACCCACCTGGACGGTGCCGGTCGGACCCCGGTGCGGCACTGGATCGAAATCGTCGAAGCAGCCCTGAACCAGGAGAACCGCCATGCATAGCAAGTCCGTGATCGGCCAGGCCGAGGTGACCCGCCTGCTCGCCGCCGCCCGCCAGGAGGCCGAGGCGCAACAGTGGAGCGTAACGATCGCCGTCGTCGACGACGGCGGCCACCCGCTGGGCCTGGAGCGCCTGGACGGCTGCGCACCGGCCAGCGCCTACATCGCCCTGGAAAAGGCCCGCAGCGCAGCCCTCGGGCGCAAGGAGACGCGGGACTACGAGCAGATGGTCAATGGCGGGCGCATCGCGTTCGTCACAGCGCCGTTGCTCACCAGCCTGGAAGGCGGCGTGCCGTTGCGCGTCGACGGCCAGGTGGTGGGCGCCATCGGCGTGTCCGGGGTAAAGCCCGAACAGGATGCCCAGGTCGCCAAGGCCGGGGCCGCGGCGTTGTGATCGGCAGTACCGGCCCTTTCGCGGGACAAGCCCGCTCCCACAGGTGTAGTGGTGTACCTGTGGGAGCGGGCTTGTCCCGCGAAAGGGCCGGTACTGACACCCTCTCATTTCAATGAACATGAACAGCGAGACAAACATGAATCCACTCAAGGTCGCCCCCCTCCTGCAGCGCTTCATCGAAGATGAAGTGCTGCCCGGCACTGCCCTCGACGCCGCCAGCTTCTGGCAAGGCTTCAGCAGCCTGGTCCACGACCTTGCCCCGCGCAATCGCCAACTGCTGGCCGAACGCGACCGCCTGCAGGCCGAACTGGACCGCTGGCACCGCCAGCACCCTGGCCCGATCGCCGACATGGCGGCCTACCAGGCCTTCTTGCGCAGCATCGGCTACCTGGTCGACACCCCCGAGCAGGTTCGGATCAGCACCCGCAACGTCGACCGCGAGATCGCCGAGCAAGCCGGCCCGCAGCTGGTAGTGCCGCTGAGCAACGCCCGCTATGCGCTCAACGCGGCCAACGCCCGCTGGGGTTCGCTGTACGACGCGCTGTACGGCACCGATGCCATCGCCGACAGCGACGGCGCCGCCCGCGGCCAAGGCTACAACCCCGCCCGTGGGGCCAAGGTGATCGCCTACGGGCGACGCTTCCTCGACCAGGCCGCGACGCTCGCAGGTGCCTCGCATGCCGATGCCACGGCGTATGCCATCGAGCAAGGGGCGCTACGCGTGACCCTGAAGGATGGCCGTCAGGTCGGGCTTGAAGATGCGGGGCAATTGCAGGGTTACCAGGGCGAGCGGACCTCACCCACCGCCATCCTGCTGCAACACCATCGCCTGCATTTCGAAATCCAGATCGACGCCAGCAGCGCCATCGGCCAGGCCGACCTGGCCGGGGTCAAGGACATCCTCATGGAGGCCGCGCTGACCACCATCATCGACTGCGAAGACTCGGTGGCCGCGGTGGATGCCGAGGACAAGGTGAATGTCTACCGCAACTGGCTGGGCTTGATGAAAGGCGACTTGAGCGAGCAGGTCAGCAAGGGCGGCAAGACCTTCACCCGGGCATTGGCCGAAGATCGCCAGTACCAGGGCGCGAATGGCCAGCCGTTGACCTTGCCGGGCCGTTCGCTGCTGTTCATCCGCAACGTCGGCCACCTGATGACCAACCCGGCGATCCATGATGGCGACGGCCACGAGATTCCCGAAGGCATCCTCGACGCGGTGGTCACCAGCCTGATCGGTATGCACGACCTCAAGCGCCGCGGCAACTCCCGCGAGGGCAGCCTGTACATCGTCAAGCCGAAGATGCACGGGCCGGACGAGGTTGCCTTCGCCGACCAGTTGTTCAGCCGGGTCGAGGACCTCCTGGGCCTGCCTCGGCATACCCTGAAAATGGGCATCATGGACGAAGAGCGGCGCACCAGTGTCAATCTTCAGGCCTGCATCGCCAGCGCGGCGGCGCGGGTAGTGTTCATCAACACGGGCTTTCTCGACCGCACCGGTGACGAGATGCACACGGCCATGCAAGCCGGCGCCATGCTGCGCAAGGGCGACATGAAGCACAGTGCCTGGATCCAGGCCTACGAGCGCAGCAATGTGGTGGTGGGCCTGGCCTGCGGCCTGCGCGGCAAGGCGCAGATCGGCAAAGGCATGTGGGCCATGCCCGACCTGATGGCGGCCATGCTGGAACAGAAAATCGCCCAGCCCAAGGCCGGCGCCAACACCGCCTGGGTGCCCTCGCCCACGGCGGCGACCCTGCATGCGTTGCACTATCACCAGGTCGATGTGGCAGCGGTGCAGCAGGCGCTGGAAAACGCCGACCTGGCCGCCGAGCGCGAACCGTTGCTGCACGGCCTGCTGAGCATTCCGGTCAGCCCGGACCGGCCCTGGAGCGCCCAGGACATCCAGGCCGAGCTGGACAACAACTGCCAGGGCATCCTGGGCTACGTGGTGCGCTGGGTGGAACAAGGGGTCGGTTGCTCCAAGGTGCCCGACATCCATGACGTCGGCCTGATGGAAGACCGCGCGACCCTGCGCATCTCGGCCCAGCACATCGCCAACTGGCTGCACCATGGTGTGGTGGGGGCCGAGCAGGTGGAAGCGACACTGCAGCGGATGGCTAACGTGGTCGATCAGCAGAATGCCGGCGATACCGCCTACCGGCCGATGGCAGGCAACTTTGCCGGGTCACATGCTTATCGTGCGGCGCAGGCGCTGGTGTTCGAGGGGCTTGAGCAGCCGAGTGGGTATACCGAGCCGTTGCTGCATGGCTGGCGGTTGCGTTTCAAGCAGGAGGTTGGCGGGTGATGTGCTGAGGGGCCGCTATGCGGCCCAATCGCCGGCAAGCCGGCTCCCACAGGTACCCCGCCCACAGGTACCCCGCAAGGCTTGAGGGCTGCGAAATCCTGTGGGAGCCGGCTTGTCGTGGCGACGAACCGCGGCGATAGGGTCGGTAAGTTCAACCCTGCGGATCGACGATCACCGCCTCGCCAATCGCATAAAAATGCCCACCCGCCACATAGTGCAAGCTGCGCCACTGCGGGTCGGCATGCTCATAGGCCCAGTGCCCGTCCTTGAACACCCGGTCATCCGCCCAGGCCGCCACCACCTCGCCAATGAACAGGTCATAAGTGTTCTGGTTGTGCGGCTCATCGATCACCCGGCACATCAGCCATGCCGAGCAGCCTTCGACCAGCGGCGCCGCATGCCCCTCTACCCGCGCCAGCGCGACGCCGATGCGGGCCAGCTTGTCGGGCTGGTCGAACAGGCTGCGGGTACCGACCTGATGGGTCAGCTGCGCCTGGGCAGCCGTGGGCACCTGGATCACGAACCAGCCACTGCCTTCGACCAGTTGCCGGGTGCGCGCGCTCTTGTCCAGCACCACGGTGACCTTGGGCGGGTCGAAGTCCAGCGCACAGGCCCAGGCCGCGGCCATGACGTTGTCCACGCCCTCATGGCTGGCCGACACCAGCACGGTCGGGCCGTGGTTGAGCAGGCGGTAGGCCTTTTTCAGGTCGACGGCTTGAAAATGGCTGTTCATCGGTGTCCTCGGTCGGCGTGCGTGTAGGCGCGCAATTGTGCCGTATCGACAGGGATGAAGCATCCTTTCAGCGCCATCAGAAAATTCCTACGCTAAGCTCAGAATCGTCTTACTTGTCGTCGTCACCCACTGAAAACAACATCAGCCCCTGGACGGTATCGGCCTCAGCCCGGCACCAGCGCTCGACCCAGAGGAGGCTCCGCATGCATTCGCACCTCAGCACCACCGCCGAACTGCGCAAGACCCTGCGTGAATTGATGGCCCACGACGTCAGTAATCCCGACGATGACCCACACTTCTCGGGTGTGTTGTTTTTCTGCGCGACCGATGAGCGCACGCGGCAGCTGGTCGAGCGTATCGAACTGCTCGCCAGCGAAGCGTTCTTCGATGTCTGCGGCCGCGCCGTCGCGCAGCAGATGCGGGCGGCGGCAATCGAGGGGGTGTGCATCAAGCAGAAGCGCAAGGCGTGCGTCGATGAAACGACTATCCGCATTGCCCTGCTCGACAAAGGCTACATCACCGTGAGCACCGCGCGCCTGTGAGCGGTGCGGCCTGGCTTCCCGGGCGCGTTCAGCCGTACAGGTAATCGATGTCCTTGTAGGCCAGCGCTGGCACCTGGCCGAGCAGGAAGTCGCGCAACTTGTGCATCTGCCGCGCCTTGGGGCTGGATTTGAGCCAGGTCATGTAATAACCATCGCCGGTGGCAACGGCATGCTTGAACGGCGTGACCAGGCGCCCGGCGCCGAGGTCGGCGGTGGCCAGCACCAGGTCGACCACCGAAATCCCCAGGCCTTGCTGGGCCGCCGAGATGCCCTGGTCGAGGGTATCGAACACCTGGCCCTGGTCGATGTTGATCTCCAACGCATCCATGCGCGCCAGCCAACGGCGCCAATCGCGGCGGTCCGGGGACGGGTGCAGGATTTCGCACTGACGCAGGTCAGCCAGCTCCGGTTGGGCCCGCTCCATGTAGTCGGGGTGGCAGACCGGAATCAGCCATTCGTCGAACAGCTTGAAGCTCTCGACATCGGCGGGAAAGCGCCCGTTGGCCAGGAGGATGGCGCAGTCGTAGGGCTCGGAATAGAAATCCACCGTGTCGATGTCCATCCACACGCTCGACAGCTGCACGCTGCACGCGTCGTCGGCCTTCTTGAAGGCATCCAGCGCCCTGAGCAGCCAGCGCACGGTAAGGGTCGAGGGCGCTTTGAGGCGCAAGCCGTAGCGGTCCTGGCGCAACAGCGCGCAGGCGTTTTCGATGATCTTGAAACCGACCTTGAGCTCCTGGGCCAGCAGGCGCCCGTGCTCGGTCAGGCTCAGCTTGGGGCCACGGCGTTCGAAGAGGTCGCAGCCGAACATGGATTCCAGGGTCTTGATGTGATGGCTGACGGCGCCCTGGGTCAGCGCCAGCTCTTCGGCCGCGCGGGTAAACGACCCATAACGCGAGGCAACCTCGAAGGCACGCAGTGCGTGCAAAGCCTGGATCCGTTCCGACATGAAGCCCCCGAAGCATGAGTAAGACTAATAGTAGGTCATAGTTCCACGCGTTTTACAACGTTAAGTGCGTCTCAGAAAATGCAGGTAAATAACAAAGATAAGCCAATAACCTGCCTGCATATCACTGGAACTTTTCGTTAATTAAACGCCTGGGGAAATCATGTTTACGGGTTATGGAAATTGCTTACGCCTGGATGCGCTAGAGCTGACCGCGGAACATGTGCGGAACACGCGCCACTGGACATACCAGACACTACAACACTTTCGCGACGTGCTCGCCAACCCCGAATTTCCATGCCTGTTCGGGCGCAAGGCGGTGAACGGCGCAACGTGCCATATCCTCTTCGCCCGCGCCGAACAATTGGCCGACGACATCGCCCAGGGCCTGGCCGACTACGTTCGCGACATCGCACCGGTACCGGTCAAGCAACGCATCGGCAGCCCGCTGGTGGTGTTTCTCGAAACCGCCGCCGACTGCACCCTCGCCGAGCAACAGGCGCTGGCCTGGAAAGTCCTGCGCGGCGTACATGCGCGTGATCCCCACCCCTGGCCTTCTTCGATCCCCACCGACCCGGACGACACCGGCTGGTCGTTCTGCTACGCCGGCATGCCGCTGTTCATCAACATGAACTTCCCCGGCCACCAGCAGATGAAGAGCCGTAACCTGGGCAAGCACATCACCTTCGTCATCAACCCGCGGGAAAACTTCGACGAAGTGGCCAACGCCAGTACCGAGAGCGGCCAGCGCATCCGCGCGCGCATTCGCGACCGTGTACGTCACTACAACGATGGCGTCATGCCAGACAGCCTGGGCTTCTTTGGCCAGGACGACAACTACGAATGGAAACAATACCAACTGCAGGAAGCAGGCTCGCTCAACCCGTCGCGCTGCCCCTTCCATGCCCACGTCCACGCGACACCCGACACATTGACCGAGAACTGACCGTGAATACCGCACTGACTGCTACGTACGCACTGACTGTCCTGCTGCTGATCGCCACGCCTGGTCCTGTGGTGGCCCTGATCGTCAACACTGCTGCGGCATCCGGCTCGCGAAAGGCCATGTTCACCGCCGTCGGCACCAACTGGGCGTCGCTGGTACTGATCGGCGCTGCGGCCTGGATCATCCTGACCAGCGCGGCCATCGACAAGGCCTGGCTCAGCGGCATGAGCTTGCTGGGGTGCCTGTTCATCGGCTACATCGCCGTGGGCACCTTGCGCGAGTGCCTGCAGGCACCGGCCAGCGAAACCGTCGAGCAAGCGCCGAAAGCCGGTCGCGGCGGCCTCTGGCAAGGCTTCATGGTGGGGATTTCCAACCCGAAGGACATCATCTTCTTCATCGCCTTCTTCCCGCAGTTCATCCAGATCACCGAATCGTTCGGCAAGAGCATGGTGGTGCTGTCGCTGCTGTGGGTGTTCATCGATTTCGCCGTGCTCAGCCTGTACATCTTCGCCATCGGCAAGCTCGCCTCGCCGCGCAGCAATCGCTTCATTTCCCTGGCCTCCGGCGTTGCCCTGCTGCTGATCGCCGTCGGCGGCCTGGCCTACAACCTCAAGGAGCTGGCGGGCTGAGGCCACGCCGGAACCAAGGAAGCGCTGATGACGACACTCGACACCGCCGCCTACGGCCAAGGCCTGCGCGCATTGCTGCAGCAGGACTACCAGCGCTTCCTGCAACTGGGCAGCCGCCGCGCGCCCCATAACCTGCATGTTCACGAAAGCGGCTACCGCTCCGGCACCATCAACACCGACGCCCTCGGGCTGCGCTACAGCCATTGCGCGGGCAAACGCTACTCGGCCGCCGAACGCGGCAGCGCAGCGCGCATCAACCTGCTGGTGGGTGGTTCTACCGCCATGGGCATCGGCGCCAGCACCGACGAGCATACGGTGGCTTCGCACCTGTCGATGCTGACCGGGGAGGTGTGGCTGAGCCTGGCGGGCTGCGGGCTCAATGCCAGCCAGGAACTGCTGCTGTTCCTCACCCATCAGCACCGCCTGGGCGAGGTTGGCCATGTGGTGTTGCTCAGCGGGCTCAATACCTTGGCCCATGAAGCCCTCGGCGAAGTGCTGGCCGGTCCGCACGACCCGCACCACGCCAAGGCCCACCAGGCCTACCTCGGCAGCTTCAACGAAGGCATGCCGCCGGTCGGCCCAACCCGGCCGTCGTCCCTGTTGCGGCGTCTGGGGCAGGCATTCCTCCCCCCTCGCCCGGAGCCTCTGCCGGACTGGCTGCTCTGCGCCCCGGAAAAACGCCTGACACGCGCCGCCGATACGGTAGGCCGCACCCTGCGCCAATGGGACCGCATGCTGGCCGACAGCCACGCCACCCTCACCTTCATCCTGCAACCGCTGCTGCCCTGGTGCCGTGAGATCCTGCCGGCCGGCGAACAGGCGATGCTGACGAGCCTGGAACGGCACCCGAGCAACTTCGACCGCCTGCTGCAAGGCACCTTCGACAGCCAGCTGCACATGGATTTCTTCCGGCGCATCAAGAGCCAGGCCGATCCGGTGCCTTGCTACGACATGAACAGCATGCTCAGCAGCTCTCCGGTGTTCGGCGCCGACCTTTTCATCGACCGTCTGCACCTCAACGACCTGGGCAACAATGCCTTGGCCAAGGTGATCACCGCCAAGCTTGGTCTGGCCCAGGAAAAGCACGCCCAGCGCAAGGTCACGCCGATCAAGCTCGTCTGACAATTGCACGCCGGCCTTTCGGTAAGGCTGCCGGCTTGGCTAGAATACTGCGTCGTTCCGATACGCCCGAGGCGCATTTGCATTCCTCATGAAACACCATGCCGTCCTTCCGTACCTGGCTGCGCTGCTCATCACACTAGCGCCACAGGCTGCGCGCGCGCTCGATGTCCGCATCGACCCGCATGCCGACCTGCTCTATCGCCAGGCCCTGCCGCTGCTGGAAAAGGCCGACAACCAGGACGACAGCGACATCCCGATCCGCACTGGCATTGGCGGCGACCCCGAGCTCAACCGCCAGGGCCAGGCCCTGGCCCGTACCCTGCCAACGGCGGTGGCACTGCTGAAAAAGTCGGTGGAACTTGGCCATCCGGTGGCTCAGTATCGCCTGGCGTTGTACTACACGACCTATCTGCCTGCGGCGCAAATCCCCGATGCCGCCTGCCCGCTGCTGGAAGCAAGCCTGAAGCAGGGGTTCGCCCCGCCGGCGACGGCGATCGCCACCTGGTGCCCACCGTATAACGCCAGCCGTGCCTACCGTGAGGCACTGGAAGCGATACCGAGCATGGCGACGCTGTATGCAGCGTATTATCCGCAGCCGGCTACCCGCCTGGCGTGCAGCCGCAGCCAGCCGCAGGGGCTGGAAATGCAGTGGGGCCGGCAGCGTGATTACCAGGCCGAGGTGTACCGGCTGCTGGGCGATCTCGACCCGCAGCACCGCCAGACGCTGCTGCAGAAGGCCGTGGAGATCAACGGATGCGTGGCGGCCCAGCAGCGTTTGACCAGCCATCGCTGAACGTTCGGTGCTAGCCGCGACGCACCAAGGATCGGCGACAAACGAGCAAGATCGTTCAAGCCAGCCGCACCGTCCTCTGGCAAGCTGCCCTACCGAGTAACCGTGTCGCAGCCATCATGCCCAGCAATCCCCCCATCGCTCGCCAAGCCTTCCTTCACGGCGCCATCGCCATCCTCCCGCTGTCGCTTGCGGTCGCCCCCTGGGGCCTGCTGGCCGGCTCCATGGCCATCGAGGCCAACCTCAGCCCCTGGGAAGGCCAGGGCCTGTCGGCGATCGTCTTCGCGGGCGCCGCTCAACTGGTGGCCATCGGCATGCTCAAGGGCGGCGCCAGCCTGCTGTCGATCCTGTTGACCACCCTGCTTCTGACTTCGCAGCACTTGCTCTATGGCTTGTCGATGCGCCCTGTGCTGTCCAACCAGCCACTGCGCTGGCGGCTGGGGCTGGGCTTTCTGCTGACCGACGAATTCTTCGCCCTCACCAGCCACTACGACCAACAGCAGTTCAACCGCTGGTACGCCCTCGGCGTCGGGCTGACCTTCTACGTGGCCTGGAACCTGTTCACCCTGGCCGGCATCGTGCTGGGCCAGAACATCCCGCACCTTGACCAACTGGGCCTGGACTTTTCCATCGTCGCCACCTTCGTCGCGCTGATCGCGCCGCTGGTGCGCAACCTCGCCACGGTGGTCTGTGTAGCGGTGTCGCTGTTCTGCTCCGTGCTGTTCAGCTACTGGCACTGGGAAACCGCCTTGGTGGTCGCCGGACTGCTGGGCATGTCGGCTGGTTTTATCTGTCAGAAGTTTTCCGGAGCTCGCGCATGACCTGGCTACTGATCTTCGCCATGGGCGCCGTGGTGTTTCTCAACCGCTATGCCTTCCTCGAACCGCGCCTGCCGCTGCGCCTGAGCTCCAATGCGCGCCAGTTCCTCGGCTTTGCCGTGCCCGGCATGCTGACGGCCATCTGCGGGCCGATCATCTTCCTGCCCGGCCACCAGCTGGACCTGAGCCTGCTCAACCCGTACCTGCTCGGTGCCCTGGTCGCTGTCGGCCTGGTGCTGTTGACCCGCAGCGTATTGCTGAGCATGCTGGCGAGCATGTTGATCTTCTTCCTGCTGCGCAGCTGGCTGGCATGACCCCGCCCCTGCGCGAACAGACCCACCTCTGGCAAGCGCCCGCCCTGGGCGATGTCGAGATGCTGCACGCGCGCTACTTCCAGCAGCGCTTCGCGCCGCATGTGCATGAAGGCTACGTGTTCACCGTGATCGAGTCCGGCGCCCAGCGCTTCTGGCACCGGGGCAGCGAGCATCTCGCCCCGGTCGGCAGCATGGTGCTGATCAACCCGGACGAACTGCACACGGGCGCCACCGCCCATGAGGCCGGTTGGCGCTACCGTGGCTTCTACCCCGAGCATGAACGGGTGACGCGCGTGCTCGACGAGCTTGAGTTGGGCCGCCACGGCATGCCCCACTTCAGGGCCAGCGTGATCCAGGATCCGGCCCTGGCCTCGGCCTTCAGCCAGTTGCACCAGTTGTCGGAGTCGGGCGCCAGCGCCCTCGAGCAGCAGACCGCCTGGCGCCAGGCGGTGCTGGCACTGGTGCAGCGCCACGGCCATTGCCCTGAACCCACTGCCCCCGGCAACGAGCCTGTGGCTGTTGCCCGCGCCCGCGAATTGCTGGAAAGCCAACTGGCGGACCCGCCTTCCCTGGAGGCGCTGGCTGCGGCGGTCAACCTGTCACCCTTTCATTTCGCCCGGGTGTTCCGCCAGGCCACAGGTTTGCCGCCGCATGCCTGGTTGAAGCAGCGTCGTCTGGCACGTGCGCGGGATTTGCTGAAGATAGGCCAGGCGGCCTCGGAAGTGGCGTTTGCTTTAGGCTTTGCCGACCAGAGCCATCTGAGCCGGCAATTCAAGCAAGCCTATGGCGTAACGCCGGGGGCCTATCGGCAGGCATGCGTTCACCCGTCATTTCCTGCCAAGTAGCTTATTTATTCGTGTCACGGGCGCGCCCACCGCTGTTCCAATGCATCGGCGCGATCAACAGCATGAACGTCATCCAGATAAAAGTCGTTGGCCCCGCAAGCAGAAAGATCAGACTGGCAACCACTCCTGAAACCGCATCACCGATGACGGCGGTAAAGTAATAGAGAGAAAAGTTCCTCCCGACCTCATGCTCTTCTGACAGGCACTGAATATTGGTGACAATGGCGATATCGACAAACGCGCCAATGAAACCAACTGCGAACAGGATCGAAAGAAAAAGCCACTTGCTGTACTGGAGCGCAACGGCCGCAAGAAAAAACAGCGCGCCGTATAATGCCCAGTAACGCAGTACCAACCGTGCAGTCGTGACCTTATTGAAGCGGGTGTAGAGCACACCACCCATCACGGTACCCGCCGCAAGCAGCGATAGAACATAGCCAACCGCGGCCTCGGAAGCGAAATGTTCCAGCACCGAAGCAGGCAGGATGAAGCGAATCACGGAGGTGGCGAACGTTGCACAGAGCGTCGTGCAACAAATGACTGCAAACAGCGGAGCGTTGCTGGTCTTGAGCTGACCCACGCTGCGCATCGCATCGCGTATCATCACTCGCCCGTCGAAGGCCTGTCCCGCGTTCGAGCTGGAAGGGCCCAACCTAGCGATACAAAGAGCCGACGAAGCCAGGCATACCGCGAAAAACAAGAAGCTGGCCTCACGAGACAGCATCAGCACACATGCCGAAAAAACCAACGGCCCGATAATTGATGCTGCATCTTCGATCACCTGGATCACACTATTGACCGATGCAAGGCTTTCCTTTTCGACAATGTCGGGAAAATACGCGCGAAAGGTCGGCACATAAAGGCATTCAAGCGCTGTCATGATCATCGCCAATCCTGTGAGCGCAGGCAACGCAAACATGGACGAGCTATACAGGGCGAAAAAGGCCAGCGCCAAAATCCTCTTGACTGCTTCCACCCACATCAAGGTGCGCTTCTTATTGCCGTTATCTGCCAGCCAACCACCCCAGGGTGAAAACAGCAAGCTTGGTATGTAGCGGAAGAAATACACCACGCCTATGAGAAACAAATCGGCATCTGTCATGGACACTACTGCTACCGCAAAAGCGGTTTCGAATGCAAACTCACCACACTTTGAGAAGCAGTAAGAGAATACAAGAGGACGTGTTCTGCGATTAAAACTCAAGGTGAGCATGCCGGTATCCATTGCAGGGGCAAAGCAACCTAAGACGCTCGTCAGAAGTACGCAACAGGCAACGTGTAACAGAACCGCCACAAAAAATCAGGACGAAGAATTTTCTTACACCCGTCACCGGAGCTCGCAACCTGAAAGCAACTTAAGCAGCTCTAGAATGCGCCCTATAACGCTTCATCACATTTCAAACTTCCAGCACTGAATCAACTTTAAACATCTTGCGTAATTCTTTCGAAAGGTAACAGGCTTGCGCTTGCCCCCATTCTTATAGCGAAGCTTCAGAGAGGTCCGAAGCCAGGTAGAAACCCTCTGCTACACTGACAGGGCTAAACGGAGGATCCTGCCATGTCCGAAAGAGAGCTCACCACCCTCCTGTCGCTGATGACCCAGCGCCAAGCCTGCCTGAGCAGTGCCTGCAAGGAGATTGCCGACTGGATCGACCGGCAGGGCGATGTGCCCGTCGCCGGCAAGATCCGCGCTAGCCTGAAGGCGCTGGAGGCTGACGAAGCCCAGGTTCGCAAGACCTTGACCTCGCTGACGCTCGACAGGCCTTTGCCACGGTTTCGTAGCTGAAAAATGAACGGGGCCGCTGCGCGCCCCTATCGCCGGCAAGCCGGCTCCCACAGTTACAGCACAAGCCTTGGGCGCTGTGCAGAACCTGTGGGAGCCGGCTTGCCGGCGATAGGGCTGCGAAGCGGCCCCGGGTGAATCAGTTGAATCAGTGGTTCATGTGCATGTGGTCATGCCCGCCCGCGCCCGCAGTCAGGGCTCGAACTTCTGCCTGCACGTCCAGCGTTTCCTTCGTGCCCTTGGCATCTTCGATGGTCAGGGTCAGCGGTACTTTCTCGCCTTCCTTAACCTGCTGGGTCAGGCCCATCAGCATCACGTGGTAGCCATTGGGGTCCAGGCTCACCGGCTTGCCCGCCGGCAGCTCGACCGCCTTCACTTCCTTCATGCCCATCACGTCACCGTTCATGGTCATTTCGTGCACCTGCACGGTCTTGGCCACCGGCGAAGCCACGCCGACCAGCTTGCTGTCGCTGCTGGCGGTCAAGGTCATGAAGGCACCGGTGGACTGCTGGTGCGGCACGCTGGCACGTACCCAGGCATCGCTCACGGTGGTCTGGGCCAGGGCCGGCAGGGCCAGGCCCATCAAGGCCAGAACGGCCAGGCCGCGCTTGATTGGTTGCATCGACATTCAGCAGATCTCCATCAGGGTGCGCAGGTCTTCAGCACATTCCTGGGCGTTCAGGGAATGGCCCAGGCTCAGGCGCAGGGTGCCACGCGTGTCATAGACGTAGCTGGTGGACGAATGGGAAATGGTATAGGTGTCACCGGCAGGGACCTTCTCGTAGAACACCTTGAACTCCTTGGCCACCTCGGCGATTTCCTCGGGGGTGCCAGTGAGCGCGGTGAACGTCGGGTCGAAGGCCTTGAGGTAGGCATCGAGCACTTCGGGGGTGTCGCGTTCCGGGTCCAGGGTGATGAACACCACCTGGAACAGATCGCGGTCGCGGCCCTTGAGCAGCTTCTTGATTTGCGCCGCGCGCGCCAGCGCGGTCGGGCAGACCGCCGGGCACTGGGTGAAACCGAAGAAGATCATCGGCATGCTGCCGTAGAAACTCGACAGGGTACGCTCGTTACCCTGGGGATCCTTGAGGCGGAACTTGCGCCCGAGGATCTCGTTGCTCATGTTCTTGCCGTACTTGAAATCAAGCCCCCGGGCCGGGTTGCAGCCTGCCAGCAGGCCGAGCCCGAGAACGCCCATCCCGGCGACTACTGCGCGCCGGGTCAACAGATCATTCATGAAACCATCCTTTTCAGGGAAGGTGCCGACCCCTAAAGCGGGCCGGCCGAAAAAACCGGGGCATTCTTGCATGACGCCCAGAGGGGTTCTACCCGACCAAGGCGGAGATGGCCCGCAGCCCTTTAAACACGGGCTGCGGCCAGTTGTCGCAGGGGTTGAAACCGTAACAGTTTGTTGCTAGCAACCATCAAACGCCCATCAGTAGTAGGCGTTTTCTTTCTGGCTGTGGTCAGTCACGTCACGTACGCCTTTGAGCTCGGGGATACGCTCGAGCAAAGTGCGCTCGATGCCTTCCTTCAAGGTCACGTCGGCCTGGCCGCAGCCCTGGCAACCACCACCGAACTGCAGCACCGCTACGCCATCGTCGACCACGTCGACCAGGCTCACCTGACCGCCGTGGCTGGCCAGCCCCGGGTTGATCTCGGTCTGCAGGTAATAGTTGATGCGCTCGTTGATCGGGCTGTCTTCGTTGACCATCGGCACCTTGGCGTTGGGCGCCTTGATGGTCAGCTGGCCACCCATGCGGTCGGTGGCGTAGTCGACCAGTGCATCTTCCAGGAACGGCAGGCTGACCGCGTCGAGGTAGGCAGTGAAGCTCTTCAGGCCCACCGGCTCGTCGTCGGGTTTTTCTTCGCCCGGCTTGCAGTAGGCGATGCAGGTTTCGGCGTACTGGGTGCCCGGCTGGGTAATGAAAATGCGGATGCCGATGCCAGGCGTGTTCTGCTTGGATAGCAGATCGGCCAGGTAATCATGGGCGGCGTCGGTAATGGTTATAGCGCTCATGGAAGTTCCTCACAGTCTTGCGGCCAAGTGTACGCCAACCTGGCCCTTGAACAAAGTCCTAGTATTTGACTCGGGAAAGCGCGAACACCGGGGTTTGCTCCCGTGGCGCCGCCAGCCAGGCCTGCATCCGCCGGTACAGGCCGCGCTCCAGCCATTGATAGCTGAACCACGACATTAGTCCAATGGACGGCACGCACAGGGCGAACACCAGGTAAGGGTTCAAGTGCAGGCGCTGGCTGGCGAACCAGCCGGCATACAGCACCAGCACGTGGATCAGGTACACCGAGTACGAGCAGTCGCCCAGCGCCTTGAGCACGCGATTGCCCTGGAAGTACGGTTCCAGGGCGATGAAGGCCAGCACCACCAGCGCACTGGGCAGGCCCCAGTGCAGCAGGCGCTGGGAAGCATCGAGGTGGTAAAGCGCATAACCTGCCACCGCCAGCAGCGCCAACGGCAGCCACAGGCCTTCGCGCACCAGCCCGCGGCGATACAGCACGCCCAGGCCGATACCCAGCAGGAATTCGTAGATGATGTCGTTGCTGTAGAAGCGGCTGAGCACGCCAAGGCGGCCCAGCACCTCGCTGACCAGCAGCAACGCGGCCGTCACCAGCAACAGGTGGTGGCGCTGGCGAACCAGGAAGGCCAGGCCGAACAGCAGGTAGAAGAACACCTCGAAGTTCAGCGTCCAGCCCACGTTCAGGGTCGGGTACAAACCGTAGCCTCCGGGGTTCTCCGCGGGGATGAAGAACAGCGACAGGAACAGGTGGCGCCAGGCGAATTCCTGATGCGGCATCCATTGGCTGAAGGCCAGCAGCAGCGCCGCCATCAGTGCGGTGTAGAACCAGTAGGCAGGGACGATCCGCAAGGCCCGGTTGAGCAGGAACTGACGCGGTTCGATGGCTTTGTCACGGGTCGAGAGGTAGATCACCAGCCCGCTGATCACGAAAAAGATGTCGACGCCCACCGCGCCGCGGTCGCTGAGCAGCTGGCCAATAGGGCCGGTGGCATGGAAGTCGAAGAAGATCTGCATGAAGTGGTGGCAGACCACCACCCAGGCGGCGAACGCCCGCAGTGCCTGAAGCGAATACAGCATGAAATACCCTGCGATTGCCGGTGCATTGAGGCCCGGCGAGCGCTTCGCGCTCGTTCGCCGGCAAGCCGGCTCCATGTTGTACCTGGCCTTGTGGGAGCCGGCTTGCCGGCGATGGGGCCG
>NZ_AKJC01000189.1 GCF_000282535.1 Pseudomonas sp. GM84 | reverse complement strand
GCGGCTCCCACAGGCACAACGCAAGCCTGGGGGTGGTGATCCTCCTGTGGGAGCCGGCTTGCCGGCGATGAGGCAGGCACTGACAAACGAACGGAGCGAGACCCGTACAGTCATCGATCAAGTACCCGCGCGTAGCGGGTGAGGGCAAGCGGCTCCGCGTTTTCCTCGACGACGCGTTGGCTGGCTGCTTGTGCCGTGAAGCCTTGCTTGAGGTAGAAGCGCCTGGCGCGTTCGTTGCCGTCGAGGACCCAGGCGCTCACTTGCTGATAACCCTCGTCCCGCATCGTCTGCCGTATATCCGCCCACATGGCCGGACCAATGCCTTGTCCCCAGACCTGTGGGTCGAGGTAGATCGCCATGAGTTCCGCCGTGCTTGCGGCAGCGTCCTCGTCACGGCTTGGGCCGAAGGAGGCCCAGCCCACCGTTGCACCGTTGAGCTCGGCCACTCGGATGGAGGGCTCATTGGTTTCGATGGCCTGAGTCAGAAAGGCCACGCGGCGCGCGACACTGGCATCCAGGGCGTTCAGGTAGGTGGCCGACAGCAGCCCACGATAGGCGCTCTGCCAGCTGCGGATATGAAGGGAGGCGAGGGCGGAGGCATCCTTGCTCACGGGTTTGCGAATCAGGAGCCCAGGTAATCGGGTCATGAGGTTCATCAGGCGTCGGGACTCGAAGCGGTAATCAATCCGGTCAGTGCAGGGGCCGTGCCATTGATGAACCAATTCTGGACGGGTGGCTTTGAAGGCGATTGCAGCGCCAAGCCGTGTGTCACTGTGGCGCAAACTGTCGGTTCTCTGTCTGCAGACCAACAGCAGAAGGTGCGCAACGAGGTGGATCTGCCGAAGGCAAGGTGCGCATCTTCCACTGGCACAACGTAAGCCTGGGGCTGGTGATACTTCTGTGGGAGCCGGCTTGCCGGCGATGGGGCCGGCACTGGCAACAGAACTTCGGACAGGTGACCGCTATGGGTCGAAAGCGGTCGGTCGCGAGTGACTACTTTCGACCCGAAGCAGCCTGTCGCGGATAACGGCTATCGGTCAACTGCTGCCGGTGGCAACAGGAACACCCGGAAGCAGCCCACCGTAAAGTGCCCTTTTTGGTCGACCTGTGCCGGCGCGACGGGCAGAGCGCGGTCAAGAGTCGACCTTACATTGGGTGGCACGAACCGCCAGGGCGATGACCTTGGCATTGGCATTTGGAGCGGCTTTGGTCAGCGCAACTTCAAACGAATCGGCGTAGGCTGGGGTATGAAGGCCGACGTCAACAGTAGCGCTGTAAGTGGAAAGCCAAAGCTTTGTAGCGCCATATGTAATTCTCATCAAGAATATGGCGAGTCTAGCAGCGGTTTGGACGCTAGCTTTCTAATTTGCGAGAGATTCAAGGATTATCCAAGGTGCAGTCATCAAGGGTATTCGTCATAAGCCGTGCTTTCTTTATGGTCTTTCTGATCAGCGGCACTGCGCTGGGTGAAACGTCGCAGATCGTGTTGTCAGCATCTGCGCAGGTCAGTCCGGCGACTGCAGCGCCTGACGACATCGTTGGACAAGGGATCCAGGCCGCGCTTGAACCCCTGGTATCGTCATTTCCTCCCTTGATTACCTCTCGCAAGCATCAACGCGCGGACATCAATCGCGTTGTTCTCGATTTCTATTCCCATCGCAACTATCGCGCTGCCTGGACAGACGGGCGCAATATCACCCAGTTGCTCAAGAGCCTGAATGACATACAAGCTGACGGCCTTAACCCTGCAGACTTCCGGGGCGACGAGTTGGCCGAGGCTCGATCGTTTATGCAGGCCTCCGCGCCGACGCCAGCGCAAACGGCGGCTTTTGATATCGCGCTGACCCGCACCTACATCACTGCACTCCTGCAATTGCGGCGCGGCAAGGTCAATCCGTCGCGGCTGGATTTTCATTGGAACTTCGACCCGATCGGTGTTGATCCCCGTGAAGATGTGAACAGTTTCTTTGCTGCCCTGGATGCTCACGATGTGGCCCGTGCGTTCGCCCAGGCGCCGCCGCAAGAGGCGGTTTATAGCAGCATGCGTGAGGCATTGGCGCAGTTGCGTCAGGTTCGCGATGCCGGTGGTTGGCCGAAAGTCGCCGAAGGGCAGTCACTCAAGCCGGGCATGGACGGCGCTGTGGTCGCACAGTTGCGTGCCCGTCTGGTGGCCGGTGGTTATCTGGAGCCGCATAAGGGCAAGCGCAGTGCTTACGACGATAAAGTCATTGCTGCGGTGAAGAAGTATCAGGTCGATCAGTATCTTGGCGTGGATGGCGTGGCTGGGGCGGCGACCCTGGCGGCGCTGAATGTGCCTGTCGAGGCACGGATTGATCAGGTCCGGGTGAACATGGAACGGGCGCGCTGGCTGCTCTACAAACTCCATGGCACTTTTGTCGTAGTCGATATCGCCGGCTACAAAGTGGCGTTCTACCGCGACGGCGAACCCATCTGGCGTTCCCGGGTGCAGGTCGGCAAGCCTGTGCGCAGCACCCCGGTGTTTCAGTCCGAGATCACCTACATCACCTTCAACCCCACCTGGACTGTGCCGCCGACGATTCTGGCCAAGGATATGCTGCCCAAGATTCAGCAGAATCCGGGTTACCTTGCGGCCAGCCGGATCAGGGTCCTTGATCGTGCTGGCAACGAACTCGATCCAGCGAACGTCGACTGGAACAACGCGCGCGGCCTCAGGCTGCGCCAGGACGCCGGCCCTACCAACTCGTTAGGGCAGGTGGTCATTCGTTTCCCCAACGACTATGCGATTTACCTGCACGACACGCCGCATCGCGAGTTGTTCGCCAAGCCCGTGCGCACCACCAGCTCCGGATGTATTCGGGTGGAGAATCCACTGCAGTTGGTCGAGTTGTTGTTCAACGACCCGGTGCGCTGGAACAGCGAGGGGATTCAAAAGCAGTTGGCCAATGGCAGGACCAGGAACATCAAGCTTCCGGTCAAGGTACCGGTGTTGTTGGCCTATTGGACGGTCGACTTGAGCACCGAGGGGCGGGTGACGTTCAAGCCCGACATTTATGGTTACGACACGCCGCTATTGCGGCAGTTGAATTTGCCTTCAGGACTGCCCGCCTTGGCGTTGCCGCAGGCAGAAACGACTAGGGTGGTCACAGGGCAAAGCCAGATTTAGGCAGCGCATGAGCAACCAGGAATTGCGACGCCCACCGATTGGAGCATGTCCACTTGCGCTGTGCTCGAATACGCTAGCCTAGCGGCAATACAAGGGGGTTGATCGAGCGGTAGTTGCCGATGGCGAGCGTGGTGAGCATGCGGTGCGTCCCAGCTTGAACTGAGTGATCGATTGTGGCCGAACAGGGTCTGTCTTACTACCGATCAGCACGGCTCAACTTTGGGCCGCTAGCGGCCCACATCGAATGGCCGCTATGGGTCGAAAGCAGTCAGGTAAATATCTGGAAGTTGGTGCCGCTTCGCGGCCCATCGCCGGCAAGCGCGGCTCCCACAGGCACAACGCAAGCCTGGGGCTGGTGATGCTTTTGTGGGAGCCGGCTTGCCGGCGATGAGGCCAGCACTGGCATCATCACTTTGGACAGGTGCAGCTATCGACCCCAAAGCTACCCTTCATCAAGGTAAGTAACCGGTCTAAAGCGGACACCACTTAGTCCGTGTTAGACACGTAGCAGGCTATCGCGCAAGGCCGGACTGTTGCTCAAATTCCCATTCGCTTGAAGTGTTCAGTTAGAGTGCAGGCTGGGTTGGAGCGAAGGCCAATGAGGGGCATATGAAAAGAATGAAGCTCGATCGTATCAATCGGGCGATCCTGGAAAACCTGCAAAATAACGCGCGGATCAGCAATCTGGAGCTGGCGGAAAAGGTCAACCTGTCGCCCAGCGCCTGCCTGCAACGTACCAAAGCATTGGAGGATGCCGGTTACATTCGAGCCTACATGGCCTCGATCGATCTCGACGCCATTTGCATCAACGTGATGGCCTACGTCATGTTCAGCCTGCGCGATCACGCCGGGCATCATCGTGTGCAGTTCGAGCGCCTCATCGCCAAGCGCCGCGAGTTGCTGGATTGCTTGAAAGTGGACGGTGAGTACGACTATATCGCTTTTGCGACCTGCTCTACGGTCGCAGATTTCAATCAGCTGTGTGAAGAGTTGTTGGATGAGAACCCCAACATCCTGAAGATCAAAAGCAATATGATTCTCGACAAGATCAAGTGGTTCGCAGGCTATCCGCTGGAGAATCTGATCTGGCGTGAGTGAACAGCTGCACAATCTGCGCTAAAGGCGTAGCGATGCCGCAGCAACTGCCGTCCATTGGCGCTAACTCGACCTTTTGCACCGTCACTGTTGCGGAAAATAGCGGTTTCTTTTCAATGGAGAACCGCGATGTCCGACTCAGTTTTCGTCACCCTGGAAACGGCCCTGGGCGCCTTCACCGTCGAACTCTTCGAGCAAAAAGCGCCCTTGACCACGGCTAACTTCCTGGCTTACGTCGACAGCGGCCGCTATGACGGCAGCAGCATCTTTCGCATCGTGAATCCCGACAACCAGGACGCTGAGGACCCCGTGCGGATCAGTGTGATCCATGGCGGCACACGACCCCTGGCACCCAGCAACCTGCCGATGATCGCCCTCGAAACCACACGACAGACCGGTCTCAGTCATCGCCATGGCACCCTTTCCCTGGGGCGAGAGGCAGCCGACAGCGCCGAAGGGGATTTCTTCGTCTGCATCAGTGATCAGCCGCACTTTGACTATGGTGGCGCGCGTCATCCTGATGGCCTGGGCTTCGCCGCTTTCGGCCAAGTATGCGCAGGGATGGCAGTGGTTGAGGCGATCTGGGGCCGTGCCGGAGCACAGGAGTACCTGGAGCCCGAGGAAGAGATTCGCATTCTGCGGGCGTATCGCCAGCCGCGAGGCTTGTGATGGAGCGTCTCGAATCGCTGCGCAAGGAGCTGGCCTGTCGGCGCATCGATGCCTTTCTGGTGCCCAGAAGCGATGGCTATCTCAATGAAGACCTGGCTCCCGCGGATGAGCGCTTGCACTGGTTGACCGGGTTCACTGGCAGCGTCGGATTGGCGCTGGTGACTGCAACCCGGGCGGCCTTGCTGGTCGATGGTCGCTATACCGAGCAGGCCCGGCTGGAGTGCGGGCGGCATCTGGATATCCTGGCGCTGGACGACGCTGAGTTGTTCGGCTGGTTGCGCACGTGTTTGCCTGATGGCGGGACGCTGGCCTGTGATGCGCGCCTGCACAGTGTCGAGGCGTGCGATCGTTTGCAGGCAATGGCTCGACAGGTAGGCATTACGTGGAGCGAGACGCTCGACAATCCCGTGGATTGCTGCTGGCGTTATCGCCCCGACACGCCACGCAGCCCGGTGTTGCCATGGGCGCTCGACTACGCGGGGATATCCAGTACGGAAAAGCTCGCCGGGTTAACCTCACAGCTGCGCGACGCAGGCTGTGATGCCTTGTGGTTGCCCGCACCGGACATGCTTGCCTGGCTGCTCAACGTGCGTGGGCAGGATATATCCATCGCGCCTTTGCCATTCAGTTGCGGCCTGCTCGATGTCAGCGGCCGCCTTCAGTGGTTCATTGATCACGAACGCTTGCAGCTTCCCGAGGGGTGGTTGCCGTCATCAGTCAGTGTGTGTCCGCCACAGGCACTGTATTGCGCTATTGCCGAGTTGCGTGGGCAATCTGTCTGGATCGATCGCCAATCCTGCACAGCTGCGGTGTATCGCCAGTTCCAGCTGGCAGACTGCAGCATTCATGAGGTGGCCAATCCGTTGCTGTTGCGGCGTGCATGCAAGCAGCCCGCAGAGTTGCGGGGCAGCCAGGAGGCTCATCGTATCGATGGCGTGGCGCTGTGCCGGTTCCTGCATGGGTTCTATGAACACTGTGATCGGTTTCGTGGGCAGAGTGAATTGTCAGTGGTGGAGTCCCTGGAGCGCTGGCGCTCCCTGCATGACGACTACCGTGGCGTGAGTTTCGACACCATTGCTGCGAGCGGCGCCAATGGCGCGCAACCGCACTACCTTCCGAAGCCTGGAAAAGCAGCAAAGATCGCCTGGGGCGACCTGCTGCTGATCGATTCCGGTGGTCAGTACCCACAAGGCACTACCGACATAACTCGGGTACTGGCTTGCAGCCCGCCCACCGGGCGCCAGCGTTACCTGTACAGCACCGTACTGAAGGCCCATATCGCGCTGGCGAGTTGCATCTTCCCTGCCGGCACCAGCGGTCAGCGATTGGACAGCGTGGCGCGCCAAGCTCTATGGCGGGAGGGATTGGATTACGCCCACGGCACCGGGCACGGCGTTGGCAGTTACCTGCACGTCCACGAAGGTCCGCAGCGCATTGCACCCCATGCCAGCGAAGTACCTTTGCAGGTGGGCATGGTCACCTCCATCGAACCCGGGGTTTACCTGGACGGTGAACTGGGTATTCGCATCGAGAACCTCTACGAAGTGGTCGAGTGCGAAAGCCACCCGGGATTCTTGGCATTCCGGGCATTGACGTTGGTGCCGCTGTCCATCGAATTGATCGACCGGGCATTGCTCAGTGAGGACGAGGCCCAGTGGTTGGATGACTACCACAGCCGCGTTTGTCTCACCTTGGCGCCGCTGCTGGAGCCGGACGTGGCCGCTTGGCTGGTGCGGCATACCAACGTGAACAATTTGCAGTTTGAGGGAAAATAACCGTCGATTGTTTTTCCACGGCCCGGCAAAAGCGCAGTTAGCGTTTCACCGGGCTGGCAACATGTTTCCTGCGTTCGCGAGCGCCTGACACAATTCCAATAATCGGTTCATCCCGGGCCATTGCCCGGGGCAGGGCCACAGCCGGTCTAGAGGCGAACATGAGCAGTAATGAAGAAGTGATTCCCGATGGCTACGATCGACGGCCAGTGCCGCAGTCCGAAACGGTCTCCGGGGTAGGGCTGGCGCTGATCACCCTGGGCATCGGCATGACCCTGCCGGTGTTCTGGCTGGGCTCGGATGTGACGCAGAAGGTGGGCTTCAGCGCCGCTCTATGGGTATTCATCGGGGTGTGCGGATTGCTCGGGGTACTCTGTGCGTTGACCGCGCTGGTAGGAGTTCGAACCCGGCTCAGCACCTACATGGTGCTGCAATTTTCCTTTGGCCGGCACGGCGCAAGACTGATCAACCTGATCATGGCGGTGACCCTGCTTGGGTTCTATGCGGCCACAGCGGATATCTTTGGCAGTACCGTGGCCAGTGCCTTGCATAGCGCCTGGGGCATAGACACGCCGGCCTGGGTGCACTGTATCTGGGGCAGCGGCCTGATGACACTGATGGCCATTTATGGCCTGCGTGGGTTGGACCGCCTGTCGGTCTGGTCGGTGCCGCTCATGGCCGCGTTCATGCTGTTCGCCCTCTACCTGGGTTTGCAGCGCACTGTGCCCGGACAACTGGCAGGCTTTGCAGGTTCGGGTGACAGCCTGTCGCTGGTGATCGCCAGCACCATCGGCATGGTGATCCTGACGCCGGTGCTGATGCCAGACTTCACCCGCTATGCCCGTACCCAGAAGGACGCGCTGATCGCCGTTCTCGGCATGGCGTTGGGTTTTCCTTTCGTGCTGGGCGTTGGCGGGGTGTTGTCGATCATCACCGGCCAAGCGGAGATCATGCAGGTGATGGCGGTGTTGGGCGTTCTGTTACCGGCTTTGGCGGTACTGATGTTCTCCACCTGGATCACCAATACGGCCAACCTCTATTCGGCGACCCTTACCCTTGCGACGGTCAGCCGCGCCGCAAACTGGAAACTCACCCTGGCCGGTAGCCTTGTCGCGACGGTGCTTGCGGTAGGTGGCTTCATGAGTCACTTCCTCGACTTCATTCTGACCCTCAGCATCCTGATTCCACCGCTGGCGAGCATCTATGTAGCCGACTTCTTCGTGGTTCGCCGGCAGCACTACGCTCTTGCTGAACTGGCCCGTTCGCGGCCATTCGGCTGGCCCGCGCTGTTTAGCTGGGCGCTGGCGAGTGGCGTTGCATGGATGACTTCGTTCGAAGGATGGACCCTGACGTCGCAACCCACTGTGGACTCGCTGCTGGTGGCATTGGTCGCCTACCTGGTGCTCTATCGCTTCGCCCCCGTGCCGTTGACTGCGTCCTCACACCCAGCACCCTGATCCATTGACCCTGACCGTATTTTCCGGGCGTGTCCCCGGCGGGCGAAGCCATGCCCGCGATTTGGCTACAACGACAGTTCTTCTGCCAACCGAAACGCAAATAACAACCTCAAGAAGTTCAGGAGCAGATTCCTTGATTCGCATTTTTCTTGTACTGCTGGGCATCCTCGGATGGGGCAGCGCCGCCAATGCTGGAGTGTCCAGCACCCTGGCGCTGACGACGGAATACCAGACCCGGGGCATTGGTTACTCCGGCAACAAACCTGCCTTGAGCCTTAGTCTGGATTGGGCAGGCGATAGTGGCGCCTTCGTCGGTACCTGGATATCGAGCACCGACAGTTTTGAAAGCGGTGACCCCTATGATGACGGTGCGAATATCGAATGGGACTTCTATGGCGGCTATAACGGCCAGCTGGAGAATGGTGTGCGTTATGGCGTCATCGGGTATTACTACACCTTCCCATCGACGAACTACAACATTAATTACACAGAACTCGGTCTCAGCCTCGGCTACGGCAATTTCAACACCTATTACTACTACACCCCCGACCTGATCAGTACGTCGCGGGCCTCGCGCTACGTTGCCGCTGACTACACCTTCAATCTGCCATTGGCGTTGGACCTGACCTTCATGGTCGGTCACGCCTATGGTGATTACTACCGTCGTCGCGACGAGACAGGCGGCCACGAATACACCAACTGGGAAGTTGCTCTCAAACGCAGCTTCGGTCCAATCAATACCAAGCTGAGCTGGGTCGATACCGACCTGTCCGGGCGTTTCTACAACGACGGCGAATACCTACGCAACGATGGCCGCCTGATCTTCGCGGTCTCCCACACATTCTGAAAATACAGCCGGCAGCTGCGGCTGGCGG
>NZ_AKJC01000188.1 GCF_000282535.1 Pseudomonas sp. GM84 | reverse complement strand
CGGCGATTGGGCTGCAAAGCAGCCCCACGCAATCTCAGGAATGGCTCAACTCGGCATGCTCGTCATCGGCCAGCACGCCCTTGTCGGTCTCTTTCAACAGCTGGCTAGTCACCACACCCGCCGTCATCGACCCATTCACGTTCAACGCCGTGCGCCCCATGTCGATCAGCGGCTCCACCGAGATCAGCAGCGCCACCAGTTCAACCGGCAAGCCCATGGCCGGCAGCACGATCAGCGCAGCGAAGGTGGCCCCGCCACCCACACCCGCGACACCGGCCGAACTCAGGGTGACGATCGCCACCAGGGTCGCGATCCACAGTGGGTCGAAGGTATCGATACCCACCGCAGGCGCCACCATCACCGCCAACATCGCCGGGTACAGGCCGGCACAGCCGTTCTGGCCGATGGTCGCACCGAACGAGGCACTGAAGCTGGCGATCGATTGCGGCACACCCAGGCGGCGTGTCTGCGCCTCGATGTTCAGCGGGATGCTCGCTGCGCTGGAGCGGCTGGTGAAGGCGAAGGTCAGCACCGGCCAGACCTTGCGGAAGAAGCGCAGCGGGCTGACGCCGGTGATGGCGAGGATGATGCCGTGCACCACGAACATCAGGCCCAGACCGATGTACGACACCACCACGAAGCTGCCCAGCTTGAGGATGTCGTCGAAGTTGGAGCTGGCCACCACTTTGGTCATCAGCGCCAGCACGCCGTAAGGGGTCAGCTTCATCACCAGGCGCACCAGGCGCATCACCCAGGCTTGCAGGGTGTCGATGGCCGACAGCGCACGTCCGCCTTTCTCGGCGTCGTCCTTGATCAGTTGCAGTGCGGCCAGGCCCACGAACACGGCGAAGATCACCACGCTGATGATCGAGGTCGGCTTGGCCCGTGCCAGGTCGCCCACCGGGTTGCTGGGCACGAACGACAGCAGCAGCTGCGGGATGTTGAGGTCGGCGACCTTGCCGGCATAGTCACTGTGGATGGCCTGCAGGCGTGCGCTCTCCTGTACGCCGGCTACCAGCCCTTCGGCGCTCAGGCCGAACAGGTTGGTCAAGGCCACGCCGATCAGCGCGGCGATGGCGGTGGTCAGCAGCAGCGTGCCGATGCTCAGCACGCTGATGCGTCCCAGCGACGAAGCGTTGTGCAGGCGGGCCACGGCGCTGAGGATCGAGGCGAAGATCAGCGGCATGACGATCATCTGCAGCAGGCCGACGTAGCCGTTGCCGACCAGATCGAGCCAAGCGATGGTGGCTTTCAGTACCGGATGGCCAGCACCGTAGATCGTGTGCAGCACCAGGCCGAACACCACGCCCAGCACCAGGCCGAGCAAGACCTTCTTGGCCAGGCTCCAGTCGGTACGGCGGGTTTGCGCCAGGCCCAGCAGCAAGGCCAGGAACGCCAGCAGGTTGAGAGACAACGGCAGGTTCATTGAAGCTCCAGGAAAAAGCAGAAGAGGCATCGCCTCTGTGAGCGATTGCGAACGGAAATGCTAACAGCCTGAAAACAAACGAATTTATACCCAAAAGTAATTTGCTTAGTCGCTAATGGAATAACGGTTTGTCGCAAATAGCAATAAACACGGCGTTTACGGCTGCACAAAGGTCGTTGTGAGGGGCGCCGGGCAGGCATTCCTGGACTAGTTTTTCCGGGATTATTTCAGGAGATCCGCACATGAAGTTCGCTCCGAAAGCCTTGGCCCTTGGTTTGTCCTTGCTGTTCAGTGTCGAAAGCTGGGCCACCGAGCTCAAGCATTGGCCAGCGGAAGCGGCCAAGCAGCTCGATGCCATGATTGCCGCCAATGCCAACAAAGGTAACTACGCGGTATTCGACATGGACAACACCAGCTACCGTTTTGACCTCGAAGAAGCGCTGCTGCCGTTCATGGAGAACAAGGGGCTGCTGACCCGTGACAAGCTCGACCCCTCGCTCAAGCTGATGCCGTTCAAGGACACCGCCACGCACAAGGAAAGCCTGTTCAGTTATTACTATCGCCTGTGCGAAGTCGACGACATGGTCTGCTACCCGTGGGTGGCCCAGGTGTTTTCCGGCTTCACCCTCAAGGAACTGAAGGCCCAGGTCGATGAGCTGATGGCCTCGGGCAAGCCAGTCCCCAGCACCTATTTCGAGGGCGATCAGGTCAAGACCATCGAGGTGCAGCCGCCCAAGGTCTTCACCGGCCAGGCCGAGCTGTACAACAAGCTGATGGAGAACGGCATCGAGGTCTACGTGATCTCGGCGGCTTCGGAGGAGCTGGTGCGGATGGTCGCCTCTGACCCCAAGTACGGCTACAACGTGAAACCCGAGAATGTGATTGGCGTCAGCCTGCTGCTCAAGGACCGTGCCAGCGGCCAGCTGACCACGGCGCGCAAGCAGATCACCGAGGGTAAATACGATGCCAAGGCCAACGACAGCCTGGAGATGACGCCCTACCTGTGGACACCCGCTACCTGGATGGCCGGCAAGCAAGCGGCGATCCTCACCTATATCGATGAATGGAAGAAACCGGTACTGGTGGGTGGGGATACGCCGACCAGTGATGGCTACATGCAGTTCCATGGGGTGGATGTGGACAAGGGTGGCATCCATCTGTGGATAAATCGCAAGGCCAAGTACATGGACCAGCTGAATGGGATGATCTCCAAGCAGGCGGCGGCGCAGGCCAAGGAAGGGTTGCCGGTGACGGCGGACAAGAACTGGGTGATCGTGACGCCCGAGCAGATTCAGTAGGAATTCGGGTTGCCCTTGCCGGCCCTTTCGCGGGACAAGCCCGCTCCCACAAGTACGCCACAGCCTTCAAGTACTGTGGTGTATCTGTGGGAGCGGGCTTGTCCCGCGAATGGGCCGGTACAGACATAAAAAAACCGGCGCTCAGGGCGCCGGTTTTCTTGTTTCACACCATCAAGGCCTCACAGCCCTTCCAGCATCGCCTTGTTACGCACAGCCCCCTTGTCGGCGCTGGTCGCCAGCAGGGCGTAGGCCTTCAGTGCGGTGGTCACCTTGCGCGGGCGCACTTCGACCGGCTTCCAGCCCTTCTTGTCCTGCTCCACGCGACGCGCGGCCAGCTCTTCATCGCTGACCTGCAGGTTGATCGAACGGTTAGGGATGTCGATCAACACCTTGTCGCCGTCGCGCACCAGGCCGATGGCGCCGCCAGCGGCGGCTTCCGGCGAGGCGTGGCCGATCGACAGGCCCGAGGTACCGCCCGAGAAGCGACCGTCGGTGAGCAGGGCGCAGGCTTTACCCAGGCCCTTGGATTTCAGGTACGAAGTCGGGTAGAGCATCTCTTGCATGCCCGGGCCGCCTTTCGGGCCTTCGTAACGGATGATGACGATATCGCCGGCCTTCACTTCATCGGCCAGGATGCCGCGCACGGCGCTGTCCTGGCTTTCGAAGATCTTCGCGTTGCCTTCGAACACGTGGATCGACTCGTCGACACCGGCGGTCTTCACCACGCAACCGTCGAGCGCGATGTTGCCGTACAGCACGGCCAGGCCGCCTTCTTGCGAGTAGGCGTGCTCGAAACTGCGGATGCAGCCGTTCTCGCGGTCGTCGTCGAGGGTTTCCCAACGGGTCGACTGGCTGAACGCGGTCTGGGTCGGGATACCGGCCGGGCCGGCCTTGAAGAAGGTGTGCACCGCTTCGTCATCGGTCTGGGTGATGTCCCACTTGGCGATGGCTTCTTCCATGCTGCGGCTGTGCACGGTCGGCAGGTCGGTGTGCAGCAGGCCGCCACGGGCCAGCGAGCCGAGGATGCTGAAGATGCCACCGGCGCGGTGGACGTCCTCCATGTGGTACTTCTGGATGTTCGGCGCCACCTTGCACAGCTGCGGCACCTTGCGCGACAGGCGATCGATGTCGCGCAGGTCGAAGTCGACCTCGCCTTCCTGGGCGGCGGCCAGCAGGTGCAGGATGGTGTTGGTCGAACCGCCCATGGCGATGTCGAGCATCATGGCGTTCTCGAACGCCTTGAAGTTGGCGATGCTGCGCGGCAGCACCGACTCATCGTTGTCGCCGTAGTAGCGCTTGCACAGCTCGACGATGGTGCGGCCAGCGGTGAGGAACAGCTGCTCGCGGTCGGCGTGGGTCGCCAGGGTCGAGCCGTTGCCCGGCAGGGCCAGGCCCAGGGCTTCGGTCAGGCAGTTCATCGAGTTGGCGGTGAACATGCCGGAGCAGGAACCGCAGGTCGGGCAGGCGCTGCGCTCGTACTCGGCAACCTTCTCGTCGGAGGCCGTGGAGTCGGCGGCGATGACCATGGCGTCGACCAGGTCCAGGCCGTGGCTGGCAAGCTTGGTCTTGCCGGCTTCCATCGGGCCGCCGGAAACGAAGATCACCGGGATGTTCAGGCGCAGGGCGGCCATCAGCATGCCGGGGGTGATCTTGTCGCAGTTGGAGATGCAGACGATGGCGTCGGCACAGTGGGCGTTGACCATGTACTCGACGGCGTCGGCGATGATCTCGCGGCTCGGCAGGGAATAGAGCATGCCGTCATGGCCCATGGCGATGCCGTCGTCGACCGCGATGGTGTTGAACTCCTTGGCCACGCCACCGGCGCGTTCGATCTCGCGGGCAACCAGCTGGCCCAGGTCCTTCAGGTGCACATGACCTGGGACGAACTGGGTGAACGAGTTGGCGATGGCGATGATCGGTTTCTTGAAATCTTCGTCCTTCATCCCGGTGGCGCGCCACAGGGCACGGGCACCGGCCATGTTGCGGCCGTGGGTGGAGGTCTTGGAACGATAATCAGGCATGAAGCGCTCCTGGCGGTAAATCAGGTCACAAAAAGGGAAGTGAGCTTCTCTTGTCCTTTGCACCGCAGGCCGGTTGCCACTGGCACGGATGGGGGCCGAAGACACTACGGGATCGCCGCATGCTTGGCCAGAGCTCATAAACCCGCCGGGGGATGACTGGCGATGAATAGGCCGATTCTACACCGCTGGCGCGGCGAGGGAATGGCGATGTGTCTGGGCGGTGGTTTTGCACGAATGGCCGGTTGTTGTAGGACGCTTCCGAAATACACCCAGCAGGGCTGACAACACCCTCCGAAGCTTCTTAATATCCGCCGCGCCGCATGTGCGGCTTCACGAGACACGACCTTAATGGACCTTCCCAGTTTCGGTTCACACAGAACCTGCAAATTGGCACTGAGCGCGCCGCCGCCAGGGCTGCCGAGGGCTTGAGTCCATGTGACTGAGGTCTGTGGGCGCCTGCGTCGGCGCCTGGAGAACCTCATGCAACACACTTGCGAATTCCGTGATACCCCGCTCACCCTGCGCCAGGCTGCCCAGGCCCGGCGCGATGATTTCCTGCACCCGGACGGCTACGGCGAAGGCACGGCTGGCAGCTTGATGACCAGTGAGTACTCAAGCCTCGACGCCGGCCTTACCGCCAGCCAGGCCATCGACATGCTGCGCCGGGAAGCGGCGGATGCCGAAACCATCTACCAGTCCTACGTGCTCGACGGGCAGCGCAACCTGCTGGGGACGCTGTCCTTGCGCGAGCTGATCCTGGCGGCGCCGGACGAGCCCATCGAGCGCATCATGGTGCGCAATGTCATCTGCGTCTGTTCCAGTACCCGCCAGGAAGAGGTCGCGCGCAAGATCCGCGAGCATGACCTGCTGGCCGTGCCGGTACTGGACGAGGTCGGGCGCCTGGTGGGCATCGTCACCTGCGACGAGGCGCTCGACGTGGTGGTGGATGAAGCCACCGAGGATTTCCACAAGGGCGCCTCGATTACCAACCATGTCGGCAACCTGCGTGATGCCACGGTCAGCCTGCTGTACCGCAAGCGCGTGCTGTGGCTGGTGCTGCTGGTGTTCGTCAACCTGTTCTCGGGGGCGGGCATTGCGGCGTTCGAAGAAACCATTGCCGCGCATATCGTGCTGGTGTTCTTCCTGCCGTTGCTGGTGGACAGCGGTGGCAATGCCGGGGCGCAATCGGCAACCTTGATGGTGCGCGGCCTGGCGACGGGCGAAGTGGTCATGCGTGACTGGCTGCGCATGCTGGGAAGGGAGTGCGGGGTCGCGTTGGCGCTCGGTGGCACCATGGCACTGGCGGTTGCATCGCTCGGGGCGCTGCGAGGCGGGCCGGAGATCGCCCTGATCGTTGCCAGCAGCATGCTGGTGATCGTGTTGCTGGGCAGCCTGATCGGCATGAGCCTGCCCTTCATGTTCACCAGGCTCAAGCTTGATCCAGCGACTGCCAGTGGGCCGCTGGTCACCTCCATCGCCGATGCGGCGGGGGTGCTGGTGTACTTCGGGATCGCTTCGTACGTGCTGGATATCTGAAATGAAAATGGGGCCGCAATGCGGCCCCATTTCTATGCGTTTGCCAATCAGCTGTTAGGCAGCAAACGGCAGGTAATGCTCTTGATGTAGCGGGTTTCGGCAATTGCCGGGTGCACCGGGTGGTCCGGGCCCTGGCCGCCGCGCTCGAGCAGTTGCAGGTTGCGGTCCAGGTGACGGGCGCTGGTCAGCAGGATGTTGTTCAGGTCGTCTTCAGGCAGGTGCATCGAGCACGAGGCGCTGACCAGGATGCCGTCCTTGTTCAACATGCGCATGGCCTGTTCGTTGAGGCGGCGGTAGGCCGCTTCGCCGTTTTTCAGGTCTTTCTTGCGCTTGATGAAGGCGGGTGGGTCGGCAATGATCACGTCGAAACGCTCTTCGGCAGCTTTCAGCTCGCGCAGGGCTTCGAACACGTCACCTTCGATGCAGGTCACTTTTTCGCTGATGCCATTGAGTGCGGCGTTACGCTCGACGCCATCCAGGGCAAAGCCCGAGGCATCGACACAGAACACTTCGCTGGCGCCGAATGCGCCTGCCTGCACACCCCAGCCACCGATGTAGCTGAACAGGTCGAGCACACGCTTGCCTTTGACATAGGGTGCCAGGCGCGCGCGGTTCATGCGGTGGTCGTAGAACCAGCCGGTTTTCTGACCTTCGCGGACCGGCGCTTCGAACTTGACGCCGTTCTCTTCCAGCGCGACCCAGTCGGGTACTTCGCCGTAGACGGTTTCGACGTAGCGCTGCAGGCCTTCGGCGTCACGGGCGGCAGAATCGTTCTTGAACAGGATGCCGCTTGGCTTGATCACCTGAACCAGGGCGGCGATCACGTCATCCTTGTGCTGTTCCATGGTGGCCGAGGCCAGCTGTACCACGAGGATATCGAAGAAGCGGTCGACCACCAGGCCTGGCAGCAGGTCGGAGTCGCCGTAGACCAGCCGGTAGCACGGCTGGTCGAACAGGCGCTGGCGCAGGGACAGGGCGACGTTGAGGCGGTGCACCAGCAACGACTTGTCCAGCGGCAGCTTGATGTCACGCGACAGCAGGCGGGCGCAGATCAGGTTGTTCGGGCTCAGCGCCACGATGCCCAACGGCTTGCCATTGGCTGCCTCGAGGATCGCCTGCTGGCCGGCCTGAAGGCCTTGCAGCGGGGTCGCGGCGACGTCGACTTCGTTGCTGTAGACCCACAGGTGGCCGGCGCGCAGGCGGCGGTCGGCATTGGCTTTGAGGCGAAGGCTGGGCAGGGACATGACGTCGCTCCGGGAAAAAAGAGCGGGAGTATAACCGGTTGGCCCTGGAATCGGGGCGGGGCACGACAAAGTGCGGGCTTCATCGCCGGCAAGCCGGCTCCCACAGGGGCAACCGCTCTCTTGAGCAAGGGGGGGACTTGTCCTGTGAAGGGGGCGGCCTAGACGCGATCCAGTGCTAGAATCCTCCGTCCTCAACGAGTGTGCACGCATGTCCCAAGAACTCAGCGCCGAACAGATCCAGCAAGCCTTGCAAGGCATCACCATTCCGCCGCAACCGCAGATCATGGTCGACCTGCAGTTCGAGCAGTACATGCCCGACCCGGACCTGGACACCATCGCCAAGCTGATTTCCCAGGACCCCGGCCTGTCTGGCGCCTTGCTCAAGCTGGTCAACTCGGCGCACTTCGGCCTGGCCAACAAGATTGGGTCGATCCAGCGTGCAGTCAATTTGCTGGGTAGCCGCTCCATCATCAACCTGATCAACGCCCAGTCGATCAAGGGCGAGATGAGCGACGAGACCATCGTCACCCTCAACCGTTTCTGGGACACCGCCCAGGACGTGGCCATGACCTGCCTGACCCTGGCCAAGCGCACGGGCATCCAGGCGGCAGACGAGGCCTACACCCTTGGGCTGTTCCATGATTGCGGCGTGCCGCTGATGCTCAAGCGCTTCCCCAATTACATGCAGGTGCTGGAAGAGGCCTATGCCAGCGCCAGCGCAGAAACCCGGGTGGTCGATACCGAAAACCGCACTTTCAACACCAACCACTCGGTAGTCGGCTACTTCACGGCCAAGTCGTGGCGACTGCCGGAGCACATCAGCGCGGCCATCGCCAACCACCACAACGCGCTGGCCGTGTTCCGCGAGGAGTCGTCGCGCAATACCCAGAACCAGCTGAAGAACCTGCTGGCGGTACTGAAGATGGCCGAGCACATCTGCGCTTCCTACCGGGTGCTGGGCAACCAGGCCGTCGACCACGAGTGGCATGCGGTCGGCCCGCTGGTACTGGACTACATCGGCTTGTCGGAGTACGACTTCGAGAACCTCAAACAGACCATTCGCGAGCTGGGCGGGCACTGATCCATGCCAGAACTACCCGAAGTCGAGACGACCCGGCGCGGTATTGCGCCACATCTGCAAGGCCAGCGTGTCAGCCGCGTGGTGGTGCGTGACCGGCGCCTGCGCTGGCCGATTCCCGAGGACCTGGACGTGCGACTGTCCGGGCAACGTATCGTCAGCGTCGAGCGGCGTGCCAAGTACCTGCTGATCAATGCCGAGGTGGGCACGCTGATCAGCCACCTGGGCATGTCGGGCAACTTGCGGCTGGTCGAGGTCGGGCTGCCGGCAGGCAAGCACGAGCATGTCGATATCGAGCTGGAGTCGGGGCTGATGCTGCGCTACACCGACCCGCGGCGTTTCGGTGCCATGCTCTGGAGCCTCGACCCGCTGAACCATGAGCTGCTGCTGCGCCTGGGGCCAGAGCCGCTGACCGACCTGTTCGACGGCGAGCGCCTGTTCCAGCTGTCACGCGGGCGGTCGATGGCGGTCAAGCCGTTCATCATGGACAACGCGGTGGTGGTGGGGGTGGGCAACATTTACGCGACCGAAGCGCTGTTCGCCGCGGGTATCGACCCCCGGCGGGAAGCGGGCGGGATTTCGAGGGCGCGCTATCTGAAGCTGGCCATCGAGATCAAGCGCGTGCTGGCGGCGGCCATTGAACAGGGCGGGACCACCCTGCGCGATTTCATTGGCGGTGATGGGCAGCCGGGATACTTCCAGCAGGAGCTGTTCGTCTATGGGCGCGGCGGGATGCCGTGCAAGCTGTGCGGCACGACATTGCGCGAGGTGAAGCTGGGGCAGCGGGCGAGCGTGTACTGCCCGCGCTGCCAGCGCTGAATCTCAAGGCCCAATCGCCGGCAAGCCGGCTCCCACAAAAGAGCACACAGTACTCTGTGGGAGCCGGCTTGCCGGCGATAGGGGGCACTGCTGAAATCAGGCCTTGCCAGTGATGCGGCGATACTTGGCCATCAGCTCATCTTCGGTTTCCGGGTGCGCTTCATCCAGCGGGATGCAGTCGACCGGGCAGACCTGCTGGCACTGCGGCTCATCGTAGTGACCCACGCACTGAGTGCACAGGTTCGGGTCGATCACGTAGATCTCTTCGCCTTGGGAGATGGCCTCGTTCGGGCACTCGGGTTCGCAGACGTCGCAGTTGATGCAATCGTCGGTGATGATCAGGGACATGGGGACTCCGGCCGGGGCTCTGCGCCCGGGCATGTTCAACGCAATGGGCACAATTGTGCCGCATTCGCGCCCGCAGTGCACGCGGGCGCGATAATCAGGCGCTTGGGCTTACTTCTTGAACCGTTCGGTCAATGCCTCGGCCACGATCGGGTGGACGAACTTGCTGATATCACCGCCCAGCGCGGCGATTTCCCGCACTAACGTCGAGGAAATGAACGAATACCGCTCCGAAGGGGTGAGGAACAGGCTCTCGACGTCGGGCGCCAGTTGCCGGTTCATGTTCGCCAGCTGGAATTCGTACTCGAAGTCCGAAACCGCGCGCAGGCCCCGCAGGAAGACGTTGGCGCCCTGTTCCTTGGCGAAGTGCGCCAGCAGCGAAGAGAAGCCGATGACTTCGACATTGGGCAGGTGCTGGGTGACCTCACGGGCCAGCGCCACCCGCTGCTCCAGGGGGAACAGGGGGTTTTTCTTCGGGCTGGCCGCCACCGCGATGATCACGTGGTCGAAAAGCCGCGAGGCGCGTTCGACCAGGTCGCCATGGCCTTTGGTAATGGGGTCGAAAGTACCCGGGTACAACACTCGGTTCATCGCGTCATCCTGGCTGGAGTGCGTTGGGGAGTCGGATGGTAGCGCAGCGATTGCGCCCGGCCAAGTCATCCGGCCGGCTGATGGCACTATAGACAGGGGCCGTATTCGTTGTCATGCACTGTGTGCCAGGCGGGCGACCAGGGCTTCGCTGAGCTTTGCGCTCAGTGCGTACACCGACAATTGAGGGTTGGCGCCGATGCTGGTGGGGAACAGCGAACCGTCATGAATCGACAGGTTTTCCAGCTGATGATGGCGGCCCAGGCTGTCGCACACCGCCTGGCGCGGGTCTTCGCCCATGGCGCAGCCGCCCATGACATGGGCGCTGCCCAGGCGTGTACGGAACAGATCCAGGTCCAAGCCGTCGATCATGCCTAGCGTCTGCGCCAGGTCGGTCGTGGCGCGGGCATCGCTGTGCAGCGGGGTAACGTGGGTGGCGCCCGCGGCGAACTGGATCTGCGCCATGCTGCGGTAGGCCCGGCGCAGGCCATCGCGCAGGTAGTCGCTGACCGGGTAGTCGAGCACCGGGGAACCATCGCCACGCAACGCCACCGTGCCACCAGGGCTTTGCGGGTGGAAACCGTCCCGCAGCAGCGCGAGCATGACGTGGGTGTGCGGCAGTTCAGCCATGCGCCGGGCATTGTCGGTGCCATGGCCGCCGAGCAAGGTGCTGGCCAGGGCCGGGTGCAGGGGCGGCACTTCCAACTTGTAGCCCACTGCGCCGTCGACGCCGTCCTGCCACTGGAAGTGGTCGCTGTAGATGGATTGCGGGGCGCCATGGAAGGGGTCGATACGTTCGTCGAAGCGTGCCGCGCTGAAATTCACCAGGTGCAGGAAGGTGCGCTTGCCCAGGCGGTCGTGGGGGTCGGGCGCCTTGGAGCGCAGCAGCATGGCGGGGCTGTTGATGCCGCCGCCGGCGAGGATGTAGTGCCGAGCGCGAACCCTGATGCTTCGCCCCGTTGGCTGTATTCCTTGGGCATCCAGGGCTTGGCAGTGCAACTGGGCAATGCGTTCGCCGTCGTGCTCGAAGCGCTCGGCACGCGCCAGGTACAGCAGCTCGCCACCGTTTTCGAGCAGGGCGGGAATGCGCGTGACCAGCATCGACTGCTTGGCGTTGACCGGGCAGCCCATGCCGCAATAGCCGAGGTTCCAGCAACCCCGCACATTGCGCGGGATCACCGCCCAGCGGTAGCCGAGCTGCTCGCAACCGCGGCGCAGCACATCGTTGTTGGCGTTGGGCGGCATGGCCCAGGGGCTGATGCCCAGCTCTTGTTCGATACGCTCGAACCAAGGGCGCATTTCAGCTTCGCCCAGGCCTTTCACAGCGTGCGCCGTGGCCCAGTGGGCCAAGGTCTGCGCTGGCGTGTGAAAGCTCGAAGTCCAGTTGACCAGCGTCGTTCCACCCACCGCCCGGCCCTGCAGGATCGTGATGGCGCCATCCTTGCTCATCCTGCCCAGGCCTTCCTGATACAGGCTGGCATAGGCTTCGCTCTCCAGCAGGTGGAAGTCGCTGCTGGTTTTCAGGGGGCCTTCCTCGATCAGCAGCACCTTGAACCCTGCAGCGCTGAGGATCTGCGCGCTGGTGGCGCCGCCTGCGCCGCTACCGATCACGGCAATGTCGGCCTGCAGGGTGAGGTCGTGCTCCAGGCGTGAGCCGTCGCGGGCTATCCAGCCGCGGTCGAGGCCTTGGCGAAACGGGTCGATGACAGGCATTGGCAGGGCTCTTGTCGTGGTTCAGATTTTCGGCGGGCCGGGGTAGCCACAGGCCGCCCAGGCTTCCGGGCGCTCGTACCAGGCCATCTGCAGCAGTTGCAGCAGCGAGGCGTGGCCCATGCGCAGCAGGTTCAGCGAACTGTCCTGCCAACGCTGCAGAAACGCCGTCACCTGATCCGCGCCGGCCTGCTCCCAGGCGCCCCATATGCCCGTCAACGGCCCTCGGGTCAGGGGCAGGCTGAGCACATCGAACAGCTGTCGGGTGAGCTTGAGCATTTCCGGGGACAGCGCTGCCAGCTTGTGGTCGAGGCTGTGCAGCACCAGCACGTCGCTGGCCGCCGTCCCGGCGAGCACCACCGGGATCATGGCGCGCAGCAGTGGCAGGTCGTCGGCGCGCAGTACCTGATAACCACTGGCAGGCGCCTGGGGGCTGCAACCGACCAGGCTGGCGGTGGCCAGGAAGGCGCTTGCGCCCAGGCTGAAACGCAGCAAGTCGCGGCGATGCATGGCGCAGGACTCAGCGGATGAACAGTTTGTAGACCAGGCGCTGCAAGGCCTTGCCATACGGTGGGTAGATCAGGCGCGCCGCATTCAGGCGCTGCTTGGCAAGCACTGCCTTGGCCTTGCTGAAGGTCAGGAAGCCCTCGTGGCCGTGGTAGTGGCCCATGCCGGAAGGGCCGATGCCGCCGAAGGGCAAGTCGTCCTGGGCCACATGCAGCAGGGTGTCGTTGAGGCATACGCCGCCCGAATGGCTGTGCTGCAACACATGTTCCTGCTCGGCACGGGCGTAGCCAAAGTAGTACAGCGCCAAGGGGCGCGGGCGCTGGTTGATGTAGGCCAGCGCATCGTCGAGGCTGTCGTAGGGGACCAGCGGCAGAAGCGGGCCGAAGATCTCGTCCTGCATGACGTGCATGTCGTCGTTCACCTGCAGCAGCAGGTGCGGCGGCAAGCGCCTGCCCTGGCGCGGCTCGTCGGGGTACAGGTCGACTACCCGGGCGCCTTTGGCGCGGGCGTCGTCCAGCAGCTGCTGCAGGCGCTGCAACTGCCGTGGGTTGATGATGGCGCTGTAGTCGGGATTGTCGGCAATACGCGGGTAGAAACGGTGAACCGCATCGCTGTAGGCATCGCTGAAGGCTTCGAGGCGCTCGCGTGGCACCAGTACGTAGTCGGGGGCCACGCAGGTCTGGCCGGCGTTGAGGGTCTTGCCGAAGGCGATGCGCTCGGCGGCAGCGTCCAGCGGTACGCTGGCCGAAACGATGGCCGGCGACTTGCCGCCCAGCTCGAGCGTCACCGGGGTCAGGTTTTGCGCGGCGGCCAGCATGACCTGGCGACCGACGCTGGTGGCGCCGGTGAACAGCAGGTGATCGAAGGGCAGCCTGGCGAATGCCTGGCCCACCGCCACTTCGCCCAGCACCACGCTGACCAGGTCCTCAGGGAACACCCGCTCCAGCAAGGTCTTCAGCGCCTGGGCACTGGCCGGCGTGGCCTCGCTGAGCTTGAGCATCACGCGATTGCCCGCGGCCAGGGCGCAGGTCAGCGGGCCGATGGCGAGGAACAACGGGTAGTTCCACGGCACGATGATGCCCACCACCCCCAGCGGCTGGTACAGCACGCGCGCACTGGCGGGCTGGAAGGCCAGGCCGACTGCTCTTCTGTCCGGGCGCATCCATCGCCGCAGGTGGCGTTCGGCATGGCGGATGCCTTGTACAGAAGGCAGCAGCTCGGCCAGCAAGGTTTCATCTGCGCTGCGCCCGGAGAAATCCGTGTCGACGGCTTCGATCAGTTGCTGCTGATCCGCCAGCAACGCTTCGCGCAAGCTTTTCAGCCACTGCCGCCGTTGCGCCGCCGGTGGCATCGGGTTGCCGGTGAACGCCTTGCGCTGGGCGGCGAACGTCGCTTCCAGGTCGGTGTCGGAATGCACAGGAGGCAAGGCGATAGGCGAGGTCACGGTGGCATCCCCTCTGGGTTGAGAATGTCTAGAGCCTATACTCTAATTCGTACCATGGTGCGACTTTTTTCCCGGTACCGAGCGGTGCACCCGGGGCGTGTTACACCGTAAGATGAGCCATTATCGAAAGCCTTCAGACTGGGAGCTGAGCATGGCCCCGCGCATGAAGACCCGCGAACGCATCGTGCAGAACAGCCTGGAGCTGTTCAACCAGCAGGGCGAGCGCAGCGTCAGTACCAACCACATTGCCGCGCACATGGAAATGTCGCCCGGCAACCTGTACTACCACTTCCCCAACAAGCAGGCGATCATCGCGCTGCTGTTCAGCCAGTACGAAGAACTGGTGGACAGCTTCCTGCGCCCGCCGCAAGGGCGCGTGGCCACGGTGGAAGACAAGCGCTTCTACCTCAAGGCGCTGCTGGCGGCGATGTGGAACTACCGCTTCCTGCACCGCGATCTGGAGCACCTGCTGGACAGCGACGCCGAACTCGCCGCCCGCTACCGGCGTTTTTCCGAGCGCTGCCTGCGCCAGGGCCAGGCGATCTACCGCGGTTTCGTCGATGCCGGCATCCTGGCCATGGAGCCTGCGCAGATCGAATCGCTGACCATCAACGCCTGGATCGTGCTGACGTCCTGGGTCCGTTTTCTCAGTACCACGCGCGAGCATTCCGCCCACCTGGGTGAAGAAGCCTTCAAGCGCGGCGTCTATCAGGTGCTGGTGCTGGAGCTCGGCTTCGTTACCAATAGCGCGCGCAGTGCCGTGGACGCGTTGTGCCAGGAATTCCACGTTCCCTTCAACCAGGCCCTGGAACAGTAACCAGGGTCTTCGTGCAATCGATCAGGAGACTGTCATGCCCCTTGCGCAATTGATCACCCCGCAGCAGCTGGCCGAGCGTCTGGACTCGCCCAAACTGGTGATCCTGGATTGTCGTTTTGCCCTGGAGGATGCGGATTACGGCCAGCGTAGCTATGCCGAGGGGCATATCGCCGGGGCGCACTTTGCCGACCTGGAAAGGGATTTGAGCGGGCCGGTGAGCAAGGGACGAACCGGGCGCCACCCACTGCCCGATCCGCAGCGTCTGGTCGAGCGGTTGCGCGAGTGGGGGCTGGACGACGACAGCGAGGTGGTGCTCTACGACGATGGCCCTGGTGCCTTTGCCGCACGTGCCTGGTGGCTGTTGGTCTGGCTGGGCAAGCGCAGTGACGTGTCCATTCTCGAGGGTGGCCTCAAGGCCTGGCACGCGGCGCATCTTCCGTTGAGCCTCGATGCACCGGTCAAGCGTGAGGGTTCGTTCAACGGCAAGCCGGACCCCAAGCTGCTGATCGATGCCGAGCACCTGCTCAAGCGTCTGGACAGCCCTGAGCTGACCTTGATCGATGCGCGTGCCTTGCCGCGGTTTCGCGGTGAAGTGGAGCCGATCGACCCGGTTGCCGGGCATATTCCGGGTGCGCAATGTGCAGCCTTTACCGACAACCTGGACGCCCAGGGGCGTTTCCTGGCGCCGGAGCAGCTCAAGCAGCGCTTTGCTGAAAAGCTCGCCGGGCGCGAGCCAGAGCAGTTGGTCGCCTATTGCGGGTCGGGGGTAACGGCCTGCCATAACCTGTTCGCCCTGGCGTTGGCGGGGTATCCACTGGGTCGGTTGTATGCCGGGTCGTGGAGCGAGTGGATCAATGATCCAAAGCGCGGTGTGGCGACGGGCGAGTAAACAGGTCTGGCCTCATCGCCGGCA
>NZ_AKJC01000187.1 GCF_000282535.1 Pseudomonas sp. GM84 | reverse complement strand
TCGATCATTCGATCGAAGCACTTCCAGTACTACCTGGTTCGATTAACTCTTTGAATCTCAAGGAGTTTCTCGTTCCGACTACGCTGGAAGTGGGGCGCATTATAAGGGGATTCGAAACCCCGTCAAGGCTTAATTTCAAAAAACCTTAATATCGCTGAAAACAAAGCGGGGAGGCCTACCGGCCTCCCCGCTTTACTTCACACCCTTACAAGCTAGGGAACGCAAACTGCGACGCTTCATGGCTCGCACGCTGCGGCCAGCGCTGGGTAATTGCCTTGCGACGGGTATAGAAGCGCACACCATCCGGGCCATAGGCATGCAGGTCACCGAACAGCGAACGCTTCCAGCCACCGAAGCTGTGATAAGCCACCGGCACCGGCAGCGGCACGTTCACACCTACCATGCCCACTTCGATCTCATCGCAGAACAGGCGCGCCGCCTCACCGTCACGGGTGAAGATGCAAGTGCCGTTACCGTACTCGTGATCGTTGATCAGTTGCATGGCCTGCTCCAGGCTGTTGACGCGCACTACGCACAGCACTGGGCCAAAGATCTCTTCTTTATAGATACGCATCTCTGGAGTCACCTTGTCGAACAGGGTGCCACCGACGAAGTATCCATCTTCATTACCTGCTACACGGAAGCCGCGGCCATCCACCACCAGCTTGGCGCCTGCAGCAACACCGTCATCAATATAGCCAACCACTTTGTCACGGGCAGCGGCAGTAACCAGCGGCCCCATGTCCAGGCCACAGGAAGTACCGGCACCGATCTTCAGCGCCTTGATCTGCGGCTCCAGCTTGGCAATCAGCGCATCGGCAACCTGGTCGCCGACACACACCGCGACCGAAATGGCCATGCAACGCTCGCCGCACGAACCGTAAGCAGCACCCATCAGTGCACTGACGGCGTTGTCCAGGTCGGCATCAGGCATCAGCACGGCATGGTTCTTGGCGCCACCCAGGGCCTGCACACGCTTGCCGCGCTTGGTACCTTCGGCATAGATGTATTCGGCGATCGGGGTAGAACCCACGAAACTCAGTGCCTTCACTTCCGGCGCCTCGATCAGGGCGTCCACCGCTTCCTTGTCGCCGTGTACCACGTTGAGGATGCCTTTTGGCAGGCCAGCCTCCAGCAGCAGTTGGGCGATGAACAGGGTCGAGCTCGGGTCACGCTCGGACGGCTTCAAGATGAACGCGTTACCGCAAGCGATGGCCAGCGGGTACATCCACAGCGGAACCATCGCCGGGAAGTTGAACGGGGTAATGCCGGCCACCACGCCCAGCGGCTGGAAGTCCGACCAGGCATCGATGTTCGGACCGACGTTACGGCTGTACTCGCCTTTCAGCACTTCTGGAGCCGCACAGGCAAATTCGACGTTCTCGATACCACGCTTGAGTTCGCCGGCAGCGTCTTCCACGGTCTTGCCGTGCTCTTCGCTGATCATCTGCGAGATCTTGGCTTCGTTCTGCTCCAGCAGCTGCTTGAAGCGGAACATCACCTGGGCGCGCTTGGCCGGCGGGGTGTTGCGCCAGGCCGGGAAAGCAGCCTTGGCGGAGTCGATCGCTTCCTGCACGGTAGCGCGGCTTGCCAGTTCGACCTTGCGGACCGCCTGGCCAGTGGACGGGTTGAAGACATCGGCGGTGCGCTCACCCTTGGTAACCAGTTCGCCGTGGATCAGGTGCTGAACGATGCTCATGCAAAACTCCAGATAAAGAAGGTAGAGGCCAGCGCGCGATCAGCTCGCGCGCCTTGCGTCAAAATCGGAAAGATCAGTCGATCTTGTTCAGGGCTTCACCGACCGCGTCGAACAGGCGGTCCAGTTCCTGCGGCTGGGTATTGAAGGTTGGGCCGAACTGCAGGGTGTCGCCGCCGAAGCGTACGTAGAAACCAGCCTGCCACAGCTTCATCGCAGCCTCATACGGACGGACGATGGCGTCGCCGTCACGGGCAGCGATCTGGATCGCGCCAGCCAGGCCGTAGTTACGAATGTCGACGATGTTCTTGGTGCCCTTGACGCCGTGCAGCAGCTTCTCGAAGTGCGGCGCCAGCTCGGCGGCCGACTGCACCAGGTTTTCCTTCTGCAGCAGGTCGAGCGCGGCGATACCGGCGGCGCAGGCTACCGGGTGTGCCGAGTAGGTATAGCCGTGGGGGAATTCGACGGCGTATTCCGGGGTCGGCTGATTCATGAAGGTCTGGTAGATCTCGGTGCTGGCGATCACCGCGCCCATCGGGATGGCGCCGTTGGTCACCTGCTTGGCGATGCACATCAGGTCAGGGGTCACACCGAAGGCCTCGGCGCCGGTCATCGCGCCCATGCGGCCGAAACCGGTGATCACTTCGTCGAAGATCAGCAGGATATTGTGCTGGGTGCAGATTTCGCGAAGGCGCTTCAGGTAGCCCTTCGGCGGCGGCAGCACACCGGCGGAACCCGCCAGCGGCTCGACGATCACGGCTGCAATGTTCGAAGCATCGTGCAGCTCGATCAGCTTGAGCATCTCGTCGGCCAGGGCGATACCGCCCTCTTCCGGCATGCCCTTGGAGAACGCGTTGACTGGCAGCACGGTGTGAGGCAGGTGATCGACGTCCAGCAGTTGGCCGAACATCTTGCGGTTGCCGTTGACGCCGCCCAGGCTGGTGCCGGCGATGTTCACGCCGTGGTAACCACGGGCACGACCGATGATCTTGGTCTTGGACGCCTGACCTTTCAGGCGCCAGTAGGCGCGGACCATCTTCAGCGCGGTGTCGGCGCACTCGGAACCGGAGTTGGTATAGAACACATGATTCAGGTCACCAGGGGTCAGCTCGGTGATCTTCTCGGCCAGCTGGAACGACAGCGGGTGGCCGAACTGGAAGGCGGGCGAGTAATCCAGGGTACCGATCTGGCGTGCGACCGCCTCGGTGATCTCCTTGCGGGTATGCCCGGCGCCGCAGGTCCACAGACCGGACAGGGCGTCGAAGATCCTGCGCCCTTTGTCATCGATCAGGTAGCTGCCTTCGGCCGCCACGATCAGGCGCGGGTCGCGGTGGAAGTTGCGGTTGGCGGTGTAGGGCATCCAGTGGGCATCCAGCTTCAGCTGGCTGGCGATACCGACGGCGGCGGTTTCGGGCATGTTCATCGGCGGTTCCTCGAAAGACGATTAGGCAACGATGGATGTTGTTGCAGCTAAATTCGCACGCGGATAAAGTCTGAAAAAGCCTACATTTCTAATCTTCAGGTAGCGTAAGACTAAACTTATGAGCCGACGCCCCGACCCTCTCGCACAGGTCAGCGATTTCGATATCCGCCTGCTGAAAATCTACCGAAGCGTCGTCGAATGCGGCGGCTTCTCGGCGGCGGAGAACGTGCTTGGCATAGGCCGTTCCGCCATCAGTCAGCAGATGAACGACCTCGAGCAGCGCCTCGGCCTGCGCCTCTGCCAGCGTGGCCGCGCCGGCTTCTCGCTGACCGAGGAAGGCCGCGAGGTCTACCATTCGGCACTGCAGTTGCTCAGCGCGCTGGAAACCTTCCGCACCGAAGTCAACGGCCTGCATCAGCACTTGCGGGGCGAACTCAACATCGGCCTGACCGATAACCTGGTGACCCTGCCGCACATGCGCATCACCCATGCCTTGGCCGAACTGAAGGACCGTGGGCCTGACGTGCGTATCCAGATCCGCATGATCGCCCCCAGCCAGGTCGAACAAGGGGTGCTCGACGGCAGCCTGCATGTTGGCGTGGTGCCACAGACCAGCCCACTTTCCGGCCTTGAATACCAACCCTTGTACAGCGAACGCTCACTGCTCTACTGCGCCGTAGGCCACCCGTTGTTCTATGCCGACGATCAGCAGATCGACGACGATCGCCTCAACGACCAGGAAGCGATTGCCCCTACCTTCCGCCTGCCCGCCGATATCCAGGCCCATTACCAAGCCCTGAACTGCACCGCCAGTGCCTCTGACCGCGAAGGCATGGCGTTTCTGATCCTCACGGGTCGCTACATTGGCTACCTGCCCGACCATTACGCCACGTTCTGGGTCCAGCAAGGCCGCCTGCGCGCACTCAAACCCGCCCAGCGCTTCTACGATCTGAGCCTGAGCTGGGTCACGCGCAAAGGACGAAGGCCGAATCTGGTACTGGAAAGCTTCCTTGAAAGCCTGGCTGCGACACGCTGATGCCTGCTTCTGCCGCTAATGCTTGTCACTTGCGCGCAGGCAGGTAATCTTGTCCGACATCCGTTGCCACAGACCCGTACGGAATCGTCCATGACCCTAGAAGTCCCTGCGCATCGCCTTTCCGCCTCGGGCAAGCCCGCCGGCCGCATCCGCCAGAAGAACGAACAGGCCATCATCCAGGCCGCCGAAGACGAATTCGCCCGTCATGGTTTCAAGGGCACCAGCATGAACACCATCGCGCTGAAGGCCGGCTTGCCCAAGGCCAACCTGCATTACTACTTCACCAACAAGCTCGGCCTGTACATCGCCGTATTGAGCAACATCATCGAGCTGTGGGACAGCACCTTCAACGCCTTGAGCGTCGAAGACGACCCGGGTGAAGCGCTGAGCCAGTACATTCGCACCAAGATGGAGTTCTCCCGGCGCAACCCGCAAGCCTCGCGGATCTTCGCCATGGAGGTCATCAGCGGCGGCACCTGCCTGAGCGAATACTTCAGCGCCGACTACCGCGAATGGTTCCGTGGCCGCGCCGCGGTGTTCCAGGCCTGGATCGACGCGGGCAAGATGGACCCGGTCGACCCGGTGCACCTGATCTTCCTGCTGTGGGGCAGCACCCAGCACTATGCCGACTTCGCTACCCAGATCTGCCAGGTCACCGGCCGCAGCCGCCTGACCAAGCAGGACATGGAAGACGCGAGCAGCAATCTTATCCACATCATTCTCAAGGGATGCGGCATCGCGCCGAGCGCCTGACATCTATATATGCCTTCTACCCTGCTCGACCTCTGCGAATTTCGCGAGGAAATCCGCAAGAGCCGCTTCATTACCCTCGCCGGCCCGATTACCAGTGCCGCCGAGGCGATGAGCTTCATCGAACGCCACAGCGACCTGGCCGCCACCCACAACTGCTGGGCCTGGAAGCTGGGCGCACAGTATCGCAGCAGTGACGATGGCGAACCGGGTGGCACGGCTGGCCGGCCCATCCTGGCCGCCATCGAGGCGCAGGACTGCGACCAGGTGGTGGTGCTGGTCATCCGTTGGTACGGCGGCATCCAGCTGGGTACCGGTGGCCTTGCACGGGCGTATGGCGGTGGGGCCAACAAATGCCTGCAACAGGCGCCGAAGCGGCTGTTGGTACAGCGCAGCGAATTTGCCTGCAGTTGCAGCTTCAGCGAACTGGCGCTGGTGAAACTGCGCCTGGCAGAAGTGGATGGCCTGGTGCTGGACGAGCAGTTCACCGCCAATGGCGTTGACCTGCAGATTGCCGTTGGCGAAGCCCACCTGGCGGCTTTGCAACAGCAACTGGCAGACCTCAGTCGCGGTCGAATTCTGCTCGAAGCACGCTGAAGGTTGCGCACAACATCTGTGGGCCGGCTTGTGGATAAGCTTGGGGCACTCAGCTGTAACCCTTGCCGCTCAAGGCCTGCAAAGGATTGAGCATATTTTGATCACCGTTTGATGACAGCCGCAACCGCCTGAACTGTCAAGTGTTATCCACAATGCGTCAGGCGTATTTCACAACGGTGTCAGTCGCGCTTGCACACATTTACTGTGGATCAGCCTGTGGATAACCCGTTAGCCAACAAGCCAAGCGCCCGCCGCCACACGGCCATCTGTCGTTGGTCGTTTTTTAACCAAGTCTTCTACAGGCATGGGGTCCGTGTCTGCATTATGCTCAGTTTCTTTTCTGATCCGATAAAGGAATGTTCACATGGCTAATTCAAGAACTGCCCTCATCATCGGCGCCTCTCGCGGGCTTGGCCTGGGCTTGGTGCAGCGGCTGAACGAAGACGGCTGGAACATCACCGCCACGGTCCGTGACCCACAAAAGCCCGGCGCGCTGGGCGAGGTTCCTGGGGTGCGCATCGAACAGCTGGAAATGAACGACACTGCCCAGCTCGATGGCCTCAAGCAGCGCCTGCAAGGTGAAGTGTTCGACCTGGTGTTCATCAACGCCGGCGTCATGGGCCCCCTGCCACAAGACCTGGAGACGGTGCAGCCAGAGGACATCGGCGCCCTGTTCATGACCAACGCGGTGGCGCCGATCCGCGTCGCGCGTCGACTCGCCGGCCAGGTACGCCAAGGCAGCGGCGTACTGGCATTCATGAGCTCGATCCTGGGCAGTGTGACCATCCCCGACGGTGGCGAGGTGTGCCTGTACAAAGCCAGCAAGGCCGCCCTGAACTCGATGATCAACAGCTTCGTGGTCGACCTGCAGCGCCCTGACCTCTGTGTACTGGCCATGCACCCGGGCTGGGTGAAAACCGACATGGGTGGCGAGAACGCCGAGATCGACGTGCTCACCAGTACCCGTGGCATGCTCGAACAGGTCAAGGCCCAGAGTGGCAAGGGCGGCCTGCGCTTCATCAACTACAAGGGCGAGCCCCTCATCTGGTGAGTCCAACCCGATCACCGGTTGGCGCAACACCGGCCTGGCCAAGCGCAATGCCTGGCCAGGGCCTGTAGAATGGCGGCAACCGTTACCTGATCGAGATCACCACCCCATGTATGACTGGTTGAACGCCCTGCCCAAGGCCGAACTGCACCTGCACCTCGAAGGTTCGCTTGAGCCTGAGCTGCTGTTCGCCCTGGCCGAGCGCAACAAGATCGCCCTGCCCTGGAACGACGTCGAAACCCTGCGCAGCGCCTACGCCTTCAACAACCTGCAGGAATTCCTCGACCTCTATTACCAAGGCGCGGACGTACTGCGCACCGAGCAGGACTTCTATGACCTGACCTGGGCCTACCTGCAGCGCTGCAAGACACAGAACGTCATCCACACCGAGCCCTTCTTCGACCCGCAGACCCACACCGACCGCGGCATCCCGTTCGAGGTCGTGCTCAACGGCATCAATCACGCGCTCAAGGACGGCCGTGAGCAACTGGGCATCAGCAGCGGCCTGATCCTGAGCTTCCTGCGCCACCTCAGCGAAGACGAGGCACACAAGACCCTCGACCAGGCCTTGCCCTTCCGCGACGCGTTCATCGCCGTTGGCCTGGACAGCTCCGAAATGGGCCACCCGCCCAGCAAGTTCCAGCGCGTGTTCGACCGTGCCCGCAGCGAAGGCTTCGTCGCGGTTGCCCACGCCGGCGAAGAAGGCCCACCCGAGTACATCTGGGAAGCCCTCGACCTGCTCAAGATCAAGCGCATCGACCATGGTGTACGCGCCATCGAGGACGAGCGCCTGATGCAGCGCATCATCGACGAGCAGATTCCCCTCACCGTGTGCCCATTGTCGAACACCAAGCTCTGCGTGTTCGATCACATGAGCCAGCACAACATCCTCGACATGCTCGAGCGCGGTGTGAAGGTGACAGTGAACTCGGATGACCCGGCCTACTTCGGTGGTTACGTCACCGAGAACTTCCATGCCTTGCACACTCACCTGGGCATGACCGAAGACCAGGCCCGCCGCCTGGCCCAGAACAGCCTGGACGCGCGTCTGGTCTGACGCGCCTGCGCGTGCTCAGCCCACCTGCAGCGTGGTGACCCGGGCAATGCGGTTGATCTGCTGAATGCCTTCGGCGGAAATCTGCATGGCCCGTGTCCCCCCTGGCTCGCGTATCCAGCCAGACTGCAGAAACAGCGTAAGCAATGCCTGCCCAAGGCTACCGCCCAGATGCGGGCCTTGGTCGCTGCAGTGGCAGATCACGCACCCACGCTGCTGGCGCGGCGCCAGGGCATCGATATACACCCCAATGCGCGCCAGCGCTGCCCGCCCCTCATCGCTGACCATCGGTTGTCGGTCGCTGCTCTCGAGCCAACCTGCGACCACCAGGCGGTGATACAACTCGGCGGCCAGCTCGCCCCCCATATGGTCACCACACCGACGCGCCCTGCGCATCGACATCGGCATCTGTACCGGTGCCGCCCGCTGCAGGCCGTCACAGCCAAGCTGCACACTGGCCAGCGCTTCGACCGCCGCCCCCACCTGGGGCGTGGCAAGCCTGAAGTAGCGCTTGCGGCCACGTGCTTCGAGCCTCAGCAAACCTGCCGAAGACAGAAGCGACAGGTGCGCGCAGGCAGAGGATGAGGTCAACCCGGTCATCATCGCCAATTCATCGGTCGGCCGCGGCGTGCCATCGATCAGTGCCCATAACATCGCGCTACGTTTGGGGTCGGCCATCAGGCCGGCAATCTGACTGATACTGCTGACTGCATTCATGTCCTGTTACTCCCTGCCAATCACATCTGATTTCCAATGGCCAACCCTGGCAACGCCGAATACACCTCCCGGCAGGTGCCAGCCGCGACAAGCAAACGCCTTGCCGACGCCAGCCCCGGGCGCAGTATAAGCCGCACGCACGACCGCCCCCGCAGGCATGCCGCGTTCAGAGGTTTCAAAGTGAATTAGGGTATGGCAACCCTTCAGAGCCCCGGCCAGCCCGGGGGTTGGGGCGCTTAAGGCCCTGAAGTGAAGGAAGCCGCTGTTTAGCAAGGAAGAAACAGGGCATGAGGAAGAATGGCCCTATGCGCCCAAGGGAGTCTGCCGACGCCCTGCTTCCCCAAGTAGCGCAAACTAAAGCGAACCTTCTACACACTTCGAAGCTTTGCATTAACCCGTGCAGCGACCGCCAGTCAGAACACTCCGGCAAGCCATGGCGCAGGGTTGCCGCAGCGCTACACTTGATCCGCTCCCCCCCTATTCGGAGGTATGCCGCGATGAAGATTGTCGTCAGTGCGTCGAACCGCAACCCCAATTGCCCTTGGCAGGTATGCCTCGACCAGCATGTGGTGGGCTTTCGCAGCGAGGCCGAAGCACGCGCCTTTGTCGCAACCCTCGAGACCCGTTTACAGGCCCCTCATCCGCTCATGCCGGACGCTTGGCCTGCAAACCCCGGGTCAGAAGCGCGACACTGACCACCAGTGCCCCGCACAGGCTGATCACCAGTGTCATGGGCACCGCACTGCCATCGTGCAGCACGCTGACCAACGCCGCCGCACCGGCGGCGACGCTGAACTGCAAGCAGCCCATCAATGCCGAGGCGCTGCCTGCCCGGGCCCCCTGGCCACTCATGGCGCAAGCCGAGGCATTGGGAATGATGCAGCCAAGGCTGGCAATGCAGACGAACAGTGGCACCAGCAGTGGCCACAACTGCGCCGGACGCAACGCTGCCACGCCAAGCAGAACCAACGCCGCCGCCAGGTAGAACCACACCGCGCGCACCAGCAGGAACGCCGGGCCACGCTTGGCCAGCAGACGTGCGTTGACCTGCGCCACCAGAATGAACCCCGCCGCATTGGTGCCGAACAGCCAGCCGTAATGCTCTGCGGGTACGCCATAGAGCTTGATGAATACGAAAGGTGAACCAGCGATGTAGGCAAACATCCCGGCAATGGCGATGCCTCCGGTCAAGGCATGCCCGATGAACACGCGATCGGCCAGCAACCGCAAGTATTGACGCAGCGCCCCCGACAGCGGCTGGCGCGGCATGTGCGCCGGCAAGCTCTCTGGCAGGCCCAGGCCCACTGCAAACAGGCAGAGCGCGCTGAACAGGCTCAAGGCGAGGAAGATCGACTGCCAACCGGACAGGTTCACCAGCACCCCACCCAGCATCGGCGCGAGGATCGGCGCCAGCCCCATCACCAGCATCAGTTGCGAGAACACCTTGGCCGAGGCCACCGGGTCGCATTTATCACTGACGATGGCCCGCGACAGCACCATGCCAGCACAGCCGCCCAAGGCCTGAACGAAGCGCGCCACGATCAGCGTATCGAGGTTGGGCGCGTAGGCGCAGGCCAGCGACGCCAGGGTGAACAGCCCCACGCCGAATAGCAGTGGCTTACGTCGGCCGAAGCGATCGGCCACCGGCCCATAGGCCAGTTGGCCGAGCGACAAACCGAGGAAGTAGGCAGCCAGGGTGGCTTGTACATGTTTCTCGTCGGTGGCGAACGCCTGCGCCATGGCCGGAAAGGCGGGCAGGTAGAAGTCGATCGCCAAGGGCCCGAACGCACTCAGTGCGCCCAGGATCAGCACCATTCGCAGGTTCATCAGGAATCCATAGCAGGCTAAGCAAGCGCGTAAGTCTACCTGCAGTGGACCCCATCAGTATGAAAACATTTGCAACAAAATCAGCAGGGCGGCTTCACGCCACCTCGGCCTGATAGCCCTCTTCCCGAATGGCTGCCAGCACCTGCTCGACCATCAGCACGCTCTCCACGCGCACTTGCCTGGCAGCCAGGTCGACTTCCACCTGCGCCTTCGCATCCTGCTCCTGCACGGCGCGGGTCACCGCTTTCACGCAATGGCCGCAGGTCATGCCTTGTACGTTGAACACTTGCATGGGTGTTGCCTCCTTGTGGGTTTTGCCCAGTTTCAAGCTTGCCATCGGGGCAAGGTCAAGTTCTGCGGCGAACGGCCGGGGTGGAAATCCGCGCGCACCTCGGCCAAGCTGCGCCTTTGATGATTCAGGCAAGCAGGAGATTCTTCATGTTCAGGGCAGCAGTGAGCGTTGTCGGGCTACTGGGCGCGCTAGCCGCGGTGCCGCCGGCCAGCGCCGAGGGCAACTCGGACTACAGCGTACTGATCATTTCCCGGGAGCGCCTGGAAGTATCCACCAGCTGCGAAATCGGCATCTACCTCAACGATCAACTGTCCGGGCGAGTTTTCCAGGAGCAATCGGCCTCCTTCAACCTCCCGCCGGGCCCGGTCGATGTGCGCTTGCGCCTGCTGCCGGGGCAAATGCCCGGTTGCGCGCCAGGCATCGAGGACCAGCGCAGCACGCGCCTGACCTTGCAGGCGGGCCAGATCAACAAATACCGCATTGCCATGGGCCACAATGGGCTTGAGTTGAAGCGAGCCGGCCTGGGCTATTGACCTTCCCTGCATGGCAAGGTTGATGCTGGAGGCCTGTCCAAGGAGGAAAGCCATGTCAGCATCCACCACTTTCGACTTGCCGATTTCCGGCATGACCTGCGCCAGCTGTGCTGGTCGCGTCGAGCGCGCCCTGCGCAAGGTCAGCGGCGCCGAACAGGTCAGCGTCAACCTCGCCACCGAACAGGCCCGCGTCCAGGCGCCGGCCGGCAGCCTGCCAGCCCTGGTCGACGCTGTGCGCGACGCAGGGTATGGCGTGCCGACCCGCACCGTGGAACTGCAGATCGGCGGCATGACCTGCGCCAGCTGCGTTGGCCGGGTCGAACGGGCCCTGGGCAAATTGCCAGGGGTCGAGCAGGTCAGCGTCAACCTGGCCAGTGAACGCGCCCACCTCGAAGTGCTCCAGGCCCTCGATGACCCGCTGTTGATCGCCGCCGTCGAGAAAGCCGGCTACAGCGCCAGCCTGCCACAGGCGCGCCAGGATGATCAGCAGGCTGCCCAACGTCGCCTGCGCAAGGAACGCCTGGCGGTCGGTGCCGCCCTGCTGCTGGCGCTGCCCCTGGTGCTGCCGATGCTGGTGCAACCGTTCGGCCTGCACTGGATGTTGCCTGCCTGGGCACAGTTCCTGCTGGCCACGCCGGTGCAGTTCATCCTTGGCGCACGCTTCTATGTGGCGGCCTACAAGGCGGTGCGTGCCGGTGCCGGCAACATGGACCTGCTGGTGGCCCTGGGTACCAGCGCCGGTTATGGCCTGAGCCTGTACCAATGGGCGCAAGCCTCTGCTGGCACCGAACCTCACCTTTACTTCGAAGCCTCGGCAGTGGTGATCGCCCTGGTGTTGCTCGGCAAATACCTGGAAAGCCGCGCCAAACGCCAGACCGCCAGCGCCATCCGCGCGCTGGAAGCCCTGCGCCCCGAGCGCGCCGTGCGCCTGGTCGACGGCCGTGAAGAGGACGTGGCGATCGCCCTGCTGCGCCTCGATGACCTGGTGCTGGTCAAACCTGGCGAACGCTTCCCGGTGGATGGTGAAGTGGTGGAAGGCAGCAGCCATGCCGACGAAGCCTTGATCAGCGGTGAGAGCCTGCCCGTGCCCAAGCAACCCGGTGACAGCGTCACCGGCGGCGCTATCAACGGTGAAGGCCGGCTGCTGGTGCGTACCCAGGCCGTGGGCACTGAAACCGTGCTGGCCCGCATCATCCGCCTGGTCGAAGACGCCCAGGCGGCCAAGGCGCCGATCCAGAAGCTGGTTGACCGGGTCAGCCAGGTGTTCGTCCCTGCGGTACTGGTGCTGGCGATGATCACCCTGATCGGCTGGTGGCTGGCCGGTGCACCGCTGGAGACCGCGCTGATCAACGCGGTCGCCGTCCTGGTGATTGCCTGCCCCTGTGCGCTGGGCCTGGCCACGCCCGCCGCGATCATGGCCGGCACCGGCGTCGCCGCGCGCCACGGCATCCTGATCAAGGACGCCGAAGCCCTGGAGCGCGCCCATGCAGTGAACCGTGTGGTGTTCGACAAGACCGGCACGCTTACCTCGGGCAGCCCACAGGTGGTGCACAGCCAGGCGTTGGTCGGCGACGGCGCCGAGCTGCACCGTCTGGCCGGTGCCTTGCAACGTGGCAGCGAGCACCCGCTGGCCAAAGCGGTTCTGCAAGCCTGCGCCGAGCAAGGCCTCGACGTTCCGCCGGTGGCCGACAGTCAGTCGCTCACCGGTCGCGGCATCGCCGGTCGGGTGGAAGGGCGCGAACTGGCCCTGGGCAATCGCCGCCTGCTCGACGAAAGCGGCCTGCAACCCGGGGCGCTAGCCCCCATGTCGCAGGCCTGGGAAGCCGAAGGCCGCACCCTGTCGTGGCTGATCGAACGTGGCGCGCAGCCCCGTGTGCTGGGCCTGTTCGCCTTCGGCGACAGCCTCAAGCCCGGTGCCGAGCAAGCGATCAGCACCTTGCATGAACAACACATCAGCAGCCATCTGCTGACCGGCGACAACCGCGGCAGCGCCAAGGTGGTGGCCGACCGCCTCGGCATCGACGACGTGTATGCCGAAGTGCTGCCGGCCGACAAGGCCGCCACCGTGGCCGCGTTGAAACAGGACGGCGTGGTGGCGATGGTCGGCGACGGCATCAACGATGCCCCGGCCCTGGCCGCCGCCGATATCGGCATCGCCATGGGCGGCGGCACCGACGTGGCCATGCAGGCCGCCGGGATCACGCTGATGCGCGGCGATCCGCGCCTGGTTCCCGCCGCACTGGAAATCAGCCGCAAGACCTACGCGAAAATCCGCCAGAACCTGTTCTGGGCATTCATCTATAACCTGATTGGTATTCCCCTGGCCGCAATGGGTTACCTGAACCCGGTGCTGGCGGGCGCTGCCATGGCCCTGTCCAGCGTCAGCGTGGTGAGCAATGCCTTGTGGCTGAAAACCTGGAAACCCACCAGCACCTCGCAGGAGGCCCCATGAACATCGGCCAGGCCGCCCGCCGCAGCGGGCTCAGCACCAAGATGATCCGCTACTACGAGTCCATCGGCCTGCTCAAGCCGGCCACCCGCAGCGACAGCGGCTAACGCC
>NZ_AKJC01000186.1 GCF_000282535.1 Pseudomonas sp. GM84 | reverse complement strand
CGCGGAGCATGGCACCGGCTTCGCCGGTGTTCGCGGGACAAGCCCGCTCCCACAGTCATCGCGCCAACTTTTAGAAGTTGAGCAATGCAGTTGCTCCCACAAGATTACTGCAAGGCTTGAAACCTGCGCAGTACCTGTGGGAGCCGGCTTGCCGGCGATGAGGCCGGTACAGCCTGAATCACATAGCCGTCTTGCCACCATTCACATGCAGCACATGCCCGGTAATGAAGCTCGCCTGCTGCGACGCCACGAACAAGATCGCATCCGCCACTTCTTCCGGCCTGCCAATACGCCCCGCCGGAATGGTCGCCGCCACCATCGGCAACTTGTCCGCGCCATCGGCAATGCGCTCAAGCATCTCGGTAGCGATCGGCCCCGGCGCCACCGCATTGACCCGCACATTGAACTGACACGCTTCCAGCGCCGCCGACTTGGTGAAGCCTTCGATGGCATGCTTGCTGGCCACGTACATCGGCGCCAGCGCATTGCCGCGGCTGCCCATGGTCGACGACAGGTTGACGATGGCGCCCGACGCCTGATCGGCCATGACCCGCAACTGATGCTTCAGGCACAGGAAAGTCCCCAGTGCGTTGGCATTGAACGCGGCCGTATACGCCTCCACCGTCTGCTCCCTGATCGGCCCGCGCGCGCCCTCGTAGCCGGCGCTGTTCACCGCCACATCCAACCGCCCGAAACGCTCCACGCAACGGTCGACCAGCTGGGTCACCTGCGCTTCATCGCTGACATCGGCTTGCACGAACTCAGCCTGTGCGCCCATGGCATGCAACTCGGCCAACAGCTGTTGCCCGGCCTTGGTATTGCGCCCGGAAACGACCAGCCGCGCGCCCTCGCGGGCGAAGGCGATCGCCGTGGCATAGCCAATGCCTGCGGTGGCGCCGGTGATCAGAACCACTTGATGTTCAAACTGCTTGCTCATGGCGGATATCCGAATGCAGAAGTGTAGGGACTTGCAGTTATAGGGATTGCGCCAAGGCGAAAGTTGACGTTTTGGGACACCTTCGGGGTACCTGTCATCAAAGGGAAACCGATTGTCATCTCAGGTCAACAAAGGCGCGGCCGGGCATGCCTATGATCCGGCCAGACTGTGCTTCGACCCTTTCTCAACCCTCGCAAGGACCCGTAACGTGAAAGCCATCCAACTCCAGCGCCCCGGCGGCCTGGACCAGCTGCGCCTGGTCGAACTGCCCATGCCCGGCGCACCGCAACCTGGGGAAATCCAGGTGCGCATCCATGCCAGCTCGCTCAACTACCACGACCTGGGCGTTGTCTGCGGCCAGCTCAAGGTCGACGACAAGCGCATCCCCATGGCTGACGGTGCCGGGGTGGTCACCGCCGTGGGCGCCAACGTGACGGAATTTGCCGTTGGCGATGCCGTGGTCTCGTGTTTCTTCCCCCACTGGCAAGCCGGCCGAGCAGTGCCCAGCACCTTCAAGACCGTACCCGGTGATGGCGTCGACGGCTTCGCCCGCGAGTACGTCAACATGCCCGCCCAGGCCTTTACCCACGCCCCCAGGGGCTACACCCACGAACAAGCGGCGACGCTGACCACCGCCGGCCTGACCGCCTGGCGCGCATTGGTGGTGGACGGCCGCCTGCAGGCCGGCGATACGGTGTTGGTGCTGGGCACAGGTGGGGTGTCGGTGTTCGCCCTGCAAATGGCCAAGGCCATGGGCGCGCGGGTGATCGCCACCACCTCGTCGCAGGACAAGCAGGCCCGCTTGCTGGCACTGGGTGCCGACCAGGTGATCAATTACCGTCAGCACCCCGATTGGGGCGATGTGGTGTTGGCCGCCACCGGTGGGCGCGGTGCGGACATCGTGGTGGAGGTGGGAGGCCCGGGCACCCTGCCCAACTCGATCAGGGCCTGTGCGGCGGGTGGGCACATCGCCTTGATCGGCGTGCTGACCGGCATCGCCGGCAACGTGCCGACCGTCGAGATGATGCGCAAGCAGCAAACCCTGCGCGGCCTGATCGTCGGCAGCCGCGAACAACAGCAGGACATGGTGCGCGCGCTGGAAAACTTCGAATGGCGCCCGGTGATCGACAGCCGCTACCCACTGGAGCGGATTGCCGACGCCTTCGCCCACCAGCGGTCGGCCAAGCACTTCGGCAAGATCTGCCTGCACTACTGAACCCGACAGCGGTGCCGCCCCTGGGCGGCGCCGCCTGCCGGAGCGGTTCATGCCCCCATGTGCATCTCGCGGATCAGCTTCTTGTTGATCTTGCCAACGCTGGTCTTGGGGATGTCGGCCACGAAGTGCACCTGCCGTGGAATGGCCCACTTGTTGATCAGGCCACTCTCGACGAATTGCTTGAGGTGCGTCTCGAGCCCCTGCTGGTCCAGGCTGTCACCCGGGATGCAGACCACCAGCGCGATCGGGCGCTCGCCCCAGTGTTCGTCGGGAATGCCCACCACGGCCACGGCGTTCACCGACGCATGCTGGCTGATCAGGTTCTCCAGTGCCAACGAGCTGATCCACTCACCGCCGGTCTTGATCACGTCCTTGATCCGGTCCTTGATCTCCAGCACGCCGTGGCGGTCGATCGAACCCATGTCACCGGTGTGCAGCCAGCCGTCCTGCCACAGTTCGGCGCCCTTCTCCGGCTCGTGCAGGTAACCCTGGGTCAGCCACGGCGTGCGCACCACGATCTCGCCCAGCGACTCACCGTCGTGGGCTACCTCATTGCCGCTGGCATCGACGATACGCAGATCGACCATGGCCACCGGGGCACCGGTCTTGATCCGTTGCGCCACCTGCTCGCCCATCGGCAAGGCCAGGTCTTCGTCGCGCAGGTGGGTCAGGGTCAGCAGCGGGCAGGTTTCCGACATGCCGTAGCCGCTGAAGATCAGCATGCCGCGCTCGCTGGCCTGGCGTGCCAGGCCGTGGGTCAGCGCACTGCCGCCGAGCAGGATCTTCCAGCGGCTGAAATCGGTGTGCTGGGATTGCGAGCTTTCGAGCATCATCTGCAGCAAGGTCGGCACGCAGTGGGAGAAGGTCACCCCTTCTTCGCGGTACAGCCGCACCAGCTTGTCCGGCTCGTAGCGGCCCGGATACACCTGCTTGATCCCCAGCACCGTGGCCGTGTACGGCACGCCCCAGGCGTGCACATGGAACATCGGTGTGATCGGCATGTACACGTCGCTGGAGCGCAGCAGCGGCTGGCCCTCGTAGGCCGCGAAGGTGCCCAGCTGGTTCAGGGTGTGCAGCACCAACTGGCGGTGCGAGAAGTACACGCCCTTGGGGTTGCCGGTGGTGCCGGTGGTGTAGAACAGCGTGGCCACCGACTGCTCGTCGAAGTCTTCGAACTCGGCTTCGCTGCTCGCCGCGTCCAGCAGCGTCTCGTACTCGCCCAGCACCGGCAACGAAGTGGCCGCGGCCTCCCCGTCGGTCAGTTGCAGGTAGCCTTTGACCGTGCCCAGCTGACCGTGGATCTGCTCCATGAGCGGCACGAAGTCGTCATGCACCAGCACCACGTCGTCCTCGGCGTGATTCATGGTGTAGGCCACCTGCTCCGGCGACAGGCGGATGTTCACCGTGTGCAGCACCGCACCGATCATCGGCACGGCGAAGAAGCATTCCAGCGAACGGTGGCTGTCCCAGTCCAGCAGCGCCACGGTGTCGCCGGCCTGGACGCCGGCTGCGCGCAGCACGTTGGCCAGGCGCCGCACCCGCTGGTCGAGCTCGCGGTAGGTGTAGCGCAGCTTGTCGGCGTAGACGATTTCCTGGTCCGGCTGGTGCCGCACGCCCGACATCAGCAGGCGCTTGATCAGCAGTGGGTAGGTGTAGGCACCAGGTGCCGGCGGCATAATTTTTGTCTTGGCCATGAAGTTTGTTTCCGATTTCCTTGTTCGTTTCGACTCGAAGGCCTGCTTACGCCTGCACCCGCGCTTGCGCGCGCGGCACCGGGGCGCTGTCACAAGGCTGAGGTTCAGCCTCGCAGGGGGTGGGAGCGGCAGCGACAAAGCGCTTGTCGGGCAGCAGGAAGTGCGACAGCGCCGGGATCAGCAGCAGTGCACCGAGCATGTTCCAGAGGAACATGAAGGTCAGCAGGATGCCCATGTCGGCCTGGAACTTGATCGGCGACCAGGCCCAGCCGACCACGCCGGCAGCCAGGGTGATACCCACCAGCCCGACCACCCGGCCGGTGAAGGCCACGGCGTTCTGGTAGGCCTCGCCCAGGGTGCGGCCCTGGCGTTGGTAATGCAGCTGCACGCTGAGCAGGTACAGGGCGTAGTCGACACCGATACCGACGCCCAGGGCGATCACCGGCAAGGTGGCCACTTTCACGCCAATGCCCATGAACACCATCAGCGCCTCGCACAGCACCGAGGTCAGCACCAGTGGCAGCAGCGCCACCAGGGTCGCCCGCCAGCTGCGGAAGGTGATCAGGCAGAACAGCGTCACCGCCAGGTAGACGAACAGCAGCATGGTGCGGTTGGCTTCGCGCACCACGATATTGGTGGCGGCCTCGATGCCAGCGCTGCCGGCAGCCAGCAGGAACTGGCGGTCAGGGGTGCTGTTCTCGCGGGCGAAGCGGTCGGCGATGGCCACCACGTCGTCCAGGGTCTGGGCCTTGTGGTCCTTGAGGTAGGCGATCACCGGCATCATCGAGCAGTCGTTGTTGAACAGCTCCGGCGCGTTGACCGAGGCCTGCTGGGCGGCGTAGTTGAGCATGTCCTGGTTACGCTGCAGGCTGCTCATCTTCGGGTTGCCCTCGAACGAGCCCGCGGTGATCTGGCGCACGGCGTTGACCAGCGACACCGTGGTCTGCACGCCCGGATACTGCTGCAGCTCCCAGGCCAGTCGGTCGGCCAGGATCAGCGTCTTGTAGTTCAGGCAGCCTTCCGGCGCGGTCTTGATCATCACCGCGAACATGTCGCTGGACAGCGCGTAGTGGCTGGTGATGTAGGCGTTGTCGCGGTTGTAGCGCGAGTCCGCACGCAGCTCCGGCGCACCACTGTCGAGGTCGCCGATCTTCAGCTGCAGGCTCACCCAGAAGCCGCCCAGGCCCATCAGCGTGGCGACCAGCACCGCGCCGGTGGCCCACTTGCGCGTGGTGAAGCGGTCGAGCGCGTCCCACAGCTTGCCGAAGCCACGGTGCTCGGCGGCACGCAGGTCGATGCGCAGGGCCCGTTCGGATGCCTTGCGACCCACGCCAACGTAAGACAGCGACACCGGAATCAACAGCAACGAGGTGAAGATCAGCACCGCCACGCCAATGCTCGCGGTGATCGCCAGGTCCTTGATCACCGGGATGTCGATCAGCATCAGCACGGCAAAGCCCACGGCGTCCGCCAGCAGCGCCGTGACCCCGGCCACGAACAGGCGGCGGAAGGTGTAGCGCGCCGCCACCAGCTTGTGGGTACCCCGGCCGATGTCCTGCATGATGCCGTTCATCTTCTGCGCCGCGTGCGACACGCCGATGGCGAAGATCAGGAACGGCACCAGGATCGAGTAAGGGTCGATGGCATAGCCCAGCCAACCGACGATACCCAGCTGCCACACCACCGCCGCCAGCGAGCAGAACACCACCAGCAGGGTGCTGCGCACGCAGCGGGTGTAAAGGAAGATGATCACCAGCGAAGTGACCACGGCCAGGGCGAAGAACATCATCACCTGGATCAGGCCGTCGATCAGGTCGCCCATCAGCTTGGCAAAGCCGATGACCCGTACCTTGTACTTGCCGTGCCCTTCTTCACCCGACAGGCGCGCCTTGGTGTCGCCGTCGAACTCATACTTGTCGCGCAGCTTCTCTTCGAGCATCTGCGAGAACTGCCGGTAGTCGATGCCCCGTCCGGTGGCCAGGTCGTGGTCGAGCAGCGGCACCACCAGCATGCTCGACTTGAAGTCGGTCGCCACCAGGCTGCCGACGATACCGGCACGGCTGATGTTCTGACGCAGCTGTTCGATATCGGCTTGCTTGCCCTGGTAGTCGTCGGGCATCACCGGGCCGCCCTGGAAGCCCTCCTCGGTGACCTCGGTCCAGCGCACACCTGGGCTCCACAACGACTTCATCCAGGCACGGTCGACGCCCTGGGCAAGGAACAGCTCGTCGTTGATCTGCTTGAGCACGTCCAGGTACTCAGGGTCGAAGATATCGCCCTGGGTGTTCTCCACCACCACCCGCACCGAGTTGCCCAGGCCGCGCAGCGACTTGCGGTTCTCCAGGTAGTTCTGGATGTAGGGCTGGCTCTGCGGGATCATTTTCTCGAAGCTGGGGCGCAGTTCCAGGCGGGTCACAGCCACATACCCGAGGACCAGCGTGGCCAGCACCATGAACAGCATGAACAGCGGGCGATAGTTGAAGACCATGCGTTCCAGCAGGTTGCCGGAATGCCGGTCGAAATCCCGCAGGTCGCGGATCACCGGCATGGTGTCTTGCTTGATGTTGGCCATCACGAGGTTCTCTTGTAATTCTTGTGGGTCTTAGTGGGCCGCAAGTACGCGTACGCCGCGCTCGCCTACCAGCACGATGCCGTTGGCGCCGGTCTGCAGAGCGCCGGCCACCGGTGCCAGCGGCACCTGCGGCTGCAAGGCAAAGCTCTGGCCGCCGTCACGGCTGCGCAGCACATGTCCAGCCTGGCTGTACAGCCAGAAGTCACCGCTGCTGTCGAGGCTGGCGGAGGTAATGCTCAGGGCAAGGCCGGTGTCCACCTTGGTCCAGCTCTGCCCGCCGTCGAGGCTTCGCGCCACATGGCCACGCAGGCCATAGGCAAGCACTTCGCCGGGTTTGCCAACCACACCGAACCAGGTGCCCTGGTAAGGGCTTGGCAAGGCGACGAAGCGTTGCTGCTGGGCATCCCACTTGAGCAGCAGGCCCTGTTCGCCGGCCACGTACAGCTCATCGCCCACCGCACGGATGGCATTGAGGTGCAAGCCTTGCGGGTTGTCGGTGCTGTCCTGCATCGGCACCCAGCTGTTGCCGCCGTCGTCGGTACGCAGGATCAGGTTGAACACCCCCACCGCGTAGCCGTGCCTGGCGTCGGTGAACCACACGCCGAGGAACGGCTTGTCGGCGCCCTCCTGCTCCAGGCGCTGGCCTTCGGCGGCGAACTGCGCCCAGCGCTCATCGTCCGGGTGGGCCGTGGCCAGGGCTTGATAATGGGCCGTCACCAACGCGCCGATGCGCCTGCCATCGAGCTGCACTGCCCAGGTGGCACCGCCGTCACCGCTGTGCAGGATCACGCCATCGTTGCCCACCGCCCAGCCTTGCTCGGGCGTGGGGAAAACCAGGGCATTGAGGTCGGCACTCACCGGCACACTGGCCTGGCGCCAGTCCTGGCCCTGGTTGTCGGAATACACGATGTGGCCACGGGGCCCCACCGCCACCAGCCGGTCACCGGCCCGCGCCACATCGCGCAACGCGGTGTGCGACGCCAGTGCGCTGGCCTTGGCCGGCAAGTCCAGCACATCGACATACGCCGCCTGGGCCGCACCGAAGGTGCCGCCCAGGGCGAGCGTGATTGCCAGCGCCAACGGCGCATATTTGTTCAAAGAAGCCATGCCACATCCTCTGCAAAACCTGCCGGCGGCCCTCCAGGGCGGGCCGGCAGGCGGATCGACGGGTTCAGCGAATACCGGCGCCAGCCAGGGCTTCCGGCGACCACTGCGCCTTGGACAGAGGGGTGATGTACTCGATACCGCCGTGTGGGCCGATCAGGCCGTTGACGTTGTAGGTACCACCGACCAGGTCGTAGACCACATGCGGGTTGTTGTTGGGGATCTGCTTGTCGTAGCTCTGGGTGAAGAAGCTGAACGAGCCGCGATACAGCTGGCCACGGGCGTCGTACTGGTCGGATGCCAGAGCGAACCAGCTGTCCTCGTCGAGGTAGAAGCGGCGCTTGGCATAGATGTGGCGAGCATTGCCCTTGAGCGTGCCTTCCACTACCCAGACGCGGTGCTTCTCCCAGCGCACCTGGTCAGGCGACAGGTGGTTCGGGGTGGTCAGGGCTTTCGGGTCGTGGATGTAGGTCAGCTTGTAGGTGTTGTACGGCACGTACATTTCCTTCTTGCCGACCAGGGTCCAGTCGTAGCGGTCCAGCGCGCCGTTGAACACATACACGTCATCGAAGGTGCCCGAGCCTGCGGTACCTGGGTTCGGCGTGTCGTAGGCCAGGTTAGGTGCCAGTTTCACGCGGCGCTGACCTGGCAGGTACTGCCAGGCGCGGCGCTCTTGCACCAGCGGGTTGGCGGCGTCCTTGAGCATCATCGATTCGCCGGCGCGGCGGGCCGGGCCTTCGAAGTACAGCTTGGTCTGGAAGTAGATGTCCTTGGGTTCGATGACCTTGTTCAAGTCTTCGTAGATCGGGTAGGCGTTATAGGCCAGGCCCGTGGTGGCCAGGGCGGCGACACCGGCGGAGTCGACGTTCCAGGAGTCATACTTGGCCTTCTGCGCCACGCCCTGGTAGCGCAGCAGGTGGTTCCACATGGCCTCGGCGCCCGATTGCGGGATCGGGAACGGCACACCCGGCAGGACATTCTCGATGGCCAGGCCATTTTCCAGGGACTTGGCATTGGCGGCGTTCTTCAGGGTGTTGTCGAGCAGCGCCTTGGGCAAGGCGGCGGTACGGTGGCTTGGATAGACGTCGATATGGAAGGTCGGGAAACGCTTGGCCAGTTCCACGGTGGTGGCCGTCAGCTGGTCCTTGTACTTGTCGACGTTCTTGGCGTCGATCACCAGCAGCGGTTTGTCCGCGGCGTAGGGATCGGGGCGCATGCTATCGCCCTGTTTGAAATCGGCAGGCGGGGTGTTCAGGCCCCCTTGGTAGGCCGGAATCGAGCCGTCGGCGTTGGCCGCCTTGTCAGCACCTACCATGGTCAAGTCCTTGCCCAGTCGGGCGACTTCCTGGGCCGGGGCGGCCGCATGGGCCGAACCTGCGATGACGAGCGCAATGGAGGCCGACAGCAGGCTATTGAGATACTTCATCGCTTTTCTCCGCTTTGTTGTTGTACTGGAGCTTTTAGAAGGTGGTCTTGAACGATGCAGTGAGCATGCCGCGGTCCTTCAGCAGCGGCGCGAGGCCGGCCTGCGAAGTGATCTGTCCGGGGATGCACTGGTAGCGTCCGTTGGTGCCTGGGGTGTTGTTGTCGGTACCGGTCTCACAGGTATCGAACTTGCCGAAGGAGTCGACGTACTTCAGGTCGAACTTGTATTTCTGGTAGACGTCTGCGGCGATACCGATCGAGTAGCTGCCGGAGTCTTCGTTACCACCCAGCTGGACAGCCGAGTTGCCTTTCAGGCCGACGTTGTAGGACAGCGGCAGGGTGATATCGACCCCCGGCAGCGCCTGGAACCAGGTCGGGGTGAAGTTGACTGCCAGGGTGTAGGCATTGGTGGTGACCTTGTCGACGCCTTCGTAGGTGGAGTCACCCTTGAAGGTCTGCTCGGCCTCGTCGACGCTGACCAGGTGGGTCATGGCGCCTTCCACGGCCAGCGACGAGGCGTTCCACAGCGGCGTGGCGCCGAAGGTGACCAGGCCGTTGAGCACGACATGGAAGGTCTTGCCGCGGGCCAGACCGGTTTCACCGTGGCCTGGCACTTCACCGATCAGGTTGGTGCCGCCGGCAGTGCCGGCCAGGGCGTCGTACAGTGGGCCGTTGATGGTGCTGAAGTTGCTGATCAGCGGCATGTTCTCGCGGTAGTTGACGTCCAACCCGACGCTGACCGGGCCGACGTTCTTCGCCAGGCTGATGCCGTAGATGTCGATGTCGTCGGCGTAGGCTGTCATGTAGGTGGTGCCAGCCAGGCTGCCGGTGTGCAGGTTGGGGGCGTTGATCAGCACCGCCGGGGTCGGGTCGGAGGTGTTGCGGTAGTAGAAGCCCAGGGTGCCGTCGAGCCATTCCGGGCTCCACTTGGCCATCACGCCGAAGTCGCCCGAGTTGTGTGGACGGATGTCATGCCCGCGGGGCGCTCCGTAGAAGGCACCGGCACCGCCGACGGCGTTGGGTACCGGCAGCCAGAAGATGTCGGCACCTTCGCCGAGCATGTCGTAGCCGCCCATGTAGGTGCCACCTTCCGGCAGGCGCGAGTTGTCGAACTCTAGGAAGTACTGGGCCGCCAGGGTCAGCTCGGGGTTGACCGTAAAGCTCATGGACAGCTGCTTGCGCGGCATGAACAGTTCTTTGGTTTCGGTACCCGGCACGTTGTACAGCTTGGCCAGGTCCAGCGCCGACTGGCCATAGTTGATGCCGTTGGCGGCGTTGAACAGGGTTTCGCCCCAGTACACCGAGTGCCAGCCGAGCTTGCCGCTCAACATCGATTCTTCGCCGACCTCGGTGTTGTAGAACAGGAAGGCGTCGAGGAACTCGCCAGACGGGCCGTTGTAGTAACGGTCGCTGTAGTTGCTCAGGCCGTGACGCTTGGACGGCCCACCCTGCAGCACGGTGCCCGCCGGCAGGTTGCCGACCGGGCGTGCCAGCACCAGGTTGCCGGCATTGCCTGCCTGGCCTGGGAACGGGTTGGAGTTGGAGCCCACATTGTCATAGGCGTGGTCGTACCAGCTGGCGGCACTGACGCGCATGCCCATGGTGTCCTTGTAGACCACATCCAGCTCGGTCAGCAGGTCCAGACGCTGGGTCGTCGCGCTGCCGACGCTGAAGTTCTTGTCGCCGTCGTTGAGGTTGGCGGTATTGGCGATCTTGGCGTTTTCACCTTCGACACGCTGGCCATAGCTGAGCTTGGCGGTGTTGTCGAAACGCACGCTCCAGTCAGGGTTGGAGAGGTCGAGCTGGAATGCCTGTGCAGCCGGCACCCCGCCGATGACCAACAGAGTGACCATCAGGTTGCGGCGGTGAAGGCAGAAGAGAACGTTTTTATTGTTGTTCATGCGATGTCTCTGCTTGGGATGTACAAGGTGCCAGCAATGATCGGGCGCTGGCGGACCCTGGGCGTGCGCGTGCCTTGCGTCGCTTAGTGATCGAGCTGCTGGACGAGCACCTCGGCGTGTGGCCATGGGCCAAAGCCCGAGGCAGGGTTGAGGTGGCCGACGTCGCCGAGGTCGATCAGCGCACTACCCCACTGGTCGGCCATGCAGGCGACCGCTTCGAAGCTGGCCAGGTGATCGTTGCGGCTGGCGGCTACCACGCTTGGGAAGGGCAGACGGCCGCTGGGCAGTGGCGCCCAGCCATTGGCGCGCAGGGTGTCGGGGGTGGGGTAATTGGCCGGCCATTCGGTATCCAGGTCTGGCGGAGCGGCCAGCAAGGCGCCTTTGATCGGGCGCTGGTAGCGTGCAGCCCAGTGCGCCACCATCAGTACCCCGGCGCTGTGCGCGACCAGGATCACCGGGCCCTCGATGCTTGCCAGTTCGCGCTCGATCGCTTCGACGCGGGCGCTGCAGCTGAGCTTGTCGGTTTCCAGCGGCGGCACCGAGCGGACCTTGCCCAGGCGTGCCTGCAAATGGGTTTGCCAGTGTTCAGGTACATGGTCGCGCAAGCCAGGCACGATCAGCACGGTTGCAGTGGTTTGCAGTTTTTCCACGTCGAGGCCCTTTGTTCTTGTTAGGTCGGTCGATTGCCGACTGCTTGGGGCCAGAGTAATGAGTCGCCCTGCCAGGCGCTTTACATTGCGCGTCACGAACTTTTCAGTTGATGACACGCCCTCGGTTGCGCCGACCACCCGTGGCTGGCCGCTCGGAAATGACTTTGCATCTGACGACACAAGCGCTATAAGTGGACAACCCGCCAGCGCAGCGGGAGCTCATCAAGATCACGTGGAAAACAATAAAATGACCGTGCTCGCCCGTGCCGCGACCCTGACCAATTACCTGGAAGTTTCCCGCCATCTAGGCCTGAACGGCCATGGCCTGCTGGCCCAGAACGGCCTCAGCGCTTCTTTGCTGGAAACTCCCGACCAACGTATCCCCGTAGCCGCCGCCATCAACGTGCTGGAAGAGTCGGCGCGACTGAGCGGCTGTGAAGCGTTCGGCCTGCGCATGGCCGAACTGCGCCAGCTGTCGGATTTCGGCGAAGTCAGCCTGCTGATCAGCCACCAGCACTCCTTGCGCGACGCCTTGCAGGTGATCGTGCAGTACCGCCACCTGCTCAACAACGCCTTGGCCATCCATGTAGAAGAGATCGGCAAGACCGTGATCATCCGTGAGGAGGTCATCACCGATCAGCCCATGCACAGTCGCCAGGCCATCGAACTGGCCATTGGCGTGATGCACCGCTTCTGCTCGGCACTGCTCGGCCCGCACTGGCACCCGATCAGCGCCAACTTCACCCACGCAGCGCCCGCCGACCTGGCCATCCACCGGCGCATCTTCGGCTGCAAGCTGGAGTTCAACAGCGACTTCAACGGCATCGTCTGCTCGGCGTCCGACCTCGACACCGCCAACCCCCAGGCCAACGAAGGCATGGCGCGGCTGGCGCAGCGTTACGTGGGGTTGCTGCAGGATGAGAACCTGCCGTCGCTGACCCTCGAAGTGCGCAAGGCGATCTTCCTGCTGATGCCCATGGGCCGCGCCACCATCGAGCACATCGCCCAGACCCAGGGCATGAACGTGCGCACCTTGCAGCGCCGCCTGGAGGAAGAAGGTGCGACCTTCAGCGAGCTGGTCAACGGCGTGCGCCGCGACCTGGTGGTGCGTTACCTGGAAAGCCCCGGCTATTCGCTGGGGCGCATTGCCGACATGCTCGGCTATTCCATGCACAGCTCGTTCACCCGCTGGTTCATCAGCCAGTTCGGCCAACCGCCGGCCAGCTGGCGCGCGCAGCATGAACTGCAGACGCCACCCAAGCGTAATCGCAACGCCGGCCAAGGTTCGGCCGGCGTACGTTGAAGGTCTGGGGCTGTCGGTTACAGCCCCACGCGCATCACCACCAGTACCAGCGCCACCAGGAACACCGTCTCCCCCACCATCAGCAGGATCGGCTTGATGCCCACGGAAGCCAGCTCCTTGAGCTGGGTCTTCATGCCCAAGGCAGCGATCGATACCACCAGGCACCAGCGCGACAGTTCGTTGATACCGCCCTGCACCACCGTCGGCACCCAGCCGGTGCTGTTGACGCACGCCAGGATCAGGAAGCCGACCGCGAACCAAGGCAACAAGGGCGGGCGCTTGCCTGCCGTGTCGGTACCCTGGCGACGCGCGATCATGGCCGCGACGACAATCACCGGCACCAGCATGGCCACGCGCATGAGCTTGACCACCGTAGCGGTATCACCGGTTTCGGTGGACATGCTGTAACCCGCGCCCACCACCTGGGCCACATCATGGATGGTGGCGCCGAGGAATATCCCGGCGGCCTGCGGTGACAGGCCAAAGGCATTGGCAATCATCGGGTAGAGAATCATCGCCAGGGTCGACAGCGCCGAAACGCCGATCACGGTGAACAGCGTGGCCCGTTCCTTCTGCGGGTGATTGGGCAACGCGGCAGCCAGCGCCAGCGCCGCCGAAGCGCCGCAGATCGCCGTGGCGCCACCGGTAAGCATGCCGAACAGGCGCTGGAAACCCATGGCCTTGGCCGCGATCATCGACACCCCGATGGTCACCACCACCAGAATCACCACCAGCGCCACCACCTTCCAGCCAAGACCGGCCATCTGCTCCAGGGTGATGCGCATGCCCAGCAAGGCCACCCCCAGGCGCAGCACGGTGCGCGCGGTGAACTCGATGCCGGCCTTGCACTTGCCTTCGGTGCTCAGGAAGTTCAGCGCCAGCCCCAGCAACAGGGCGAACAGCATCACTGGCGCGCCGTAGTGCTCGGCGAGGAAACTCGCCGCGGCTGCGGCCATCAGGCTGACGATCAGGCCAGGCGCCAGCTCACGCACGCGGTTGTTGACCTGGGTAATTGCAAGCGTGCTCATGACAGCGCCTCCTGGGCGGCCAGGACGATGAACACCCGATCGTCCTCGACCTCTACCGGGTAACTGGGCACCTTGAGCGCCTTGGAATTGAGCAGGTAGCCGCTGGTCAGGTCGAAACGCAGGCCATGGGCGCGGCACTGGATCACCGCACCTTCGAGCTTGCCGGCGCACAGGGACGAACCCTGGTGCGGGCAGCTGTCGTCAATCGCCAGCAGACGTCCGCCGACGTTGAACAGCGCCACGCTCTTGCCCTCGCCTTCGATCAGGCAGCGCTCGCCGACGGCGGGCACCCGCTGCGCCGGCACTTCGATGCGTTGACTCATTGCCCTGCCCCCGTCGAACGGGCCACCGCCATGTGCATGGCTTCGAGCAAGGCTTCCACCGGTTGGGCACCGACCACCTGCAGGCGATCGTCGAAGACGAAGCACGGCACGCCACGGCCCGCGATGTCGGCGCTGGCGCTGACGAACGGCATGCCATCGCCGCGCAAGCTGCCGGCCAGGGCCTGCGGCGCGAAACCGCATTCCTCGGCGATGCGCAACAGCGTGTCGCGATCCCCCAGGTCTTCGCCGCGATGGAAATACGCCGCCAGCAGCCGCTCCATCAGTGCCTCGACCTGTTGCTCGTCGCCCAGTTCGCTGGCATGCAGGAACAGACGGTGGGCGTCGGCGGTGTTGGGCATGCGCTGGATCAGGCTGAAATCGATCTGCTCACCGACCATGCTGGCCGCTTCGCGCACCTGGGCCTGGCGTTGCAGAACCGCTTGCTCGCTGCCCAGGCGACGGCGGTAGAACTCGGCGAAGGGTTGGCCCTGGGCAGGCATCTCGGCCAACAGTTGCACGCCCTGCCAGGCCAGGTCGATTTCGACCTCTGGCTGCACGGCCTTGAACTGCGCCAGTGCACGCTGCAATTGGCGCCGGCCGATCAGGCACCATGGGCAGATGAAATCGAAGTACACATCAATCGACAACGAACGCTTCACGAGCGAGCCTCCTCCAGTACAGGCTGGACAGGCGCCTGGGCGGTTTCACCGTGCTTCAGGCGCGCCATGTCCGGGTGGTAGTGACGCTTGGCGTAGAAGAACACCGCAGCGGCAGCGATGCTGATCAACGGCACCAGCTGGAACGCCGACTGCAAGCCGATCACGTCGGACACCTTGCCGGTGATCAACGGGCCGGTGGCAAGCCCCAGCAGGTTGTTGCTCAAGGTCAGGGTGGCGAACGCGGTGCCGTGCACCGTGTAGTGGGTCAGGTTGGCGACCATGGCGCTGGACGGGCCATTGGTGCCGGCGGCAATCATCATGCCCAAACATATCAGTACAAGCTGTGGCAGCCCCGGCGGCAAGGCGAAGGCGATCGACAGCAACACACAGCTGCCCAGGCAGTAGGCGATGGCCAGGCTGATCTTGCGGTCCGGGCGGCTGCGCCCCAGGCGGTCGCAGAGCATGCCGCACAGGATGATGCCCACACCGCTGCACAGCACGATGATGGCGGCCACGGCGCCGGCCTTGTCGGTGCTCATGGCGTAGTAGCGGTTCAGGTAGCTGGGGAACCACACGATCACCGTACCGCCGACGAACAGCTGCAGGCCGCTGCCGATGTAGGCACTGATGACCGAACGGCTGTTATACAAGGTACGCAGTGGGCGCATGGCCTTGAGCGCAGCCTTGTCCATCGTCTCGGCCAGGCGCTTGGGGGCAATGCGCGCTTCACGCACGATCAAGGGGTACAGAAGCGCCAGGACAAGGCCGAAGAACGCCATGCCGGCGAACGCCCAGCGCCAGCCCAGGTGCTGGGCCATCACGCCGCCCAGGGCCATGCCCAGTACCGAGCCGAACATGCCGCCGGCCATGAACGAGCCGGCCAGGGTGGCGCGCATTTCACGCGGGAACACCGATACCACCACGGCGATGCCGACACTGCCATAGGCAGCTTCACCGACACCGACCATGAAGCGGGCAATGAACATCTGTTGGTAGTCTTCGGCCAGTGCGCAACCCAGCGTGGCCAGGCTCCACATCACCGCCATGAAGGTCAGGCTCTTGACCCGGCCGAAGCGGTCGGCGAGCAACGAAAGAGGGAAGGTCAGCAGGCCGACCATCAACGCGACGATGCCGCTGAGCAGCCCCAGCTGGCTGTCGCTGAGCTGCCATTCCTGCTTGAGCAGAGGGAACACGGCATTGAGCACTTGCCGCGACATGTAGTCGGAAATCAACAGACCGAAGGTCAGGGCGAAGACGATCCAGGCATAGCGCCGTGGGATGCCGAGCGAAGTATCAGTGCCTGGTTCTGCCGCACCAACGTGATAGGTGGCCATGCTGCCTCCTCGGGTATCTGGCTAAAGTTGCTTTTGTTGTTATGAACACTTGCCAAAATCTGTGCTGCTTTTGCTGGCCTCATCGCCAGCAAGCCGGCTCCCACAGGTACCTGTGGGAGCCGGCT
>NZ_AKJC01000185.1 GCF_000282535.1 Pseudomonas sp. GM84 | reverse complement strand
TTGCAACAAATGTAGGAGCGAGCTTGCTCGCGATGCGCCGCGCGGGCGGCGCTCGATCTCAACCTCACCGAAGCCCCCAAGCCGCGCCCCAATCCGCCCCAACCCGATCTATTCCCATGCGATAGGTTTTCCCCTATTGTCGATGCTCCCTTCCCAAACGACCGGCAGTTCCATGGAGAAAGTCATCGTCATCACCGGCGCCAGCCGTGGTATAGGCGCCGCCACCGCCTTAATGGCTGCCCAACAGGGCTATCGCATCTGCATCAACTACCTCACCGACCACCAGGCCGCTGAAAGCCTGCTCGGTCAGGTGCGTTCACTCGGCGCCGAGGCCATCAGCGTGCGCGCCGATGCCAGTGTCGAGGACGAGGTGATCCAGCTGTTCCACCGTGTCGACCAGGAGCTCGGCCCGGTCACCGCGCTGGTCAACAACGCGGGCACCATCGGCCAGCAGAGCCGCGTCGAGGAGATGTCGGAGTTTCGCCTGCTCAAGATGATGAAGACCAACGTCGTCGGCCCGATGCTGTGCGCCAAGCACGCCTTGCTGCGCATGGCCCGCCGGCATGGCGGCCAGGGCGGTGCCATCGTCAACGTGTCGTCGGTCGCCGCGCGGCTGGGCTCGCCCAACGAGTATGTCGACTACGCCGCCTCCAAAGGTGCGCTGGACACCTTCACCGTTGGCCTGGCCAAGGAAGTTGCGGGGGAGGGCGTGCGGGTCAACGGGGTGCGCCCTGGCTACATTCATACCGGTTTTCATGCCCTGTCCGGTGACCCGGACCGGGTGAGCAAGCTGGAAGCCGGCCTGCCCATGGGGCGTGGCGGCCAGCCGGAGGAAGTGGCCGAGGCGATTCTCTGGCTGTTGTCGGAGAAAGCATCCTATTCCACCGGCAGTTTCATCGACCTGGGCGGCGGGCGCTGAGGGTAGCCCCTCAGGGCCGCTCGTCCTCCAGCAACTGGCGAACGCGCTCGGCCAGGGCCGGCAGTTCGAAGGGTTTGGTCAGCACGCTGGTACCTTGCAGCAGTTGCCCGTCGCTGAGCACCGCGCTCTCATCGTAACCGGTGATGAACAGCACCTTGAGGTCGGGATACTGCTGCCGGCAACGTTCGGCCAGCTGGCGGCCATTGAGGCCGCCGGGCAGGCCGATGTCGCTGAGCAGCAGGTCCGGGCGTTCGGCGTGCTGCAGGTAGGCCAGCACGGCGGGGCCGTTCTCGAATGTTTCAACCTGATAACCCAGCTCCTCCAGGACCTCGCCGATCACCAGGCGCAGGGCTGCCTGGTCCTCCACCAGCAGGATGCGCTGGCCGCCTGCAGGTTGATCCTGAAGTGGCAAAGGGGAGGGTTCATCCACGGGCACTTCGGCTTGCGCGTGATGGCGCGGCAGGTAAAGCTCGACCCGGGTGCCGGCGCCCGGGGTCGACAGCAAGCGCAGTTGGCCACCTGACTGGCGCACGAAACCGTAGGTCATGGACAGCCCCAGGCCGGTGCCCTGGCCCATGGGTTTGGTGGAGAAGAAGGGGTCCATCGCCCGCGCCGCCACATCCGCGCTCATGCCGCAGCCATTGTCGACCACGCTCAGGCGCACGTAGTCGCCGCTGGGCAGTTCCAGCAGTCGCGCCGGTTCAGCGGCGAGCGTGATGTTCTCGCCCAGGACATTGATCAGCCCCCCGGCTGGCAGTGCGTCACGGGCATTGATGCAGAGGTTGAGCAGTGCGCTCTCCAATTGCGGCGGGTCGATGAAGGTCGGCCATAACGGTTTGTCGAAGTGGCTACGCAGGGTGATGGCCGGGCCAATGGTGCGGCGCAGCAGGTCTTCCATGCCGATGACCAGCGTGTTGACCTGGGTGGCGCTCGGTTGCAAGGTCTGCTGACGCGAGAAGGCCAGTAGCCGGTGCACCAGCGACGAGGCGCGCTGTGCGCTGCTGCTGGACAGTTCGAGCAACGGCGCCAGTTGGTCATGACGGGCCTGGTCCAAACGCTGGCGCATCAACTCCTGGGCGTTGAGGATGCTGCCCAGCAGGTTGTTGAAATCGTGGGCGATGCCGCCGCTGAGCTGCCCCACGGCTTCCATCTTCTGGGCCTGGCGCAACGCTTGTTCGGCCTTGGCCAGGCGCTGTTGCTCCTTGATCCGCTCGCTGATCTCGTAGGCGAACAGGTAGGCGCCTTGCAGAGTGCCGTCCTGATCACGCAGGGCATTGAAGCGCAGTTCGTAATGGCGTCGGTCATGCTCCGGACCAAAAGCGACCACCTCGGTAAAGCGCTCACCGCCCAGTGCCCGGCGCCACAAGGCCAACGCCTGCTGGCTATCGGCGGGCGCATTGGCCATCAGGGTCGGCATGTGCTCGCCCACTTCCGGCGTGCGCCCGTAGAGGCTGTGGAAGTCCTCCTTGGCCTGGCGGTTGACCGCCAGCCACCGCATGTCGGTATCGATCACATGGACGTTGACCACGGCATGCTCGACCAGCTCGGCGAACAAGCGCCGTTCTGCCAGGGCAGCGTTGACCCGCTGCTCCAGTTCTTCGTTGAGCTGCTGCAGGGCCAGTTCGGCCTTGCGCCGCGCGGTCACGTCCTTGAACAGCACCGCCACCTGGCGGCGCTCGGGCGGCTCGACGCGAAAGGTGGTCACCGACAGCACATGGCCAGTGGCAACCAGCTCTTGCTCGAACTGCAGCGGCTCGCCGGTGCGCAGCACCGCACCGTAGCGCGCCACCCAGACATCGGCTTCTTCGGGCACCATTTCGCGCAGCTTCTGCCCGACCACGTTGGGGATCCCGGCGTGCTTGGCGTAGGCGGCGTTGGCCAGCACGTGCACATAGTCACTGAGCGGGCCGTGGGGGCCGTCGAAGAACTGGATGATGCAGAAGCCTTCGTCCATGGTGTCGAACAGAAAGCGGTAGACGTTCTGGTCCTGGTCCTGATAGCGCGTCAGGCGCGACTCCAGCAGTGCGTTGCGCTGCTGGAGTACTTCGATTTGCTGGCGCAGGGCGAGTAGATCGCGGGATGGCATGCCGACTTCCGACAGAAAACTGACTGGCGTGACTTTAGCCTGTCCGGTCACAGGGTGCATAGCCGGTCACGGCAATGCCCGCAGGTTTTCCAGCAGGCGCTCGACGTGTTGCTTGAGCACGGCCAGTTCGAACGGCTTGTAGAGAATCTCGATGCGCTCGCTCGGCCAGGTCTTGGTCATGCTGGTGCCCTGCCCATAACCGGTAATGAACAGCACCGCGATCTCCTGGGGCATATTCAGGCAAGCGGCTGCCAACTGATTGCCATCCACCCCACCGGGCAGGCCGATATCGGTGATCAGCAAGTCAGGCCGTAGGCCCATGTGCAGTGCCTGCAGGGCCTGCTTGCCATCGGCGAAGGTATGCACTTGGTGCCCGTAGTCTTCGAGTACTTCACCGATCACCAGGCGCAGGGTGTCCTGGTCTTCCACCAGCATGACCCGATGCGGGCCCGTTCGGGTGGCGTTCGATACCGGCTCCAGGCGAACCGCAGGCACGGGCAGGTCTGCGGTTTCCCTGGGCAGGTAGAGGTGGATGCGGGTGCCGTGGCCTTTGCTGCTGATCATCTGCAACTGCCCACCTGACTGGCGTATGAACCCGTACACGATCGACAGCCCCAGCCCGGACCCCTGGCCCATCGGCTTGGTGGTGAAGAACGGTTCGAGGGCACGCTGTGCGACCTGTTCGGACATGCCAGTGCCGTTGTCACTGAGGGTGATCTGCAGGTATTGGCCAGGCGGCACATCAAGTGCACGGGCCTCGTCCGGATCGAGCCGGGTGTTCTCGCAACCTATGCGCAGCGTACCCCCCGAAGGCATGGCGTCGCGGGCATTGAGGCACAGGTTGAGCAGGGCATTTTCCAGTTGCGGCGGATCGACCCGGATCAGCCATTGGCCGGCCAGGGTTTCATCGACGAAGGTGATGTGCGAATCGATCGAGCTGCCGATGAGGTCGCGCATGCCGGCCACCAGTTGCTGCACATCGACGGCTTGCGGCACCAGTTTCTGCTGGCGGGCGAAGGCCAGCAGGCGCTGTACCAGTGTGGCGGCGCGCTGGGTGTTGTGGCGGGCCACTGCCATCAACTGCCGGCTGTCCTGGAGGCGCGTTTCGGACTGCCGTTGCTCGGCCATCTCCAGCGCGGCGAGGATACTGCCCAACAGGTTGTTGAAATCGTGTGCGATGCCGCCGGTCAGTTGCCCGATCGCCTCCATCTTTTGCGACTGACGCAAGGCTTCTTCGGTTTCGCGCAGGCGCTCCTGCTCGATGACACGGTCGGTGATGTCGTAGGCGAACAGGTAGCCGCCCTGGATTTCCTGTTGCGCGTCACGCAGCGGGTTGTAGCGGATTTCGTAGTGGCGCAGCGCGTCGGGTGCGCCCAGCGCGATGATGTCGACGAATGTCTCGCCCGCCAGGATCCTTGGCCAGACCGGCTCCAGCTGGCGCATGATGTCGGGCTGTCGGGAAAGCATCTGCGGAATGTAGTCGCCGACCTCGGGAACGAAGCCGCGATAACGCTTGAAGGTTTCCTGCGCGGTACGGTTGATGGCCAGCAGGCGAAAGCAGCGGTCTGCCGCGAACACGTTGGCCAGGCTGTGATCGACCAGCTCCCCGAGCAGCTTGCTGTTGGCCTGCGCCTGGTCGACGCGTTGTGCGCATTGCGCTTCAAGCTCGGCCACCTTCGCCTGAAGTTCTTCGAGGGTGGGGGTGGGTTGGTCTGTCGGCATGCGGGCGATCCGGTATCGGGTCGCCCAACTATAGTCGCGCTGCAGGCAATGTGCCTTCAGAAGGAGCGGATGATCCGCCCCAGGGTTTCCATGGCGTTTTCCGCCGTCGCATTCCAGGGGCTGCCGTAGTTCAGGCGGATGCAGTTGCCGAAGCGTCGGGTGGGCGAGAAGATCGGCCCCGGGGCGATGCTGATGCCCTGCGCCAAGGCCATGTGAAACAGCTTCAGGGCGTCCATCTGCTCGGGCAATTCAAGCCACAGGAAGTAGCCGCCAGCAGGCTGGCTGACCCGTGTCTGCGCCGGAAAATGCCGGGCGATGGCGGCGAGCATGTTGGCCTGCTGGCCTTCCAGGGCATAGCGCAGCTTGCGCAGGTGGCGGTCATAGCCACCGTGCTGCAGGTAGTCGGCGATGGCCGCCTGGGCCGGCATGGAGGCACACAACGAGGTCATCAGCTTGAGCCGCTCGATCTTCTGTGCAAAGCGCCCGGCCGCCACCCAGCCGATGCGGTAGCCCGGTGCCAGGCTCTTGGAGAACGAGCCGCAGTGCATCACCAGGCCCTGGGTATCGAAGGCCTTGGCTGGCTTGGGCGCCTGCTGGGCGTAGTACAGCTCGGCGTAGACATCGTCCTCGATCAGCGGCACCTGGTGGCGGCTGAGCAGTTCGACCAGCGCCTGTTTCTTCGCCTCGGGCATGCTGGCGCCCACCGGGTTCTGGAAGTTGGTCATGCACCACACGGCCTTGACCGGGTGTTTGTCCAGGGTTTGCGCCAGCACCGCCAGGTCCATGCCTTCGCGCGGATGCACGGGGATTTCCACGGCCTTGAGCTTTAGCCGCTCCAGCACCTGCAGGCAGGCATAGAAGGCCGGTGCCTCGATGGCCACCAGGTCGCCGGGTTCGGTGACCGCCTGCAGGCACAGGTTCAAGGCCTCCAGCGCACCGTTGGTGATCAGCAGTTCTTCCATGGGCAACATCAGCCCGCCGACCATGTAGCGCAGGGCAATCTGCCGGCGCAGTTGCGGGTTGCCCGGCGACAGGTCGGTGACCACCATGCGCGGGTCCATCGCCCGACTGGCACTGGCCAGGGAGCGGGACAGGCGCTGCAGCGGGAACAGTTCGGGGCTGGGGAAGGCCGAGCCGAACGGTACGGTGCTCGGGTCCTTGATCGATTCGAGGATGGAGAACACCAGGGCGCTGACATCCACGTCGGTCGATTCGCTCTGCGGTTCCAGGGCCTGCGGCTCACTGAACGGGCGTGGCGCATGGGCATTGACGAAGTAGCCCGAACGCGGCCGCGCGCGGATCAGCCCGCGGCGTTCGAGCAGGTAGTAGGCCTGGAACACCGTCGACGGGCTGACACCGTGGGTCTGGCTGGCATAGCGCACCGAAGGCACGCGCTGGCCGGGGCCGAGTACCCCGGAGCGGATCAGTTCGGCAATGTCGTCGGCAAAGCGTTCGTAACGTTTCATGGGGGCTCGGCAGGCAAGGTGAACAGATGAGTGTAAGGGATCAGCGATTGATCGGCGCCACGAAGCGGCTATGCGCCACGCTGCGCACCTCGGGTTGGTCGCTGTCCTGGATTTCGAAGGCCAGTTCCTGCGAACTGCTGGCCGGGCGTTCGGCCAGCAGGGCCACCGATACCGGCAGCTCGGCCATTTCTCCGGCGGGAATCACCAGCTCGTTGCGGCCCTGCAGGGCGAAACCGTCGGCATCCAGCAGGCGCAGGTGATACCGCTGGCTGTGCTCGGTCTTGTTGATGACCTTGAGCAGGTAGATGTTCTCGATCTGGCCCTGGGCATTCTCGCGGAACAGGCCACGGTCCTTGATCACGTCCAGCGACACCATCGGGCGCTGCTGCAAGGCCACCACCAAGGCCGCGATCATCACCAGCAGGGCTGCGGCGTAACCCAGCAGGCGCGGGCGCAGCCAGTGGGTCGTGCCGCCTTGCAGGCTGTGCTCGGACTTGTAGCCGATCAGGCCGCTGGGGTAGCCCATTTTGGTCATGACGTTGTCGCACGCATCGATGCAGGCGGCGCAACCGATGCAGGCCATCTGCAGGCCGTCGCGGATGTCGATGCCGGTGGGGCAGACCTGCACGCACAGGGTGCAGTCGATGCAATCGCCCAGGCCTTGCGCACGGGCATCGCTGCCTTTCTTGCGCGGGCCGCGTGCTTCGCCACGGCGTGGGTCGTAGGCCACGGCCAGGGTGTCTTTGTCGAACATCACGCTCTGGAAGCGCGCGTATGGGCACATGTGCAGGCACACCGCTTCGCGCAGCCAGCCGGCGTTGAGGTAGGTGGCGGCGGTGAAGAACAGCACCCAGAACAGCGCCACGCCCTCCAGTTGCAGGGTGAACAGTTCCTGGGCCAGCGGGCGGATCGGGGTGAAGTAGCCGACGAAGGTCAGCCCGGTGAGCACGCCGATAGCCAGCCACATACCATGCTTGAGCGTGCGGCGGGCGAGCTTGCCAAGGGTCCAGGGCGCGGCGGCGAGCTTGATGCGCTGGTTGCGGTCTCCCTCGGTGACCTTTTCGCACCACATGAACAGCCAGGTCCACACGCTTTGCGGGCAGCTGTAGCCGCACCAGACCCGGCCGGCATACACGGTGATGGCGAACAGGCCGAAGGCGGCGATGATCAGCAGGGCAGAAAGGAGGATGAAGTCCTGGGGCCAGAAGGTGGCGCCGAAGATGTGGAATTTGCTGCTGGCCAAATCCCACAGCACCGCCTGGCGGCCGTTCCAGTCGAGCCAGGCAGTGCCGAAGAACAGCACGAACAGCACCCCGGCGAAGCCAATGCGCAGGTTGCGGTACAGCCCGGTGAAGCTGCGGGTATGGATGCCGCTGGCGCTGGGGCGCTTGGCAGCGATCTGGATGACGTCGATTTTCTCGTACATGGCTACGGTGCTCATCAGGCCTCGATCAGGCCTGAGCACTATGGCCCCGTAGCTGTTTTCAGCACAGGCTCAGGTTGTGCGATAAAAACCGTATCAGATGGCTGCCGATCGCGTCCGAGGCCTTATATCACCGAGCCTGGAACGCTGGCCTTCAGGTGCCTGCGGCTATCCACCGCACCTGCAACAGTCAGTGCATCGGCTTCGGCTTCGGTGATCGGAACACGTTGGCCGGCCAGCAGCGCCACCGACATGTGCATCTGCTCATCGGTCACGATCTCGATGTCCGGGCCTTCGCCTTCGATACGCAGGTCTTCGCCGATGAGTGTGCAGCGGCGGGTGCTTTCTTCGATTTCGACTGGCATGGGGTGGTCCTCCGGGGTGCGGTTACCAGTTGTGACCGCTGGGGTGGACGGGTTGCTGCATTGGTCCGCTGGGCGGGCACTTTGTTTGTGCTTGGCAGGTCAACCCTCTGAGGTCCTTTCGCGGGACAAGCCCGCTCCCACAGGATCTGCACTGGGTTCAAAGACGGTGGGGTACGTGTGGGAGCGGGCTTGTCCCGCGAAAGGGCCGGCATCGACACTGCATGGCTTATGCATGGGAGATATTCAATGGACCCCATCTGGCAAACCATCCAGGCAGAATTCGCCGATATCACCGACGAAGCTGAAGTCACCCGCATCCTCCTGCGCCTGCTGATGGCGGCGGTGCTCGGCGCCGTGCTGGGCTTCGAGCGCGAAAGCAAGGGCAAGGCCGCCGGCGTGCGCACCCACATGCTGGTGTCCATGGGCGCGGCGCTGTTCGTGTTGGCCCCGAGCATGGCCGGCGCCGACGAGCAGGCACTGAGCCGGGTGGTCCAGGGGATCGTCGCCGGTATCGGTTTTCTGGGTGCGGGTACGATTCTCAAAGGCAATGGCCAGGACGCCAGCCATGTCAAAGGCCTGACCACGGCGGCCGGGCTGTGGATGACGGCTGCCATCGGCACGGCTGCAGGCATGGGGCGCGAAGCCACGGCGCTGATCAGCACCGTGATGGCGTTGCTGGTGCTGGCGACGATGCCGTTGGTGGTGGACAAGATCGAGGGAGAAGGCGAAGCGAAACGCAAGGAAGGGGAGGAGACGAAGGAAGAGGAGGGGGGCAGGAAGCACTGAGGGGAGCCGAAGCTCCCCTCTCAAAGCGTTGTTGCCTGCTCTTTTCTTATTATTGAAGACTGGCCATTTGTTGTTTTTGTTAGCCTGCCTTGATGTCGCGAGCGACCCCCATGCGGGGTCAAGAGCAAACGTATTTTTTTGAGCGCTGACCTGCTTTCATCGTGAAGATCCGATCCTGACTGCCGCTACCTTGAGGTAGTTTTATTGTTCTGTGTCAGATCGCGGGGCGAACCCCTGAAAAGCGTGTCGACTCCAAAAAAATCTGCTTGCTACGCCTCTGCCGTGTTGTTCTTGTTATGTCAGAGCCGTTATCTGTTGTTTTTATTGGGTATCGCATTTTTGTTGTTGTTGTACCAAACATATAGCAGGTGCCGTGCCAACTTTTGAAAACCCTTTAAAATCAATGGCTTGAAGAAAATCATCAAAAGCGACTGGCCTGAAATTCTGTCGATTTGTTTCCCTGTTACCCGATTTTTTGCTGAATTGCGTGGGGCGGTAACACTCCGCCCACACCCTTGTGACAATCGTGTGAATCACTGGGCACTGCGCGCCCGTGCCACCCGCGAGCCATTGGCCCGGCCCAGCACCTGGCTGATGCGTTGCCCGGCGGCGATCAGTCGGTCGAGGTCGATACCGGTTTCGATGCCCAGCCCCTGCAACAGGTACAGCACGTCTTCGCTGGCGATGTTGCCCGTGGCGCCCTTGGCGTATGGGCAGCCGCCGAGGCCGGCCACCGAGCTGTCGAACACACTGATGCCTTCGAGCAGGCTGGCGTACACATTGGCCAGGGCCTGACCGTAGGTGTCGTGGAAGTGTCCGGCCAACTGTTCCCGTGGCACCACGGCCGAGACCATCTCGAACAGGCGTCGGGTATCGCCCGCAGTGCCGGTGCCGATGGTGTCGCCCAGCGACACCTCGTAGCAGCCCATGTCATGCAGGGCCTTGGCCACCGGGGCGACCTGCGCGGCGCTGACCTTGCCTTCATAGGGGCAACCGAGCACGCAGGACACGTAACCGCGCACCCGCACACCGTGGCTGCGCGCGGCGTCCATGATCGGTTCGAAACGGCTCAGGCTTTCGCTGATCGAGCAATTGATGTTGCGCTGGGAAAAGGCCTCGGAGGCCGCGGCGAACACCGCCACTTCCTTCACCCCGGCCGCCAGGGCGTCCTCGAAGCCGCGCAGGTTGGGGGCCAGGGCGGCATAGGTGACGCCCGGGCGCTGCTCGATGGCGGCGAACACTTCGGCGGACCCCGCCATCTGCGGTACCCACTTGGGCGAGACGAAACTGCCCACCTCGATATAGCCCAGCCCGGCCGCGCTGAGGTCGTCGACCAGGCGCACCTTGTCGGCGACGCTGATGGGTTGGGCTTCGTTCTGCAGGCCGTCGCGGGGGCCGACTTCGACCAGGCGGACTTTTTCGGGCAAGGACATGGCGGGGTTCCTGTGGCAGGTCAACGGTTGTCGTTATTGTTCAAGGTGGCGGCCAGGGCCTGTTCGCAACGCTCCTGGGCGGTGTCCAGTTCCAGTTGCATCTGGTGGATGTCGAGCATCTGCTGTTCCAGCTGGGCGCGTCGCTCGGCGATTTTCCCCAGCATGCTGTTGAGCTGCTTGAGGTTGCCGCTGCTGGGGTCGTAGAGCTCGATCAGTTCGCGGCATTCGGCCAGCGAAAAACCGATGCGCTTGCCGCGCAGGATGAGCTTCAGGCTGACCTTGTCGCGGGCCGTATAGATGCGCTCCAGACCACGGCGCTCGGGGCTGAGCAGGCCCTGTTCCTCATAGAAGCGGATGGCACGGGTGGTGATGTCCAGTTCGCGGGACAGGTCGGAAATGCTGTAGGTCTGGCTGCTCATGCTAGGGCTCGGCGTGGGGTATGCCGGTATCCTGAGGGCAGGTTGACGTATACGTCAAGCAGGGCTGTGGAGGTGTGTCGGTTTTGCGGGCCTCTTCGCGGGACAAGCCCGCTCCCACAAGTACTCCACTGCTCTTGAAGACAAGTTTGTACCTGTGGGAGCGGGCTTGTCCCGCGAAGAGGCCAGTACAGACAAAAGCAGGTCAGCCAGGCTGCACCGCCCGCCGATACCCATTGGGCGTCTGCCCACTCAACCGCTTGAAGAACCGCGCAAAGTAAGTCGGGTCACTAAACCCCAGGCTATCCGACAGCTGCCCAATGCTCATCCGCGTGTAGACCAGATTGCGCCGCGCCTCCAGCAGCAGCCTTTGGTGCACTACCTGCAGCGCGCTCTGCCCGCACAACGCCCGGCACAGCTGATTGAGCTGCAGGCTCGGAACCTTCAAGCGTGCGGCAAAATCCTCCACCGACAAATGCTCGCGATAGTGCGCCTCCACCAGGCGCAGGTATTGCCCCAGCAACTGCCGGTCACGTTCATCGCGGTTGCGCGGCGCCTGGCCCTGTTGCTGGCAGCGGCTGATCCATACCAGCAGTGCCGTCACCAGGGCTTCGAGCAAGGCCGCCCGCCCCGGGGCGTTGCCCTGGTACTCCTGCTGCAGGGTATCGATCAGGCTGCGCAGGCGCACACGGTCCTTGCCCAACGGGTAGCACGCCGCCTGGGTCAGCACCCCCAGCGGCGTACCCAGGCGTTGTTCCAGGTCGGCCACCAGGGCTGTGCCGAAGGTCAGTACGTGCCCCTGGATATCGGCGCTGAAGCGAAAGCCATGCACCGTCAGCGGTGGCACCACCTGGATCGCCGCCTCGCCGATGGCGCTGCGCACACCCTCGATCTCCACCTCGGCCCGGCCGCGCTGCACATACAGCAGCTGGAACAGCTCGGCGTGCTGGTGCGGCTTGATCTCCCAATGGTGCAGGCGGCTGCGCGCCGGGATCGATTCGCAATGCAGCAGGTCGGTGCCAGGCCAGGCCTGGTTTTCGCCGTAGAGCTGGAACAATGGGACGCCGGGGAGGGTGGATTGCATGGGTGGGTGCCTGTCCGTTAATCGAACGTTTTTTGTAAAAGTGCAGTATTTCCATGGAATTGCACACTTATTTGGCGGCTGATGCCCGTAAAAATGCAAGTGCATACCCAAACAATACGAGACAACAACAATGAAGACTCAGGTAGCAATCATCGGCGCTGGCCCGTCTGGCCTGCTGCTGGGCCAGCTGCTGCACAAGGCCGGCATCGATACCGTCATCCTCGAACGCCAGACCCCTGACTACGTGCTCGGCCGCATCCGCGCCGGGGTGCTCGAGCAGGGAACCGTCGACCTGTTGCGCGAAGCGGGCGTCGCCGAGCGCATGGACCGTGAAGGGCTGGTGCATGACGGCGTCGAGCTGCTGGTCGGTGGTCGTCGCCAGCGTCTGGACCTCAAAGGGTTGACCGGCGGCAAGACGGTGATGGTCTATGGCCAGACCGAAGTCACCCGCGATCTGATGGAAGCCCGTTCGGCCAGCGGCGCGCCAATCCTGTATTCAGTCAGTAATGTCCAGCTCCATGAACTCAAGGGCCAGCGGCCCTACGTGACCTTCGACCACGATGGCCAGCAGCGGCGCCTGGACTGCGACTACATCGCCGGCTGCGACGGCTTCCACGGGGTCTCCCGGCAAAGCATCCCGGAGGGTGTGCTCAAGCACTACGAGCGGGTGTATCCCTTCGGCTGGCTAGGCATGTTGTCAGACACCCCGCCGGTCAACCATGAGCTGATCTACGCCCACCATGAGCGTGGCTTCGTGCTGTGCAGCCAGCGTTCGCTGACGCGCAGCCGCTACTACCTGCAAGTGCCGCTGCAGGAGCGCGTCGAGGACTGGTCCGACCAGCGTTTCTGGAACGAGCTCAAGGCCCGCCTGCCGGACGATGTGGCGGCGCGCCTGGTGACTGGCCCGGCCCTGGAGAAGAGCATCGCGCCGTTGCGCAGCCTGGTGGTCGAGCCCATGCAGTACGGCCATCTGTTCCTGGTTGGCGACGCCGCGCATATCGTCCCGCCAACCGGTGCCAAAGGCCTCAACCTGGCGGCCTCGGATGTGAATTACCTGTACCGCATCCTGGTCAAGGTCTATCGCGAGGGGCGTACCGACCTGCTGCAGCAGTACTCGCCGCTGGCGCTGCGCCGGGTGTGGAAGGGCGAGCGCTTCAGCTGGTTCATGACCCAGCTGCTGCATGATTTTGGCGAGCACAAGGATGCCTGGGACCAGAAGATGCAGGAGGCGGACCGCGAGTATTTCCTGTCATCGACGGCGGGGTTGGTGAACATTGCCGAGAACTATGTGGGCTTGCCGTTCGAAGAAGTAGCCTGACATCCACTGTGGGAGCAACTGTCTTGCTCAATTTTTGAAAGTTGATGCGATTCCTGTGGGAGCGGGCTTGTCCCGCGAACACCGGCGAAGCCGGTGCCATG
>NZ_AKJC01000184.1 GCF_000282535.1 Pseudomonas sp. GM84 | reverse complement strand
CTCCCACATAGTCTGCTTTTGCCTGTGCTGGCCTCATCGCCCTGTGGGAGCCGGCTTGCCGGCGATGGGCTGCGCAGCAGCCCCTAGCGCTCAGCCCGCCTCGGCGCCCACAGCCCGAGCTGCCTTGCGCAGGCTCCAGGTGCCCCACGCCAAGCCCAGCACGGCAGCGATCACCGACCCCGACAGCACACCCAGCTTGGCCGCGCCCAACGCGCCTGGATCAACGAAGGCCAGGTTGGCGATAAAGATCGACATGGTGAAGCCAATACCCGCCAACAACCCAATCAGGGTGATGCTGCGCCAGGTCACCCCCGCCGGCAGCGCGCACCAACCCAGGCGCACCATCAGCCAACTGACCAGGACGATACCCAAGGGTTTGCCCGCGACCAGCGCCACCGCCACGGCCACCATGACCCAGTAAGGCCCGCTGGCAGACAGGTCGATCCCTGACAGGCTCACGCCGGCGTTGGCCAGGGCGAACACCGGCATGATGCCGTAGGCCACCCAGGGGTGCAGGCTGCCCTGCACGCGGGTTACCGGCGGCACCAGCTCGCGCTGGGCCAGGCGCAGTTGCTTCAACGGGTCCAACAGTCTGCTGCTGTCGCCCTCCGGCGCCTTGGCGCGGCCGAGCAATTCGTTGGTGACATGGCTGATGGCGTCCACCGGGCGCTGGCCCAGGGGCATCGACCTGACCGGGGTCATCAGGCCCAGGATCACGCCAGCCAAGGTCGGGTGGGCGCCGGTCATCAGCACGCCCAGCCAGACGATGGCACCAGGGACGACGTAGGCATAGGCCGAGCCGACGCCGATCTTCTGCAGGCCGATCACCAGCAACAGGCCCAGCGCAGCCACGGCGAAGCCGCTGTAGTCCAGGCCACCGGTGTAGAAGATGGCAATGATCAGCACGGCGATGATGTCGTCGATGATCGCCAGCGCCAGCAGGAACACCCGCACGTTCGAGGGGATCGACTTGCCAAGCAGGGCCAGCACCCCGACCGCGAAGGCAATGTCGGTGGCAGTGGGTACCGCCCAGCCTTGCTGTTCGGCAGGCGCATGGTTGAACGCCAGGTAAAGCAACGCGGGCACGGCCACCCCGCCGACCGCCGCCGCCATGGGCAGCGTGGCCTGGCGCAGGCTGGACAGCGCGCCTTCATGGATTTCGCGGCGGATTTCCATGCCGACGACCAGGAAGAAGATGGTCATCAGGCCATCGTTGACCCAGAAGTGCAGGGATTGGGAGAACACCAGCGAGCCGATACCGAAGGTCACGGGTGCATGCCAGAGGGCATCGTAGCTGGCGGCGGCGGGCGAGTTCGCCCAGATGAGCGCCGTCACGGCGGCGATCAACAAGACGATGCCGCTGACCGCCTCGATGTGCAGGAAGCGCTCCAGGGTGGCGAATGCGCGCTGGGCGATTCGCTGGGCACGGGGCATTACATGTTTTTGCATGGGCGCAAGGACTCCCGCAAGGCGGCCCGACCTGCGTAGCTGTTTAACCTGCATCACTGCTTCATGCAGCTAGCACCCGGCCGGCATTCTAACGGAAAACTTGCCCGTCGTCCTCTACCACCGTAGCAGCAGGCGCGGGCCAATGCCGCCCCGAGCGCAGTGGCGTGGCCGGGTATCGGCTGCCTGCCCATGGCACCTGCCTGAACATTTCATGACACGCGTGGCTACCCCCGCGTTTGTGCGCATACTCATCCAGGTCAGAACCGAAGGAGCGTTCGATGGTCCATCTGGCCCTGGAGGCGTTGCGCGCCAACCCGGAAATCGCGGTGTTTCTCGCCATTGCCCTGGGCATTCTGCTGGGCCGGGTGAAGCTGGGCAGCTTCCACCTCGGCTCGGTGGCCGGGGCGTTGCTGATGGGCCTGCTGATCGGCCAGGTCGGCCTGCAGGTGCCCCACGAACTCAAGTCGGTGTTCTTTGCCCTGTTCATCTACGCGGTCGGTTTCAAGAGCGGCCCGGAGTTCTTCGGCAGCCTCAACCGCGGCACGCTCAAGCTGGTGTTGTTGTCGGTGGTGCTGTGCGCCACGGCGCTGGCGGTGATCCTGGCGATGAACGCCTTCTACGGTTTCGACGCAGGCTTTACCGCAGGCCTTGGCGCCGGCGCGCTCACCGACACGGCAATCATGGGCACCGCCAGCAGCGCCATCGCCCAGTTGCCCCTGGACGACGCGGCCAAGGCCACCCTCAACAGCCACATGGCAGTCGCCTATGCCATCACTTATGTGTTCGGCACCGTCGGCCTGATCGTCTTCGTCGGCAGCCTGGCACCACGCCTGCTGGGCGTCGACCTGCGCGCCAGTGCCCAGGAGCTTGAGCGTGAGCTCGGTATCGAACGCAACGAAGACGCCATCAGCATCCCCTATACCCGCATCGTGGTGCGCGCCCATCGCCTCAGCGCTACCACGGTCATGGGCCTGAGCATTGCCGACATCGAAGCCCTGCATCCGTCCTTGAGCGTCGAGCGCATCACCCGCGACGGGCAAGTGTTCGAACGCGATCCGGCGCGGGTGCTGGCCAACGGCGACATTCTCGGGATCTACGCCCTGCGCGAGGCGGTCAGCGACCTGCACGACTGGATCGGCCCGGAGGTGGATCACCCCGACAGCCTGTCGTTCCCGACACGCAGCGCGGACATCGTGCTGACCAACCGCCAACTTGCCGGGCGTACCCTGCACCAGGTGAAAGCGGCGCTGACCGGTGCCGAGCGCATGGGCTGCTTCCTGACCGGCATCACCCGCCAGGGCCTGCCGCTGCCGCTGTTGCCTGAGACGGTGCTGCGCCGTGGCGATGTCATCAGCCTCACCGGTCGCGCCGCCAGTGTCGAAGCCCTGGCCACGCAAGTGGGGCGCATCCGCGAAGCGAGCTACCGCAGCGACATCGCCCTGCATGCCCTGGGCTTGGTGCTGGGCTCGCTGGTTGGGCTGTTGTCCACCCATATCGGCATGATTCCGGTGGAGTTGGGTATCGGCGGCGGGATCCTGCTGGCCGGCTTGCTGATCGGTTGGTACAACTCACGACACCCCGAGTTCGGCGCCCTGCCCGCGGCGGCGCAATGGGCCTTCTCGGAGTTCGGCCTGACCGCCTTCGGCGCCGTGGTCGGCCTGCTGGCGGGGCCTGCGGCGCTGACGGCGATCAAGGAACAAGGCATGTCATTGCTGGTCGCCGGGGCCCTGGTGACAATCATTCCACCCTTGGTCACGTTGTTTTTCGGGCGCTATGTCCTGCGCCTGCACCCGATGATCCTGTTCGGTGCGCTGGCCGGCGCGCAGACCGAAGCCGCGTCGATGAACAAGATCATCGAACAGTCCGGCAGCAATACCCCGGTCATCGGCTTTACTGTCTGCTATGCAGTTTCCAACGTGTTACTGGCCGTCTGCGGCCCGATCATCATTGCATTCGCGTGAGTGGCAAAAACGCCGTTTCGACAACGCCGGGCTCACCTGCCCAAGTACCGGGCGGACAATACTTGCGAGACAAACAGTGTCGTCTAAAGTATCAACGCCAACCTCTGTTCTTTGCTTGTTGTTCACGCCTGATCAGATGTCATGAAATGAAAGCCGTGCGCCGTCATGGCTGCATTCGTCCCGCTACCCTGCATGTCCCAAGCAACGATAGTTCGCTGGTAGTTGCCCTGACGGGTACGGCGCTTCAGATCACAAAGGAGCGTTTGATGGAACCGAACGACAGGCTTTCCAGCCTCCCTGCCCTTCTGGACGCCAACATCCCGAATCCACTGCCGCCGTACCTTGCATCATGAGCCTGCAGCGCGGTTGTGCAGCGCTAGCCTTCGCATGCGCGGCGGTGGTCCATGGCAACCCCGCCTGGGCTGGCGGCATCCTGATTTATGAAGCCGGCCAGGAGGGCAATGGCCTGGCCAATGCCGGCTCCGCTGCCCTGGCCAATGACCCCAGCGTGCTGATGAGCAACCCGGCAGGCATCACCCGGCTCAAGGGCACCCAGGTCAGTGCCAACGCCCAGGTGATCCTCGGCGATCTGCGTTTCTCCCGCGACAGCAGCAACCAGTTCGACGGCAACGAAGGCGGCAATGCGCTGCAGTACCTGCCCGGCGCCAGCCTGTTCGTCAGCCACCAGCTCGACGAGCGCTCGGCCATCGGCTTTGGCATGTACGGCAACTTCGGCCTGGCGGTGGACTACGATGACGACTGGGCCGGACGCTACTTCACCCAGGAAGCCGCGGTGATTGGCGTATCGCTGCAACCCACCTGGGCCTACAAGTTCACCGACGACCTGTCCATCGGCGTCGGCCCCCGGATCATGCTCGGCTACTACCGCACCGAAATGGCCATCAACAACAACCTGCTGGGCCTGGCCGACCGGCCGGACGGGCAACTGGAATACAAGGACACCGACGTCGGGATGGGCGTCAACCTCGGCCTGCTCTATCAAGTCGACCCGCGCACCCGTGTGGGCCTGGCCTACACCAGCAAGGTCAAGCTGGAATTCGAAGACAAGCCGCACCTCAAGGACATCAGCAACCCCTTGATCAACGTCGCCCTGCGTCGCCTGGACGCGGACAACCTGGAACTCGACCTCAACGTGCCGCAGACGGTGACCTTCAGCATCGCCCACGAGCTGGACGACCAGTGGACCCTGCTCGGCAGCCTCAACTGGCAGGACTGGAGCGATTTCGGCGACGTCGGCGTGGAAGTCGACAGCAACGCCGGCGACACCAGCCGCACCGTCGACCGCCAGTACAAGGACACCTGGCACGCCTCGGTGGGGGCGCAGTACCAGGCTACCCGGCAATGGCGCTGGAGCGTAGGCCTCGGCTACGACAGCTCGGCCGTGGACGACAAGGACCGCACCGTCGACAACCCCATGGGCGAAGCCTGGCGGCTGGCAGCCGGCGTCAATTACCAGGTCGAGGAAGGCTTCGACCTGCACATGGCCTACACCCTGGTCTGGCTCGGCGACATGGACGTCGAGCAGACCAAGGCGCGCTCCGGCAACACGCTGTCGGGCAGCTACGACAACAGTGCGTTGCATATCCTCGGGGGTGGCGCCACCTGGCGATTCTGAGGCACCCTGCGCGGCTGCAGGACATCGATCATTGTAAGAAGGAGAAGCTGCATGAATACCAAGTCGTTAGCTGCATCGCTGTGCCTTGCAACGCTCATGCTGCAGGGCTGTGCCAGCAAGTACGTGGAGTCCGACCAGTATTCGGGCTTCCTCAAGGACTACAGCATGCTCAAGGAAGGCGAGTCGCCGTCCGGTGCGCCGGTGATGCGCTGGATCAAGCCAGGGATCGACGCCAAGCGCTTCAGCAGCGTCTACATCGAACCGAGCCAGCTGTACCCCAAACCACAGCCGACCGAGAAGGTGCCGCAGGCGACCCTGCAGGGCATCACCACCTACTACGACCAGACCCTCAAGAACCACTTCTCCCAGGTATTGCCGCTGGCCAAGAGCCCAGGCCCACGGGTTCTGGTCGTGCGCCCGGCGATCACCGCGGTCAGCGCCCAGACCAAGAGCCTGCGCCCGTATGAAGTCATCCCGATCGCACTGATTGCCGCCGGTATCAGCACCGCGACCGGTATCCGCGACCAGGACACCAGCATCGCCACCGAAGCCGCGTTCCTCGACGGCGAGACCAACCAGGTGGTGGCCGAAGTGGTGCGCAAAGGCGCCGGCACGGAGCTCGACAACTCCTCCCAGGTGATGCAGGCCAAGGACGCCAAGGCCGTGCTCGATGGCTGGGCCAAGGACATGGTCAGCTCGTTCCAGACCCTGCGCAAGTAAATCGCCCCACCCCACTGCAGGGCCGAGCCTGCAGTGGGGCGCATCGCTTCCACGCTCGGCCCATCGAGGCGCGATTCCATGGACAGCATTCGCGGCAGCGCTCTGCTGCAATTCGATCAGTTACTGGCCGAGCACGGCGCACTGCAGCGGGACTTCCTGGCCCCGCTGCAGATCGGCCTGGACGTGGTCGGCAACTACGGCAAGACCTTGCCCTACATCAGCCTCGTGCAGTTGTTCGAAGGTAGTGCTCATGCCCTCAGCCTGCCCCGCTTCGGCCTGGAGCTCGCGTTGCTGCAAGGCACGACGCTGGTCGGGCCGCTGCGCTATCTGGCCGCCTCGGCGCCCACCGTCGGCCATGCGCTGGTGGCGGTGATCCGCTACATGCGCCACTACAGCCCGGCCATTCAATTTCGTCTGGAACACCGTGCCGGCCAGGCCCTGCTGTACTTCGACAACGGCCTGCCCAATTCCGAGCAAACGCCACAGGTCGTCGAAAAGTCGGTCATGGGGGCCAGGCTGTTGATCGGCGAACTGCGCGGCACGCCATTGCGCCCCCGGGCGGTCACCTTCCGCCACAGGGCGTTGGGCGAAACAGCGGGCTACCTGCGCTACTTCGACTGCCCGGTGCTGTTCGAGCAGTCGCACAATTGCCTGGTGATGGCGGCCGATGTTCTGCAGGAGGCCTGCGTACGTCACGACGCGTCCTTGCATGCCATCGTTCGCCACTACCTGGAAGACCAGGCGGTGCCCTGTGACAGTCTGCGTGCCCGGGTGGAGCGCAAGGTCCAGATGCTGCTGCCCAGCCAACGCTGCACCCTGGAGCAAGTGGCCCTGGCGCTGGACCTCAACTCGCGCACGCTGCAGCGGCGCCTGGCCAGCGAAGGCATCGACTTCGAAGACTACCTGGATGGCTTGCGCCGACGCCAGGCGCAGCAGATGTTGCGCAGCACTGGCCTGACCGTTGGCCAGATCGCCAGCGAACTGGGGTATCGGCGCACCACTTCGTTCTGCCGCGCCCACCTGCGCTGGTTCGACATGACCCCACTGGAACATCGCCGGCAGTATGGCGACCCGATGATCGCCAACTCGTAAAGCTATTGGCCGTCCGGCTTGGCGGAGGTATCCCGAGCCGGCGCGGTGAACCATTTTTCCCGCGGCACCCACTTCTCCTGCGCAGGATCGCCCAGGTAATGCGGCGACATGATCTGCACGCCGTACTCGTTGAACACATCCTGAATGTTGGCATGCAACACGCTCAGCAGCTCCGCCCGCGGCCGGGGCTCGCTGGGCACGGCCTGGGCCACCAGGCGGTACTCGGGGTAGAAGTCCGACAGTCCGGTCTGGAACACCTGGGGCGGGGGCTTGGCGACGATGCCCTCGGTACGCTCGGCGGCTTCCACCAGCATCGCCTCGACCTGGCGCCAGGGTGTGTCGTAACCGATGGTGACCACGGTATCGACGATGTAGCCCTGGCCCTGGACCACACGCGAATAGTTGCGCGTCACGGAGCCTGTGATCATCGAGTTGGGCAAGGTCAGCACCTCGCCGAGGCCTGTGCGAATGGTGGTGTTGAACATGCCGACTTCGGTCACGGTCCCTTCGTTGTCGCCCACCCGCACGTACTCACCTGCCTTCAAGGTCCGCGAGTAGGTCAGGATCAGCCCGGCCGCCGCCTGCCCGACCACACTGGAGGCGCCCAGGGAAATCATCAGCCCGAGCAGCACCGACAGGCCCTTGAACGCATCGGTGCCAGAGCCTGGCAGGTACGGGTAGGCCATGACCAGGGCGAACAGCCAGATCGCCAGCGAGGTCAGGCGGGTGGTCGGCTGCAAGGTTTCTTCGGTCAGCCACTTGATCGTGCCGGGGCGGGCCATGCGCTCCAGCAATCGCCGGCTGAAGCCGCTGATGCCACGGGCGATGAAGAAGATCATGAGCGCAACGGCGATGCCGGGGATGGCCTGCAGGATACCGTGCACCAGGTAGCGCAGCAGGTCGAGCAAGTGCACGTTGAGGCTTTCGCCCCAGGGCCGGGTATAGGGGAACTGTGAGAGCACGAAGCTCAGCCACTGGTAGCTCAGCAGGAAGACCACTACCCAGTACAACAAGCGCAGCAGGCGATCGGTCAGGTGATACACGTACTGCATGTCGAACAGCGGCAACTGGCCGACGCGAATCTGCTTGGCGCGCTCGCGCATCAACTGCGTCAGCACCCCACGCAGCTTGCGTCGCCCCCAGTTGGCGGCCTTGATCAGCACCAGGAAGATCACGGTGGCCAGGGCCGACCACCCCAGCGCCTTGAGTAGAAAGTGCAGGCTGCGCGCTTCGCCGGATTCTTCCACCACCTGGCGCAGCACCGCGGCGGCCTGTTCGGCAGGCAGGCGCGTGTCACCGCCGTTGATGCCCACATCCTGGGGCGCGACGATGAAGGCGCGGTGGCCACCGAGCAGCACCATATGGCTGTTGACGATCGGGTCGACCGTGACCCGCAACTCGTCGCTGCCGCGCAGGGCTTCCTCGATTACCGCCGCGGCCCGTTGCGCCCGGGCTTTTGGGGTTTCCCCGAGCAAGGTGGCATTGAAGGTGAAGATGCTGCGGTTGGCGATCACCAGTTCGGCTGGATCGGCGGGGATGCCGTCGGTGACGCTGGCGGCCGGATCACTGCCCTGCCCCACGGCGGGCAACAGCAGCAGCCACACCAGCAGCAGGCGAAAAAGGTGGTTCATTGCACACTCCCTGGGCACGAGGACGAACGGCGTCCCTCTAGTCATAGCACAGGGTTCACTGGCTGGAGCCCGACCCCAGGAACCAGCGGAAATAGGGGTTGTCGCCGTCGCTGCGGGCCAGCTCGCGGGCCTCCCGGGCCCAGGCCTGGCGATTGCCGTTGTAGGCATGCAGGCTGAGACTGTAGAAGCGTTCGAGCACCCGCCAGCGGTCGTTCACCGCGCTGGCGAATGCAGGCTCTGCACCTTGCAGGGGCGGTGCGCCCCTGAGCGCCAGCAAGCTCGGCAGTACCCGGGTGATTTCCCGTGGCCGTACCCAGCCGGCGTACTCGATGCGCGGCTGGTCGTCGGTCACGGGCCTGGCATCGGCGGCGAAACGTTCGAGCCCGGCGCGGTCGGTGATCCAGGTCGCCAGCAGCGCCTGCGCCGAATCGACCCCGACCTCGGCCAGCGCTGCGGCCACCGGTGGTTGCGCCAGGCGTTGGCGAATCCGCGGCACATCCAGCTCCAGTGGCTGCAGCGAGCCGATCAGGAGCATTTCGTGGAACTCGGTCGACCACAGCGACGCATGCGGGAATACCTCGATGAAACTGCGCACCAGCGCGCGGCTGTCCTCTTCGTTCTGGGTTGGCAAAGGCAGCCACTGCGCCACCAGCCCGCCCGGCTCAAGGCGCGAGGCGGCAAGCTGGTAGAAGTCGCGGGAATACAGGTTGACCACGCCGGCGGCCGAGGGTGGCGGCGGCTCCAGGGTGACCAGGTCGTAACGTTCCTCGCTGCGCAGCAGTTCGCGGCGGCCGTCACGCAGGCGGATATCCAGCCGCGGGTCGACCACGGCGGCGAAGTTGCCATTGAAGCGCGGCGCCGCTTGCAGCACCTCGGGCAACAGTTCCGCCACCACCGGGCGCTCCAGCCCTGGATAGCGCAGCATCGCCCCGGCGGTGATGCCGGTGCCGAAGCCGATCACCAGCGCAGAACGTGGCTCACCACGGTGAATCAGCAAGGGCAACAAGGCCTGCAGGCGCATGTAGCGCAACGACGGCATGGCATCGCCGGTGTTGGACACACCCTGGATGTACAAGCGATTGAAGGTCTGGCCCTGACGCCCCTGGCTGACCACCGCCACGGTGCCGCCCTTGCCCTCGTGGTAGTAGGTGAGCTGACCGTTGCGCGCGCCCGGCAGCAGTTCGGCCAGGCGCTGGGGTGGTGTGAACACCGCCACCAGCAGGCTCGCACCCGCCACCGCGATCACCGCCATGGCCGTCGGGCGCCGCACGCCCGGGCCACGCCAGACGGCCACCAGGCCGACCAGCGCCGCCAGGCCGGCCAGCACGCCCAGGGCACGCACCAGGCCCAGCTGCGGCACCAGGACAAAACCGGTAAGCAGCACCCCGACGATGCCGCCCAAGGTATTGAGCGCTACCACCGCGCCCACGTCACGGCCGACATGGCCGCTGTCCACCACCAGGCGCAAGGCCAGCGGGAATGCAGCGCCCAGCAAGGTGGTCGGGAGGAGCACCATGCACAGCGCTGCGGTGGCGAAACGGGCGCTCATGCCGGCCAGTTCGCTGCCGAACAGCTGCAAGGCGAACAGTTCGGCCTGGGTCTGCGCCAGCACCAGCCAGCGCCCGAGCCCGGCGAGTTGCAACAAGGCCAGCAACCCCGCGAGGGCGATCAACAGGCCGAACAGGCCCCACGGGTCACGGATACGGTCGGCGCGTCGCGCATACAGGGCACTGCCGGCGAGCAGACCGCCCAGGTAAGTGGCCAGCACCACGGCGAAGGCGAACGCACGGGTGCTCATGAAGGGCACGATCGACTGGCTCCACACCACCTCATAGCCCAGCGCCACGCCTCCGGCGACGCAGTACAGGCCGATGGCCAGGCGTGCCTGTGCGCTACGCGGCGCCGACGACAGCTTGCCAGGCACCGGCAGCGTGGCATCGCGTCGACGTGCCAGCCACGCGCCCAGGGCCGCCAGCAGGTTGAGCATCGCCGCGGCGCAGGCGCTGCCGGTGACGCCCAATTGTGGCAGCAGCACGAACGCGGCCAGCAAGGTGCCGGCAATGGCGCCCGCCGTGTTCGCCGCGTACAGCCGGCCCCCCGCCTCGGCCAGTTGGCCACTGGCGGGCGCCAGCGAGCGGACCAACACCGGCAAGGTGCCGCCCATGAGCAAGGCCGGCAGCCCGACCAGGGTGAAAGGCAGGGCCCAGGCCAACAGGCCGGTGCTGCCCTCCAGGCGGGCGAACGGTCCGGCGGCATGGGCCAGGCCCAAGGTGGCGCCGATGCCAAGCACGGCGACGGCCAGTTCCAGGCAGACGTACAGCAGCACCGGGCGCCGCAAACGGTCGGCCCAGCGCCCGAACGCCAGGCCGCCCAGGGCGAGGCCTGCGAAGAAGGCACTGATGCCCGTGGCCACGGCGTGCACTTCGACGCCGACCACAAGCGACAGTTGTTTGATCCAGAGGACTTGATAGACCAGGCCGGCGGCGCCGGAGAGGAAGAGCAGCGTTGCAGGCAACGCTACCGACAGGCGCGCCTTGGCTTGCGGCGTGTCGGTGACCACGGAGGATGCTGCTGGTGATGCCATGCCGGAGCCCTTGTCAGGTGAAGGTGTGGGAGCGGGCTTGTCCCGCGAAAGGGCCGGCCCAGGCAATGAAGGGGCATGGCCAGGGCTTTGCCCTGGTTCGCGGGGCAAGCCCGCTCCCACAGGTACATCACAGGCTGTCAAAACTGTGCTTTCCCTGTGGGAGGCGGCAAGCGTCGCGTCACTGCTTGTTCATCTTCTCCTCGATCTTCTTGTCCACATCGGCACGGATCTGGTCGATGCTGAAGCTCGCTGGCCGCTGGCTAGGCGGATAGTCGACGAAGGTCTGCAGGAAAGCGGCGGCCTTCTTGATGCCGTTGAAGACAAGGTAGTCGTTCTTGGTCAGCCAGTCGTTGTACTGGTCTGAAACCACATCGGCGCGCTCGTACGGGTCCATGCGCAGGTTGAACATCTTCGGTACGCGCAGGCATGTGAACGGCTCGCTCCAGACCGCGAAGCCACCCGGGGCACGTTGCTCGCAGAACACGATTTTCCAGTCGCCATAACGCATCGACACGAGCTCGCCATCATCGTTGAAGTAGTAGAACTCGCTGCGCGCGCTCTTGTCGGTCTTGCCCGTGAGCATGTCGAGCTGGTTGAAACCGTCCAGATGGACCTTGAAGTTCTTGCCACCCACGTCAGCGCCCTTGAGCAGGCGGTCCTTGATATCGCTATCGCCTGTTGCCGCCAACAAGGTCGGGAACCAGTCAAGGCCGGACATCATCTGGGTGTTCACCGAGTCAGGCTTGATCTTGCCTGGCCAGCGCACCATGGCCGGCACCCTGAAGGCACCTTCCCAGTTGGAGTTCTTTTCGTTGCGGAACGGGGTAGTCGCCGCATCCGGCCAGGACCACTGGTTCGGGCCATTGTCGGTGGTGTAGACGACGATCGTGTTGTCGGTGATCTTCAGATCATCCAAGGTCTTGAGCAGCTTGCCGACATCGCCGTCATGCTCAAGCATGCCATCGGCATACTCGTTGCCGAGCATGCCGCTCTGCCCCTGCATCGACTCGCGCACATGGGTGAAGGCGTGCATCCGGGTGGTGTTCATCCACACGAAGAACGGTTTGTTGGCCTTGACCTGCTTGTCGATGAAGTTGATCGCGGCCTGGGTGGTTTCGTCGTCGATGGTCTCCATGCGCTTCTTGGTCAGGGCGCCGGTGTCCTCGATCTTGCCATCGGCACTGGCCTTGATCACCCCGCGTGGCGAGGCGGCCTTGACGAACTCCTGGTCATCCTTGGGCCAGTACGGGCGCTCAGGTTCCTCTTCGGCGTTCAAGTGGTAGAGGTTGCCGAAGAACTCGTCGAAACCATGGTTGGTGGGCAGGTATTCATCTCGGTCGCCCAGGTGGTTCTTGCCGAATTGCCCCGTGGCGTAGCCTTCGGCCTTGAGCGCCTGGGCGATGGTCACGTCGCGCGCCTGCAGGCCGACCGGCACGCCCGGCATGCCAACCTTGGACAAGCCGGTGCGCAAGGCCGACTGGCCGGTGATGAACGTCGACCGCCCGGCCGTGCAACTGTTTTCGGCATAGTAGTCGGTGAACATCATGCCTTCCTTGGCGATGCGGTCGATGTTCGGCGTCTGGTAACCGACCACGCCCTTGCCATAGGCACTGATATTGGTCTGGCCGATATCGTCGCCGAATATGACCAGAATGTTCGGCTTGTCCGCCGCACTGGCCAGCCCCGCTGCGAACGTTGCCGTGGCCGCGAGGGCGGCCGCCGACAACCATGCTCTACTGGACTTCATAGGTACGCTCTCCGTTTCACGTCACTGCTGCAGTCCACGACTTCGTGCACTAGGGTCGCGGGTAGTTGGCCGGCCCCCGTACTCCTGCGGTTGGTTTTTGAATCTTCAGGGGGCCTCGAAGGGGTATACACGGCGCCACTCATTGGCCATGTCCACCACCGTCCAGCCCTTGGCTTGCGCCTGGTCGAGGGCCTTGTCCAGGCGCCCGACATTGCTCTTGCGGTCATAGGCCCATTCGCGATGGGCGTCGGTGTGGTGCACCAGCCCGGCAAAGCGCTTCCCCTCACCCGCCTGGGTCCACTGCAGCATCTGCAGGTCCCCGTCGGAGTTGCCGAAGGCCAGCAGCGGCCGGCGACCAATGATCGAGTCGATGCTCACCGGCTTGCCCGGGCCATCGTCGTTATGCACGACCTTGGGCAGGCGTTGAACGCTCAGTTTGCCCTGCTGATCCTGGAAGGTGGCGCCCAGGGTGGTGCCGATCACCTGCTCGGGGGGGATGCCGTACACCTCTTCGGCAAAGGCGCGCATGAAGGCCACCTCGCCACCGGAAACGATGTAGGTCTTGAAACCGTGGTCACGCAGGTAGGCCAGCAGTTCCAGCATCGGCTGAAACACCATTTCGGTGTAGGGCTTGCCCGTGCGCGGGTGGCGGGCACTGGCCAGCCAGCTGCGGCTGCGGGCGATGAAGTCTGTGGTGCTCATGCCCGAATGGGTCGCGGCGACGATCTTGAGGATGCCGTCCATGCCCTGGGCGGCCAGTGCCTGGTGGTCGTTCTCCAGCACCGCCTTGAACGGCTGCTGGGTGCGCCACTGGGGATGTTCGGGGGCCAGGCGCTTGACCTCGTCCATGGCAAACAGCACCTCGAAGTACATAGGCTGCTCGCTCCACAAGGTGCCGTCGTTGTCGAACACCGCAATACGCTGTCCGGGCACGACATAATCCGGGCCCCCTTCCTGGGTCACCGCTTCGACGAAGGCCACGATGGCGCTGCGCGAAGCGCCCTCGCGCCAGGCGGGTAGAGGGTCGGCCGCCTGGGCCAGCACGGGCAGCAGCATTAACAACAGATACAGCAGCCCGCGCAGGGAAGCCCCGGTTGCTGATTCGCGCATGGTGAACCGTCCTTGCATCATGGCATTTACCTGAAAATGAGCCGTCACGGGTTAAGGTCACGCAGCCCGTTACTGTCGCGGGAACCGGCCTTGCCCGTTGCAACCCTCTGGCGCAACCGCTGCATCAGTTTTTTGCGGTCACTGGCACTGTGCCCGCGCGTACCCTCGCCGCCATACGAACTTTGGAAAAAGGCTAGCAAATCGTCCTCGGATTGCCCGGACATGGGATGTTCACTTGACGACAGCGTGCGCCGGCCGGTGCTACGCCGTACCCACAAGTACAAGCCATCCAGGCGCGCCGGCTGGCGGCCGCTCTGCTGCCGCGCCTGGCGCCAGGCGTAGCCGGGCGAGTCGAGCCAGGCCTGCCGACGCCGCGCCTGCCAGCGTCGCAGCCACTGCCACCCTGCCCGCCCCCATGCGCGTCCCATCCATGCCAATGTCCCAAGCAGCAGCACCAGCCCCAGCAACACCCACCCATGGCCGGCAAGCCTGACCTGCGCGCCCTGGCCAAGCGCACGCAGGTCGTCGCTCAGGGAGAACGGCGCCTGATAGGCGCCTGCCTCGGCCACCACCTCAACGGCAGGCACCGAGGCCGTGCGCGGCTCGCCCGTAGTGGCATCCCACCACTTCACCTCGATGGCTGGCAGGCGGTAGTGCCCGGCGGCAGTGGCCACATAGCTGACACTGTCCTCGCGCTGGCCCCCAAGGATGCCGCCACGGCCATCGCTGAGCGCCGTGACGCTGGGCGTCTGCACATAGCGCTTGAGACCCTCGACCTCGGCGAAACCCGGTGGAGGGATCAGCATGGCCTGGGCGCCGGGGGCCACGGTATGCAGGCGCCGGGTGATGCTGTCACCCGCGCGTAAAGGGTTGTGCGAACGCTCGATGACCTGGGTCAGCTCGACCTGCTGCGCGACCAGGCGCTGCTCGCCGGTCGTGCTGACGACGCCTTTGGCCTCGAACGAAAGGGGTTGGCTATGCACCGTCAGCACCGTGCTGTCCGGGCCGGGCTTAACGCGAAACGCCAGCGCGGGAATGCTGAACCGCTGCGCTGCGGTGGGGGTGATCTGGTAGCGGTAGCGCAGGCCGAAGAAGGCCTTGCCGTCGAGTCGCTGATTCAGGTGCTGCGCTTCGCCACTGGGCGGGCTGACCACCGCGCCGGCCAGTTGCAATGCCGGCAGCACCGGGGCATCGGTGAACCAGGTGTCGACCAGCAGGTCCACCTCCAGGCTGACCGTGCCCCCGGTCATGATCGGCGTGTCCGGCACCAGCCGCGCCTGCACCCGCACCTCAGGCTCGGCAGCACTCGTCAGCCCAACCAGGCAAATCAGGAGCAGCAAGGCCCAACGGGTCATGGTGCCTCCTTCGCGGCATCCTGGAGCGCGAACTTGCGCTTGAGAAACTGCGCTGGCGAGGTGGTCAGGTTGTTCAGCCACAGCTGGTCGGAGGCTGCCTGGGGCGTCTGTTGCTGCTGTTGCTTGCCACCGGCTGCCGGGGTCTGGTCCTCGACCACCTTGTCGGGTTGCTCATCGGGCGGCTTGGCCTGCTGCTGATCCTCGTAGTCCTTGCGCAGCGCCTCGGCCAGTGCCAGGTTGGCCTTGGCTTCAGGGAATTCAGGCTGCAGACGCAACGCCTGCTGGTAGGCGGCAATGGCCTGGGTGAACTTGAACAGGCGCACATAGCTGTTGCCCTGGTAGAACCAGGCAGGTGCCGTGTCGACTTTGCCCAGGTTTGCCAGCGCCGCCTGAAAATCGGCCGCCTGGTAGGCCGCGACACCCTTCCAGTAAGGGTCGTGGAACCGCGCCGCGGCCTGCGGATAGTGGCCATGCTCGAACGCCCAACGCCCCTGTTGGTCGGCAGTGAAGAAGGCATCGGTCAGTGCTCCGGCCCGTGCGGGTTCGCCCGCGCCGCCCAGCAGCAATGCCAGCAGCAGGCCGGGCAACCAGTTCACCCGCCAGCCTCGGCGCACGCTGAACAGCACCAGCAATAGCAAGGGCCAGCACAGCCAATAGCCGGCATCCTTCCAGTGCAACTCGGCATCAAGGCCGCTGGCAGTCTTGAAATGGCGCTGGGCGTGCAGCTCGATCCAGTCCAGGTCATCGTCGTTCAGCGACAGGCTGCCCAGCGGTGCGCCCGCCGCCTTGGCCAGGCCCTTGAGCCCTTGCGCGTCGAAATCGCCCTGCAGCGGCCGGCCTTCGGCGTCAAGCCTGGGCAGGCCCCGGGCATCACGCAACGGGCCGGTCGACTGGCTGCCGACCGCCAGCACCAGCACTTGCAGCGAACTGCCGGCCAGGCGCTTGTCGATCGCCTCGAACTGGCTGGCGTCAGCGCCGTCGGTCAGCAGCACCAGGCTGCCTGGGGCCTTTTCGGCGTCCAGCAGTTTGAGCGCCAGGTCGATTGCCCCCAGTGCGTCCTTGCCGGGCTTGCCCATCAAGTCGGTAGCCAGCGCCTGAATGAAGGTGTCGAGCAGGGCCGGGTCATCGGTGGCCGGCAGCACCAGGTGCGCGCTGCCGGCGTAGGCGACCAGCGCGGTGCGCGCGCCACCCCGGCGCATGACCAGGTCGTGCAGGGTGTGCCGGGCCGCCGCC
>NZ_AKJC01000183.1 GCF_000282535.1 Pseudomonas sp. GM84 | reverse complement strand
AGGCTTGCGCTGTACCTGTGGGAGCTGGCTTGCCAGCGATAGGGCCGGTTGATTCAGCAGAAATCCATCAGGACTTCGGCGGATGAATGATCCGTTCGATCTTGTCCTTGATCAGCAGGCGCTCCCTGCGCAGACGAGTGACGGTGTCGTCGTTGGTGCCATTGCCTTCGGCGGCGACCACCTCTTTGTCTTTTGCGTTGTATTCCTTGTGCAGCTTGTAAAGGTCCTGGTCCTTGTCTATCAGTGCCTGGAATGCGTCAGCGGTAACGTGCAAGTCAGCGAGCAGATCATGCGGAACTGGCATTTCTTCACCTCTGTCAGGGTTGTCGTTAAGTCCTGACCTTTGAGGATAGCCGCCTTTGCGCGGGTAGGGGACTGGGGTAGGCTGTCGCATCCCACCCCACGCCTGGAACCCGCGCCATGCCGCACCTGAACCTGGAATACAGCGACAACCTGCCTGCACTGAATGTCGAGGTGCTGCTGCTGCGCTTGAACCACACCCTGGTCGGCAGCGGCCAGTTCGCCGACGAGGCGGATATCAAGAGCCGTGCCCAGGCTTTCCAGCAGTACCGGGTGGGCATTGCGCCAGGTGAGCGGGCGTTCGCCCATGTGCGCCTGGCGATCCTCAGCGGGCGCTCGTCCGAGGTCAAGCAACAGCTGTCCCAGAGCCTGCTGGAGGTGCTGCGTGAAGCCATCCCGGAGCAGCCCGGCGTGGACCTTCAGCTGTGCGTGGAAGTGCTCGATATCGACCGCGAGCCTTATGCAAAGCTTCGCCTGCCAGGCTGAATGGCAGCTGAATAAACTTTATTTAATTGCCCCAAGGCGCTATTTCACGGATTTGTTGGCGTCTTTTTCACAAAATATTGATGGTGCGCTTTCTAGAGTTCGCACACTTTCCCACGGTGCCGTCAGCCGGCGGGTTGATAACAACTCTTGAATGCGAACACCATGCTCAACATGAAATCCCTGCGGACTGAATGGGTCACGCTGCTGGCCAGCCTGTACCTGCTTATCGGCTTCAACATGTTTCTCTGGGAGCACCTGCAGCAGATGGTGCCCGCCGGTTTGCCTGGGCTGTGGCTGAGCCTGGCGTACGCCACGCTGATGCTGTTCGCGTTCAACTTGATATTGACCCTGTTCGCTTTTCGTTATGTGCTCAAACCCTTGTTGGTCGTGTTGTTCATGAGCGGCGCGGGGGTCGCTTACTTCATGAATCAATATGGCGTGCTTATTGATGCCGGCATGTTCCGCAACATGGCCGAGACCAATATGACGGAAGTGCGCGACTTGCTGTCTTTGAAGTTTGCCGCCTATATCGTGTTTCTTGGGGTGTTGCCGTCGGTTCTGCTGTGGAAAGCGCCGATCGCCTACCGCGCCTGGCACCGGGAATTGCTCGGCAAACTGGTGGTCAGCGGTGCCTGTGTCGTCGCCCTGGGCTCGGTAGCGCTGGTCAACTACCAAGGCCTGTCGTCGCTGTTTCGCAATCATCACGAACTGCGCCTGATGCTCACCCCGAGCAACATCGTTGGCGCCTCCATCGGTTATGTCAGCGAGCGCGTCGGCACGGCTGCCCGGCCTTTCCAGAACTACGGTGAAGATGCCAGGCGCGATACTGCCTGGCAGCATCATGAGCGCAAGTCGCTGACGGTGCTGGTGGTGGGTGAAAGTGCGCGGGCTGATCATTTCGGCGTGCTGGGCTATGAGCGTGATACCACGCCGAACCTGGCCAAGCAGCAGGGCCTGCTGGCGTTCTCCGATGTGCATTCCTGCGGCACTGAAACCGCCGTGTCGGTGCCTTGCATGTTCTCGGGCATGCCGCGCAAGGACTACGACGCCCGCGTGGCGAAGAACCGTGAGGGCCTGCTCGACATCCTGCAGCGCGCCGGTCTGGCGGTGCAGTGGCGCGACAACCAGTCGGGCTGCAAGGGCACCTGCGACCGCGTGCAGTTCATCGACGTCAGCAACCTGAAAGACCCCGCACTGTGCGCCAACAATGAATGCCATGACGAAATCCTCCTGCAGGGCCTGGGCGAGCTGATCGACAACCTCGACAAGGACACCGTGCTGGTGCTGCACCAGATGGGCAGCCACGGCCCCGAGTACTTCAAGCGCTACCCCAGCGCTGGCGAACGCTTCACCCCGGTGTGCCAGAGCAATGCCCTGAACCAGTGCAGCGAGCAGGAGATCATCAACGGCTACGACAATACCCTGGCCTATACCGACAAGGTGCTGTCGTCGCTGATCGACACCCTGCGCAGCAAGCAGGACAAGGTCGACACGGCGATGATCTACCTGTCCGACCACGGTGAGTCGCTGGGCGAGTACAACCTGTTCCTCCACGGCACCCCTTACGCCATCGCCCCGGAGCAGCAGAAGCACGTGCCGCTGCTGACCTGGTTCTCCGACAGCTACAAGGCAGACTTCGGCCTGGACACCGATTGCCTGTCCAGGCTCAGCAGTGCGCCGCTGTCGCAGGACAACCTGTTCCACTCGATGCTCGGCCTGTTGCAGGTGCGCACCGAGGTCTACCAGCAGTCGCTGGACATGTTCGCCAGCTGCCGCCCCTGGCTGGCGGCCAAGCGCTGAACCCTTCCTGAGAACAGTCCATCGAAGGCGCGGCGGTCGCCAGGTTTCACCCACAGTGCCCGCGCCGTATATACTGCGCGCCAATGTTAGTGGGAGAGCCTCGTGGCCATCGAAATACACTGGATCCGTGACGACCAGACCCTGGCCGAAGGCTGCCGCAAGTGGCGTGAACTGCCCTTCGTGGCAGTGGACACCGAATTCATGCGGGTCGACACCTTTTACCCCAAAGCCGGCCTGATCCAGATCGGTGACGGCCAGTGCGCTTTCCTTATCGACCCATTGCTGATCAATGACTGGCAACCGCTGGGCGATCTGCTCGACGACAGTGGCGTGGTCAAGGTCCTGCATGCCTGCAGCGAAGACCTCGAGGTGCTGCTGCGCCTGACCGGCAAGCTGCCGCAGCCGCTGTTCGACACGCAATTGGCGGCCGGTTACCTGAACCTGGGCTTCTCCATGGGCTATTCGCGCCTGGTCCAGGAGGTGCTGGCCATCGAGCTGCCCAAGGGCGAAACCCGCTCCGACTGGCTGCAGCGGCCGCTGTCGGAAACCCAGGTCAGCTACGCCGCCGAGGATGCCGTGCACCTGGCCGAGCTGTTCTCGGCCCTGCAACCACGGCTGTCCGACGACAAATACGCCTGGGTGCTGGAAGACGGCGCCGAACTGGTCGCTGCGCTGCGCCGCGAAGTCGAGCCAGAGACCCTGTACCGCGATGTCAAGCTGGCCTGGAAGCTGAGCCGCCAGCAGTTGGCCGTGCTGCGCGAGCTGTGTGCCTGGCGCGAACGCGAGGCCCGCAGCCGTGATGTACCACGCAACCGCATCCTCAAGGAACACTCGCTGTGGCCCATGGCCAAGATGCAGCCGGACAACTTGTCGGCGCTGGCCAAGATCGAGGAAATGCACCCGCGTACCATCCGCCAGGACGGTGCCCACCTGATCGAGCTGATCAAGCGCGCCGCCAGCCTGCCGCCTGAGCAATGGCCGGCGCCCCTGCCCGAGCCGCTGCCGATCGAAGCCTCAGGCATCCTCAAGCGCCTGCGCGCCATCGGCCAGGCCGAAGGCGAGCGACTGGGCATCGCCCCAGAGCTGATGCTGCGCAAGAAAACCCTGGAAGCGCTGCTCAAGAGCGGCTACCCCGATGGCCCCTATCAACTGCCCGATTCGCTGCGCGGCTGGCGCCGTGAGCGGATGGGCCAGGCCCTGCTGGACGACCTGTCAGGCGCCGGAGAAACCCGATGAAACGCATCTGCTCGATCTACAAGAGCCCCCGCAAGAACGAAATGTACCTCTACGTGCTCAAGGCCGACGGCCTGGAGCGCGTGCCCGAGGGCTTGCTGCCGTTCTTCGGCACCCCCAGGCACGCCTTCGACCTGGTGTTGAGCCCCGAGCGCAAACTGGCCCGCGAGGACATCGCCAAGGTGCTGGAGAACCTCGACAACCAGGGCTACCACCTGCAGATGCCGCCGCCGGACGATGAGTACATCGAGCACCTGCCCGAAGAGTTGCTGCGCCGTAACGACCCTGTCTGACCATGCGCGTTCTGATCGCTGAACACAGCCACGACCAATACGCCCAGTTGCTCGCCGAAGCGGCCCCAGACCTGGAAATCCTGACCAGCGGCGACTCCGCCGAGCTGGCCGGGCAGGCTGCGCAATGCCCGGTGTGGCTGGGCCAGCCTGACCTGCTGGCAAGCTTGCTGCGCCAGGGCCACAAACCGGCCTGGATGCAGTCGACCTGGGCAGGCATCACGCCGTTGCTGGGCGAGGGCCTGCCCCGTGATTACCGCCTCAGCCGCGCGGTGGGCATCTTTGGCCAGGTGATGGCCGAGTACATGCTCACCTACATGCTGGGCCACGAGCGCGAGGTGCTGTCGCGCCTGGTCAGCCAGGTCGAGCGGCGCTGGGACGACCGCCCCGGGCGCACGCTGGAGGGGCGCAAGGTACTGATCGTCGGCACCGGTGACATCGGCCAGCGCGTGGCCGAGTTCCTCGTGCCGTTTGGCGTGATCTTGTACGGTGTGGCGAGCAGCGCTCGCAGCCAGGCGCCGTTCGTCGAGGTGGCGGGGCTTTCGGAGCTGCCGCGCCTGGTCGGGCAGGTGGACTATGTCCTCAACCTGCTGCCGGATACGCCGGCTACCCATGACCTGTACGATGCGGCGCTGTTCCAGCAGTTTCTGCCCACCGCCCTGTTCATCAATGCCGGGCGTGGCGCGGCAGTGGTCGATGCCGACCTGGTCGAGGCGTTGAAGGAAGGGCACCTGGCGGGCGCGGTGATCGATGTCTGCCGGCAGGAGCCATTGCCGCAGCGGCATCCGTTCTGGACGGCGTGGGGGTTGTTGCTGACCGGGCACAGCTCGGCGCCCACCTCGCCGGCGGCGATGGTGCGGCTGTTCGTCGAGAATCTGCGGGCTTATGCGGCGGGGCAAGAACTGCGTGGGGAAGTGGATTTCGCCAAGGGGTACTGATTTGTAGTGTCAGTCCTGGCCTCTTCGCGGGGCAAGCCCGCTCCCACAAGTACACCACTTGACTCAGGTTGTGTGGTGATCCTGTGGGAGCGGGCTTGTCCCGCGAAGAGGCCAGGACTGCCAGCATTCAATTACAGGCTGAAATCACCTTCCGCCGCCAGCTCGCTCAGCGGCTTGCGCGGGCTCGGCACTTCACGCGCCTGCAGGGCCTCGTCCAGGCTGGCCTTGTCGCCCAGCTTGCCGATCGCCACCATGGCATGCAGCTCATAGCCCTCAGGCACCTTCAGCTCGGTACGGGCCAGTTCCTTGTCGAACCCGGCCATGCCGTGGGTATGCCAGCCGCTGATGCTCGCCTGCAACGCCAGGTGGCCCCAGGCAGAACCCGTGTCGAAGGTGTGCCACAGGGCGGGTTTCTCTTCGCTGGCGCCCGGTGCCGCAAAGGTCGTCTTGGAAATCACCAGCACCAGCGCCGAAGCCTGTTGCGCCCAGCTGCGGTTGAACGGCACCAGCAGTTCCAGGTAACGCGCCCAGTTCGGCGTGTCGCGGCGGGCATAGAGGAAGCGCCACGGCTGCGAATTGTAAGCCGACGGTGCCCAGCGCGCGGCTTCAAGGAAGCTCAACAGGGTCTCTTCGCTGATCGGCTCGGCGGTGAAAGCACGTGGCGACCAACGGTTGATGAACTGCTCGTTGATCGCGTAATCGGCGATGCGGGGGGTGGCGCTCATGGCTGCTCCTGCAATGGGTGGGGAAACTCCGCACGCTACTGCGTCCACTCGCCACTGACAAGCGGTCTGGCGTTGCCGAAGGCCAGGCTCTAGACTGGCGCCGCCGCGCGCCGCGGCGCCAGAATGAATGCAGGAAACCCGTGTGATGATCGCTGACAGCGCGCCGTTCTGGCGGCGCAAGACCCTCGAACAACTCGACCCGCAGGAATGGGAGTCGCTGTGCGACGGCTGTGGCCTGTGCTGCCTGCAGAAACTCGAGGATGAAGACGACAACAGCGTCTACTACACGCGTATCGCCTGCAAGCTGCTGGACCTCGAAACCTGCCAGTGCAGCGACTACCCCAACCGCTTCGCCCACGTGCCCGATTGCATCCAGCTGACCCCAGGCAAGGCCGACCAGTTCAAGTGGTTGCCGAGCACCTGCGGTTATCGGCTGGTCAGCGAGGGCAAGGATCTACCGGCCTGGCACCCGCTGGTCTGCGGTGACCGCAAACAGGTCCACGAACAGCGCATTTCCCAGTCGGGGCGTATGCTCAGTGAGCATGATGTGGATGAAGACGACTGGGAAGAGCACCTGATCTTCCGCGCCAGCTGAGCAGGTCTGGCCCGTCGCCTCTGGGGAACAAGGAGTTTCTGTATGCGTTGCCAGCTGTTGCTGTTACTGGGCGTTGTAGCCTGTTCGCCGGCCTGGGCGAAGAAAGTCGACCTCGACTACCAGGTGCGCCTGTTGCCCGCCAGTGGCCAGGCCGAAGTGCGCCTGACGCTGGGTGAAGGCAGCGCGGTGCGCAGCCTGGACTTCGACCTTGGCAAGGCGAATGCCTACAGCGGTTTCCAGGCTGACGGCCAGTGGCAGCAGCAGGGCGAGCGGGGTGTCTGGCACCCGGCGGCGGGCAAGACCAGCCTCAGCTACCGGGTGAGGCTGGACCAGAAGCAGCGCAGCGGCGCCTATACCTCCCGCATCACGCCGCACTGGGCGCTGTTCCAGGGCGATCAGCTGGTCCCGCCCGCGCGCCTCGACCAGCAGGACGGCACCGAGCTGGTGGCCCGCTTGTCGGTCGACCTGCCCGAGGGCTGGCAGAGTATCGAAACGGCCTGGCCGCGCATCGGCAAGGACAAGTTTCGCATCGATAACGTGTCTCGCCTGTTCGATCGCCCCACCGGCTGGATGCTCGCCGGCGACCTTGGCAGCCGCCGCGCACGGCTTGGCGAAACCGACGTGACCGTGGCCGCACCGGTGGGGCAGGGCATGCGGCGGATGGACAACCTGACGTTGCTGACGTTCGTCTGGCCGCAGTTGCAGGCGATGTTCCCGCGCAACCCGCCGAAGCTGCTGCTGGTCGGTGCGCGCGATGGCATGTGGCGCGGGGCGATGGCGGCGCACGGTTCGCTGTATCTGCACAGTGGCCGGCCGATGGTCAGCGAGAATGGCAGCAGCCCGCTGTTGCGCGAGCTGGTGCAACTTTTCGCGCAGATTCGGGTGCGCGACAACAGTGACTGGCTTGGCCAGAGCCTGACCGATTACTACGCCAATGAACTGTTGCGCCGCGCCGGCGGGATGAGCGATGACCGTTACCAGGTGTGGCAGGCGCGGCTGCAGAAGCAGGGCGCCAAGGTCACCCAGCTGCGCGCCGCCAAGGCCAGCCCGGCGCAGGTGGCGCGGGGGGTGCAGCTGTTACAGGCGCTGGACAAGGAAATCCGCATCCATACCCAGGCCAAGCGCTCGCTGGATGATGTGACCCGTGCGCTGATGCGCCTGCCGAGTGTCAGCACCGAGGAGTTCGTGCAGATCAGCGAGAATGTGCTGGGGCGCCGCTCCGAGGTGTTGCAGAGCAAGGCGTTGAACTAGGGCGCTCGTTTGCCTGTACCGGCCCTTTCGCGGGACAAGCCCGCTCCCACAGGTTCTCCGCTGCCCTTAGGTACGCAGCTGAAGACAGTGCAGTTCCTGCTGCCTTCAGGTACTGCGCTGAACCTGAGTGCAGCGCAGTACCTGTGGGAGCGGGCTTGTCCCGCGAAAGGGCCGGTACAGCCAAACCTCACTCACCGGTCACCGTCACCCCTCGGGTAGCCGCCCGGGCACTGCGCTGCAGCGCCTCCAGCTCCGCCGCACTGCGCTCGATGTCCGACCGCAAGCGGTGATATTCCTGGCGATGCTGCTGCCACCAGGCCTTGGTCGAACAATGCCCGCTGACCCCACGCGCCACCGCCAGGCCGCCCACCACCATCTGCAGCAGCCCGACCAGGCCACCATGGCGCAGCCCCTTGCTGAACATCAGCGCCCCTCCGGCCAGCGAACCGACCCGTTCCAGCCCCCGCACGTTGTGCTCCGAAGCCCCCGAAGCAGAATGGATATCAAGCATGGCCAAGCCTCCCAGTGATGTGTAAGCAGCTGACCCGTGGCCGGCGGGCGCCGTTCACTCGGCATGCCAGGCGGTCGCAGCTTCTGATCGGACGGATGTCAGGTCTGGTGAAATGTCTGGCGGATACGGGCAACTGCAGCGGCCCTGCGCTGCATTACCTTGGCCAGGCGCGAAGCTCATCCACGCTGGGTTTCGACCCAGGAGCTTCACGTCCCCCACAAAGACAAAAAAAGCAGGGATCAGGATGACAACGACAAGCGCGAGTGGCGCCGGCAATCAGCTGGCGCAAGGCTTCAAGCAACGCCATGTGACCATGCTTTCGATCGCCGGGGTCATCGGTGCCGGGCTGTTCATCGGCTCCGGCCATGCCATTGCCGCCGCCGGCCCTTCGGCCATCGTCGCCTATGCGCTGGCCGGCGCGCTGGTGGTACTGGTGATGCGCATGCTCGGGGAAATGGCGGTCGCCAGCCCCGATACCGGCTCCTTCTCCACTTACGCCGACCGCGCCATCGGTCGCTGGGCCGGGTTTACCATCGGCTGGTTGTACTGGTGGTTCTGGGTGCTGGTGATCCCCATCGAGGCCATCGCTGCCGGCGTGGTGCTCAACAACTGGTTCCCGCACATCGACGCCTGGCTCTTCGCCCTGAGCATGACCGTGCTGCTGACCGCCACGAACCTGTTCAGCGTGGCCAAGTACGGCGAGTTCGAGTTCTGGTTCGCCATGCTCAAGGTCATCGCCATCGTCGCCTTCATCGCACTCGGCGCCGCGGCACTGGCCGGCGTATTGCCGGGGCGCGAAGTCAGTGGCCTGCCGCGTCTGCTGGGCGAGCAGGGCGGGTTCATGCCCAATGGCTGGACGGCGATCATCGGCGCGTTGCTCACCACCATGTTCAGCTATCTGGGTACGGAAGCGGTGACCATCGCCGCCTCGGAATCCAAGGACCCGGCGCGCAACATCGCCAAGGCCACGCGCTCGGTGATCTGGCGTATCAGCGTGTTCTACCTGCTGTCGATCTTCGTGATCATTTCGGTGGTGCCGTGGAACGACCCGTTGCTGCCGGTGCAAGGTTCCTACCAGCGCGCCCTGGAGATCATGAACATCCCCTACGCCAAACTGCTGGTGGACCTGGTAGTGCTGGTGGCGGTCGCCAGCTGCCTGAACTCGTCGATCTACATCTCGTCGCGGATGCTCTATTCGCTCGCCAAGCGGGGTGATGCACCGGGCTTCATTCAGCGCACCTCGAAAGTCGGTGTGCCCCGTGCGGCAGTGATCGGCAGCACCCTGATCGGCATGCTGGCCACCATCGTCAACTACTTCGCGCCCGCCGAGGTGTTCGCCTTCCTGCTGGCCAGCTCCGGTTCGATCGCCTTGCTGGTGTACCTGGCCATCGCCTTCTCGCAGTTGCGCATGCGCGCCATGCTGCAGCGGCAAAATGTCGAGATCGCCTTCCGTATGTGGCTGTACCCGTGGCTGACCTATGCCGTGATCGGTTTCATCGTGTTTGCCCTGGGCACCATGTTCGTGATGCCGCAGCACCGCATGGAGGTGTCGCTGACGCTGGCGCTGGCCGGGGTCATATTGCTGCTGGGGGTGATCAGCAGCCGACGCCATGCCCGACGAGAGGCATTGGTTGCCGCCTGAAGCGGATGCAGGCAGGAGAAAGCCACCCACCAGGGTGGCTTTTTTGTGTGTGCGGGCAGCCGATGTGTCTTGTCTGGAGAATTTTCTGTCCGGTTTGGCAATGCAGCCTCAAGGGTGTTTAATCTCACCCCTGAAATCTCTGAAGCCCAATAAAATAAGGGGCTCCAGAGATTTCACCGTTCATCGAAATTGCTGTAGACACATTGTCTAACAGTGCCCTATATTCGTTATACAAATAGTAGACACAGCGCTATGACCAACAAGAAGGCCGCCATGAAAGCCACCGTTCAACCGCTCAATGTCGAGGTGCCGCAGGACCGCAAGGCCGTCCTTGCCGAAGCGTTGCGCCGCCGGATCCTGAGCATGGAACTGGCGCCAGGCGCGGTGGTGGACGAACTGGCCCTGTGCGACGAGTTCGGCCTGTCCCGCCCCCCCGTGCGTGAACTGCTGCGCCAGATCGCCGCCGAAGGCTACATCGAGCTGGAAACCAACCGCGCCCCGCGCGTGGCGGCCATGAACCACGAGTCGCTGCACAGCTTCTTCGTCGCGGCGCCGCTGATCTACATCGCCACCACCCAACTGGCCGCGACTTACGCCAGCGAAGCCGAAATCGACGTGCTCAAAGGCATCCAGGCGAGCTTCCGGCGGGCCATCGAAGAGCGTGACGTGGAAAACCGTGTGCTCTACAACGATGCCTTCCACCTGGAAATCGGCAAGATGGCGCACAACGAATACCTGCTGCCCAGCCTGCGTCGCCTGCTGATCGACCATACCCGGCTGGGCAAGATCTTCTACCGCCACCCGACCACCGATGACATGCAGCGCGACCTCGAAACCGCCTGCGTGCAACACGACCAGATGATCCAGGCCATCGAACGCCGCGACCCGCAGGCCGCTGGGCAACTGGTGCGCGAGCACTTCGAGCTGTCGCGCCGGCGCATGGCCGAATACGCGGCACCGCAAGGGCTGGATGTACCGATCCAGCTATGAGTTTCCAGGTCGTCGCCGCTGGCGCTGACCGTTCGTCAACAACAAGATCCGGGTTTGTGTCATGACAAGAATAAGTTCGTTACCTGCCGATGATGCCACCTGTGGCTGGTACCACCTGAGCAAGCCGCGCACGCCACGTGCGGCCCACAGTGGCCATAGCCAGGCGCGCTGGGTAGTGGTCGGAGCAGGCTTCACCGGCCTGGCGGCGGCGCGTCAGCTGGCAACGAACTTCCCCAATGACGAGATCGTGCTGATCGAGGCCCAGGAGGTCGGTTTCGGGACCTCCGGGCGCAATGCCGGCTTTGCCATCGACCTGCCCCACGATATCGGCGCCGAGGATTACATCGGCGACCTCGATATCGCCAAGACCGTACTCAAGCTCAACCTGGGTGGCCAGTCGTACCTCAAGGAACTGATCGAGCGTTACGACATCGAGTGCCAGTTCCGGCACTGTGGCAAGTACCAGGCGGCTGTCGAGGACCGCGGCATCGCCGTCCTGGATGCCTATCGCCGTGGCCTGGACAAGCTCGGCCAGCCCTATGAAGTGATCGAAGGACGCGACCTGCCGGATCATATCGGCACGCACTTCTACCGCAAGGGCCTGTTCACCCCCGGTACGGCGCTGCTGCAGCCTTCGGCCCTGGTCAAGGGCCTGGCCGACAGCCTGCCGAGCAATGTCTCGCTCTACGAAAACACCCCTATCACCGACGTCGAATACGGCGACAAGGTGGTGCTGCGCCATGCCAACGGGTCCATCACGGCCAACAAGCTGGTCCTCACCACCAATGCCTTCGGCATGAGCTTCGGTTTCCTCAAGGGCCGCATGCTGCCGGTGTTCACCTACGGCAGCATCACCCGCCCGCTGACCGAGGACGAACAGGCGCGCCTGGGCGGCAAACCCTACTGGGGCGTGATCCCGGCGGACCCGTTCGGCACCACCATGCGCCGTACCGTCGACAACCGCCTGCTGATCCGCAACAGCTTCAGCTATAACCCGGACGGGCGCAGCAATCGCAAGTACCTCGAGCGCTTCGTCGAGCGCCACCGTGCATCCTTTGCCCGGCGCTTTCCGATGTTGCCGGGCGTGAATTTCGAATACACCTGGGGCGGCGCACTGGCATTGTCGCGCAACCATATGGGCTTCTTCGGCAAGTTGGCGCCGAATGTAGTAGGCGCCTTGTGCTGCAATGGACTTGGCGTGACGCGCGGCACCGTCACAGGAAAGTTGCTGGCCGATTGGCTGGCCGGCGACAAGAACGAACTGATCGAGTTTTTGCTCAATGCCCCCGGGCCTTGCGCGAATCCACCGCAGCCTCTGGTTTCACTGGGTTTGAACGCCAACCTGATGTGGGGGCAGTTGCGCGCCGGCAAAGAAAGTTGATGGATAGCTAAGCAAGGATTGGAACATTTTGCCGCCGGCCACTATTGGCCGGCCCGGGCTCGCTTTGCCCGAATTTGATGATCGAGATGTGTAGTCCGCTCACCCGGGGCTGAACGCTGTTTTCAGTTTCGCGGACGCGCTCGCCTTGAAAACGTGCATGTAGATGAAGTGGCAGGAACAATAATGACAAGTCCGAATATTTCGATTGAAGATGTACCGATCAACCGCTTTCACCAGTTGCTGACCCTGCGCTCGGGCGGCGGCTCGTTCGTCGACGGTTATGTGTTGAGCATCATCGGCGTGGCCATGGTGCAGATGGCCGCCGGCCTGAACCTGACCAGCTTCTGGCAGGGCATGATCGCCGCCTCGGCGCTGATCGGGATTTTCTTCGGCGGCTTCTTTGGCGGCTGGCTGACCGACCGCTTCGGTCGCAAGCGCGTGTTCTTCGTCGGCCCGACCCTGTTCATCCTGGCCTCGCTCGCCCAGCTCTGGGTCGAATCGGCGCTGACGCTGTTCCTGCTGCGCTTTGCCATCGGTATCGCGGTGGGCATCGAATACCCGGTGGCGACCTCGCTGCTGGTGGAGTTCCTGCCCAGGAAGAACCGCGGCCCGCGCCTGGCCACCCTGACCGTGCTGTGGTTCGCCGGCGCCGCCACCGCCTACATGATCGGTGAGGCGATCCTGCGCCATGGCGGCGACGATGCCTGGCGCCTGGTGCTGGCCAGCGCTTCGGTGATCGGCGCGCTGCTGTTCGCCCTGCGCCTGGGTACGCCCGAGTCGCCGCGCTGGCTGATCAGCAAGGGCCGTTCGGCCGAAGCCGAGCAGGTCATCAAGCAGGTCTACGGCAACGGTTTCTCCCTGCGCAACCTGCCCGAGGAGCCAAAGACCCGCAAGCTGTCGTTCTTAAGCCTGCTGCACTCCGGCTACGGCAAGCGCATGTTGTTCGTCACCATGTTCTGGACCTGCTCGGTGATCCCGGTGTTCGCCGTCTACGCGTTCGCCCCGAAGGTACTGGGTGCGCTCAACCTCAAGGGTGACTGGGCGTCGATCGGTTCGGTGGCCATCACTTGCCTGTTCGTGGTCGGCTGCATCATCGGTACCCGCCTGCTGAACACCGTCGGCCGGCGCACCACCTTGCTGCACAGCTTCTTCTGGTCGGGGCTGGCGCTGCTGGGCCTGGGCGCCTTCAGCAGTGGCAACGAGATGCTCATCCTGGTGCTGTTCGGTGCCTATGCGCTGTTCATCGGCGGTGCCCAGGTGCTGCAGCTGGTCTACCCCAACGAATTGTTCCCTACCGAAATCCGTGCCGGCGCCGTGGGCGTGGGCACTTCCATGTCGCGGGTCGGTGCTGCGGTCGGCACCTGGCTGGTGCCCATCGCCCTCGACAGCTATGGCATCGGCGCCACCATGTATGCCGCCGCCGCCGTGACCTTCGTCGGCCTGGCCTTCTCCGTCGCCCTGGCCCCTGAAACCCGTTCGCTGAACCTGCAACAAGCGGCATCGCTTGGCTGAACCCATGACAACCCGCCGTGTCGGCGCACCGCCACGGCCTTTAGCACACTGATCAACGCACTGGAGAACCTACCGTGAAATTCGAAGGCATCTACACCCCGGCAATCACTCCGCTGGCTGCGGACGGCTCGATCGACAAGGCGGCGTTTGCCGAGGTCCTCGAATACCTGGTCGAATCGAAAATCCACGGCGTGATCATCGGTGGCTCCACCGGCGAGTACTACGCCCACTCCGCCCAGGAGCGCATCGAGCTGGCCGCCCAGGCCAAGGACGTACTCAACGGTCGCCTGCCGCTGATCGTCGGCACCGGCGCGATCCGCACCGAAGATTCCGTGGCGTTCGCCAAGCACGCCAAGGAAATCAAGGCCGACGCGCTGCTGGTCGGCACCCCGCCGTATGCGCTGCCGACCCAGCAGGAAATCGCCCTGCACGTCAAAGCCGTCGACGCTGCCGCCGACCTGCCGATCATGCTCTACAACTACCCAGGGCGCATGAGCGTGAGCATGGGCGAAGCATTCTTCGACGCCGTGGCCGACGTGAAGAACATCGTCGCCATCAAGGAAAGCTCCGGCGACATGGCGCAACTGCACCGCCTGGCTATCCAGCGGCCGAACATCCAGCTGTCCTGCGGTTGGGACGACCAGGCCCTGGAGTTCTTCGCCTGGGGTGCCAAGAGCTGGGTCTGCGCCGGCTCCAACTTCATCCCGCGCGAGCACGTGGCCCTGTACGAGGCCTGCGTGCTGGAAAAAGACTTCGACAAGGCCCGCCGCATCATGGGCGCGATGATGCCGCTGATGGACTTCCTGGAAGGGGGCAAGTTCGTCCAGTCGATCAAGTACGGTGTCGCCCTCAACGGCCTGAGCACCGGTGGCGTGCGCAAGCCGCTGTCCGAGCTGGACGCTGCCGAGAAGCAAGCGCTGGAGCGCGTGGTCAGCGAACTCAAGCGCAACATCGCACAGATCACGGGAGGTGCCTGAACATGGCCGATTTGCTGAGCAAGGCACAATACGCGGCCATCGCCGCCGAGCTGCAACTGCGCACCAAGGCATTCATCGATGGTGAGTTCCGCGATGCCCTTTCGGGGCGCACCTTCGTCACCACCAACCCGGCTACCGGCAAGCAGCTGGCCGAAGTCGCCGCCTGTGACGTGCAGGATGTCGACGTGGCAGTGGCCGCGGCCAAGCGCGAATTCGAAGCCGGTAGCTGGTCCAGGCTGCAGCCAGGTGAGCGCAAGCACATCCTGCTGAAGTTCGCCCAGCTGCTGGAAGACAACGCCCACGAACTGGCCGTGCTGGAAGCGCTGGACAGCGGCAAGCCGGTCAGCGAGTGCCAGAACGTCGACGTGCCGGAAACCATCCACACCATTCGCTGGCACGCCGAGTTGATCGACAAGATCTACGACAGCACGGCGCCCACCGGCAACGCTGCGGTGACCATGGTGGTGCGCGAAGCCATCGGCGTGGTCGGCCTGGTGCTGCCGTGGAACTTCCCGCTGCTGATGCTGGCCTGGAAGATCGCCCCGTCGCTGGCCGCCGGTTGCTCGATCGTGGTCAAGCCGGCCAAGGAAACCACCCTCAGTGCCCTGCGCGTGGCAGAACTTGCGCATCAAGCTGGCGTGCCGGCGGGCGTGTTCAACCTGGTGCCAGGCGGTGGCCGTGAAGTGGGCGAGGCCATTGGCCGCCACATGGACATCCCGATGGTCAGCTTCACCGGTTCCACCGACACCGGCCGGCTGTTCCTGAAATACGCGGCCGAGTCGAACCTCAAGCGCATCGTCCTGGAGCTGGGTGGCAAGAACCCGGCGGTGGTCATGAACGACTGCGAAGACCTCGATGAAGTGGCGCAGTTCGTGACCGCCGGTGCGTTCTGGAACATGGGCGAGAACTGCTCGGCGTCTTCGCGCCTGATCGTGCACAAGGACGTCAAGGACGAGCTGCTGGGCCTGATCGGCAAGCACCTGAAGGACTGGAAACTGGGTGACCCGCTGGACCCGGAGAACCGCTTGGGCGCGATGGTCAGCAAGGCGCACTTCGAGAAGGTCAAGTCGTACCTGGAGTACGCCGCCGAACAGAAGCTCGACGTGGTGCAGGGTGGCGAGACCGAGCAGGGCGTATTCGTGCAGCCGACCATCGTCGATGGCGTGGCGCGTGACAGCAAGCTGTTCGTCGAAGAGATCTTCGGGCCGGTGCTGAGCGTGACCAGCTTCGAAACCCTCGACGAAGCCATCGAGCTTGCCAACGACACCATCTATGGCCTGGCCGCGTCGGCCTATACCGGCAGCCTGCGCAATGCGCTGCGCCTGTCGCGGGAGATCCGCGCGGGTGTGGTGACGGTGAACTGCTTCGGCGAGGGCGATGCCTCGACGCCGTTCGGGGGTTACAAGGAGTCTGGGTTTGGTGGGCGTGACAAGTCCATCTGGGCCCATGACCAGTACACGGAGCTGAAGACCATCTGGATCAACGCTTCGTGATCTGAGCAAGACCGGTGCTGTTCTGACGGAGTTCAGCACCTGGCCGCTTATGGTGGTGTCAATGCCGGCCTCTTCGCGGGACAAGCCCGCTCCCACAGGATCTCCACTGTACTGAAGTATTGTGGGGTACCTGTGGGAGCGGGCTTGTCCCGCGAAGAGGCCGGCACTGACACTGCCGACGCGGCCTTTTTATTACTTGAACTTGGGCCCGGACCGGGTATTGAGCCCCTTGGCCAACCGGTCATACAGCACCACATTCACCGTCGCCGCCAGGTTCATGCAACCCTCGGTCGGAATGTAGATGGTCTCTTCGCACCACGCCCGCACATCGGCGCTCAAGCTGCCGTCTTCCGGCCCGAAGATGTAGATGGCGCGGTCCGGGTGGGTGTACTCGGGCAATGGCCGGGCGCCCTCGACCAACTCAACGGCCACCGGTGTGCAGCCCAGGGGAATGATGCGCTGCAGATCGTCGATCCCAATCAACGGAATGTCGTAATGCACCCGCTTGGTATCGGTGACGAAATCGCGCGCGCGTTCATAGCGCTTGCCGGTGTAGAACACCGAGTTGACGCCGTAGCAACCCGCTGCGCGCATCACCGAACCGACGTTCTCCGCAGACTTGGGGTTGAACAGGCCGATGCAGCTGTACCGTTTGTTTGCCACGTGCCGGGGCCTTTCGCAAAAAAAGCGCGATTATACGGGCTTGCCGGCAGCAGCGGGGGCCGTATCGATGGGAAGCGTCGATGGGAAGTATCGACGGTCAGTCCTTCTTGAGCATCCCAGCCAGCGCAGCGAACGGGTTGTGCGTGGCCTTGGCGATGCTCGGCGTGCTCAGGGAGCCTTCGCTGAAGTACTGCTGGTCGGTGTAGCGCGAGTGCTCGTTGTCGTGGCAGTACAGGCACAGCAGCTCCCAGTTGGAGCCGTCCTGCGGGTTGTTGTCGTGGTTGTGGTCACGGTGGTGCACGGTCAGCTCGCTCAGGCGCTTGCCGGCGAACTCGCGGGCGCAGCGGCCGCAGACGTGCGGGTACATTTTCAGGGCCTTGTCGCGGTAGCCCATCTCCTTGTCGCGCTTGGCGTCGGCGAGGATGCGGTCGAGGCGGGCGGTGGCGGCGGAAGTGGAAGCCGAACTCATGGTGTTTCCTTTGTTCTGATCAGGCATGTGACGGTTATACCAATGAGTCTAGCGCGCTTGCAGGGCAAGCGGACAGGCAAAAACGCCAATAACGGCGTAGCCTGTAGGAAGGTTCCCGACAGGAGGTTGCTGATGTTTCATGCGATCCTCGCCGCGTTGCTTGTCGCCGCCATGCCCCTGGCCGAGGCGGCGAGCACGCCACCGCGCTTGAACACGCCCGTGCCCGGTGCGCCCGGCACGCCGACGCCCACGCCGTACCCGCAAATCACCCCGAGTACGCCGCCCAAGGCCTATGACAACAAGCCAGGTTCACCGCTGTTGCCGCCGATGCCGGTGCCGGGGCCACCGAAGGACCAGCCGCTGCCCGGGTTGCGGCAGGAACCGGCGAAACCGGTGGTGGAGGAGGAGTAGCGGAAAGGTTGAGGGCCCTATCGCCGGCAAGCCGGCTCGCACAGGTACAGCGCATTGCTTGAGACTTGCGCTGTACCTGTGGGA
>NZ_AKJC01000182.1 GCF_000282535.1 Pseudomonas sp. GM84 | reverse complement strand
ATGGCGGATGACCCCAAAGTCCTCACCACCGCCGGCGTGGAGACCTTCCTCGATGTCGGCAACCCGCCGATTGATCTGCTGCGGGTACAGCCGGGCATACCTATCGAGGATGCCTACGAGCAGGTTTCGATACTGCTGGGCTATATCAAGCACCTGGTGCGCGAGGGCGATATGGAGGATGAACACAAGTTGCTGGGCGCAGCGGACTACCTGAGTGCCTTGGCCAAGGCGTTGATGAACGATATCGAGATGGCCAGGAACCGGTTGCATTGACCTCAAGGGCCCTATCGCTGGCAAGCCAGCTCCCACAGGTTCACCCCAGTGCTTGAAACCGGTGGCGTACCTGTGGGAGCCGGCTTGCCGGCGATGAGGCCGGTATCGACAAAATTCCTTTGGACAGCTGGCAGCTTTTTGTCGATAGCAGCCCAATCAGCTGATTCCCTCGCCGCGCATCCCTGTTCGGATGCGACAGGATGTTGGAATGGGAATTGCTGTGATTCAGAAACATTGATCACAGTGCAGAGGCAACAATGACTCAGGATGACTGTTTTTACATGATCTTCGTTGTAGCTGCTGTGCTGATCCTGGATCTGGTAGCGACTTTAGTGTTTCTGAAGCTCCTCGTTTGACCCACTCGCGGGCTCAGCCACACCCCGAACCGGGGTATCGTGGCAATTGGGTTCGAGAAGGCGTATTACAAACGTCCAGCGCTCGGTGTTCTGCGCAGCAGGGTAGGTACCTACTGCGGACACCTCTTCATTGTGATCACTCCTTGACTCCGATCACGGGTGGCGCAACTGGATTTGGCATGATGCCAATGCCGCTGGAGGATGAATCATGCAGATTCTCGATGCACGTAAGGCCATGCGCGTACCACCGCTGTTTCGGCTCGGCTTCAGACCTTTCTTCCTGCTGGGCAGCCTGCTCGCGCTTCTAGCGATTCCTCTCTGGATCACCGCATTGCTGGGCATGCAGGCTCTGCCACAGCCCATGGGCGGATGGCTGGCCTGGCATCGCTATGAACTGGTGTTCGGCTTTGCCGGTGCCATCATCGTCGGCTTCCTGCTCACCGCAGTGCAAACCTGGACGGGTCAGCCCAGCCTGTCCGGCAAGCCTCTGGCCGCTTTGGTGGCCATCTGGATGTTGTCCCGGCTGGCCTGGTGGCTGGGTTCGCCTGCGTTGCTGATCCTGGCCAACGTAGCCTTCCTGGTCGCGGCGACAGGGGTCATGGCTCGCCTGCTCTGGGCGGTGCGCCAGCGCCGCAACTACCCGGTTGTCGCCGTGCTGGCCCTGTTCACGTTGGCCGACCTGCTGGCGCTCGTCGGGGTCGCTCAGGGGCAGGATAGCTGGCAGCGGCAGGGCGTCTGGGCCTCCGTCTGGCTGGTGGCGGCAATGATGGGGTTGATCGGTGGCCGAGTGATTCCCTTCTTCACCCAGCGCGGATTGGGGCGGGCGGCCATGGTCCAGCCCTGGCCTTGGCTGGACTGGGCGCTGCTGGGGCTCACCGCGTTGCTGGCTGTCCTGTATGCCGCCGGTGCAGGACTGGCGCCGCAGCCATGGCTGGCGTTGCCATTCGCCGCGCTGGCGCTCGGTCATGGCATCCGCCTGGTGCGCTGGTTCGATGCCGGTCTGTTGCGCGTGCCGCTGCTGTGGTCGCTGCATCTGGCCTATGCGTGGATTGTCGTCGCCTGCATGGGCATGGCGCTCTGGCATGGCGGGCTGATCGCCGGCGCCAGCCAGGCGCTGCATGCGCTGACGGTCGGTGCCACGGGCGGCATGATTCTGGCGATGTTGGCGCGGGTGTCGCTGGGGCATACCGGCAGGCCGCTGGAATTGCCGCCCGGGCTGGCCCTGGCCTTCTTGCTCCTCAACCTGGGCGGTCTGTTCCGCGTCTTCGCCGTCGGATTTCTGTATGTGCCGTCGCTGTGGCTGTCGGCCACCTGCTGGGCCTGCGCCTTCGGCCTGTACCTCTATCGCTACGCCCCCATGCTATGTCGCACCCGCGCCGACGGTCATCCCGGATGAGGAGCTGAAATGGTCTACCTGCTGCTGAAGTTCGCTCACCTGGCCGCTGCCGCCTTCTTCATCGGTGGCGTGTTCTTCGAAGTGATGATCCTCAGCCGGGCTGCGCGCAGCCTGGAGCCCGGGCCGCGCGAGCAGCTGTCCACGGCGCTGGGGCAACGGGCGCGCAAGGTCATGCACTGGGTGGTGCTGGTGCTGTTTGGGGCCGGCCTGGGGTTGGCCTGGCATTATCGCGCCGCGCTGGCCGAACCCTTCGCCAGCAGCTTCGGTACGCTACTGACGGTGAAGATCTGCCTGGCCTTGAGCATCCTCGGGCATTTCCTCGGCGTGGTCTTCCTGATGCGCACAGGCCGCATGACCCCGGCACGTTCACGGCTGATCCACCTCAGCGTGCTGCTGCAGATGCTGGGCATCCTGTTCCTGGCCAAGGCGATGTTTCTGCTGAGCTGGTAGGTGTCGTCAGCAAGGACCCCGGCCCTGAACGAGGATTCGCTCCCTGAGTGAACTTGGCCTTTACTGTAACGGTCGAACACCGTCAAAACCGCGGTACGTAGCGATGTTTCGAGCATCGTCTACAGTGCGGCTACTTCCCTATACGCAAGGAAACACACATGGCGACGCGTCGATTTGCCGTTGCAGCAGTCACTTCAATTGCATTGGCACTGGGCCCTTGCCTGGCATTCGCGGACCCCGGTAAAGGCAAGGGACAAGGCCACGGGAACTCAGGTGGCAACAAGAGCAGCGCTGCCTACGATGATAAGCATGGAGCGCCTTCAATAGATCGAGGTGATGTACTTGGCATCCTGAGCGGATACCGCAGCTACTGGACGCCGGGAAAAGCGTTGCCCCCAGGTATCAAGAAAAACCTGGCTCGCGGAAAACCGCTACCGCCCGGTATCGCCAAGAAGCTCGATGGCAGATTGATAAGCCAGCTTCCCTATTATGAGGGCTACGAGTGGATGCAAGCGGGCGCCGATCTGATCCTCGTTGCCGTTGCCACCGGGATCATCTATGAGGTGCTGGATCGCGCGCTGGATTGAGTGAGCCAGGCGCTGCCGTCTTCCGGGGATGCTCCCTGACAGATATAGCGAACAAGCATATTGCCCATACAGGTTGAGGGGTAATATGGATGATCACAAAACTAAAACAAGGGTTACACGCATTCGCTACTTGTTCGACCTGTTTGATGGGGGGCAGGAGTGTGTCGCGTGAAGCGCTCAACGCCGCTAGCAAGCGCAATATTGATGTCGGCCTTTGCAACGATCTTCATGACGGGATGTGCACAAAACCCTGATGTCCGGGCGGGCCACGATTACACCTCAGGCACCACCCAAAGAAGCGCACCTGATTACCTGGGGTGCGTAAAAGGCGAATTGCAGAGCGATGCAACTACGTTCGAAGTCGGAACGGGTGATTCGGTCAAGCTCTTCGTCGATAGCAAGGATCCCAATAAGGCCAACGGCCTTATAGAGCTGCAGGGGTCTGGTGCGCATCGGCAATTCACAGCCTATCAACGGGATGCCTGGTATGACCATGGGCGACTGCTCGATGCTGCGCTGATGTGCTCGAAAGCGTAGCGGCTGTTGCTGTAGCAAGGTAGAACAAAAAGCCCGCCCTCTGGAGTGCGGGCTTTTTGTGATGGGTGCTGATCCATCAGCGCCGTGGATTCTACGGGAGTTGCCGGCGTTTTGAATTCGACGGAAGTCTTGCGTGTGCACTACCTTGGTTGATTAGTACTTTGCCAAGAGCGTGGTTAAAATGCGTCAGGTCCTTATCGGTCAATTGCAAATGCTCAATTTTCGTATTCTTTTCTGTGCCGCTCTGGGTGTCAGCCTGGTGGGTTGTGCCAATCCCGGAAAGCCGACGGCCAGCAAGCTTACTCACAAGACGCCCAGCGAATATGCGGCCTGTGTGTTGCCAAAATGGCAGGCAGTGGCGCCGCTCACCACGCAGAAGTCCATCGCCCATGGCTACCGGCTGATTGCGCCCAGCGCGGTCACCTCGGACGAGGTGCTGGAAGTTGTCGAGTACCGCGAAGGTAGCCGTGCCACCTTCTACAAAGGGAGCTTCCTGTCGGGCGACAAACTGCGCCAGGCCGCAAGGGATTGTCTGGAGTGATCCCTGGCGACCCGCGCGGTCGCTAGTAACCAGAACCTCCCACACCGCCCATGCTTGGCAGCGGCTGCCTGGCCCTGTATTGCGCATTGCTCCATTCGGCACAGGTCATGAAATCGGTCTTGTCGACCTTGCCGTTGGCGTCGAAGCTGACGTTGAAGGGTTGTTTCTGGCCTGACTTGGCCAGCATGTAGTCGAAACACGTACCCGGTACGACTGTGCGGTCGGACACTGCATCGGGCTTGCCACCGATTTGCATGACCTGATCTTTGCTCATCCCGGTATTCACTTTCGACACCAGCGGATTGTCCTGGTAGAGCGAGGCGTTGGTCGAGCACCCGGCCAACGCTGACAAGGCGAACATCAATGCGTATGTCGATTTGTTCATGACAGTGCTCCCGTATTGAGAACGCCGGCAAGGCACTTCATCGATCCAGTCGGCTCTTCATCATACGCTTGTACCGCCGCACCCGGCGTAACGGCTAGCCGCAGTTACCCGGCGGTTGATCAGCGGGGGCAGGAACTGGCCCGGACACGGGCTGATCTATCAGCCGGTTCAATGCCCCCGCAGTGTTTACTCGTCAGTTTTGTTCAAGCGCTGGCATTGCAGTTCTGCAGCGGTCTTGCTGGGGTAACTGGGCTTCAGGCGCTCCTTCGCGTGGTTGTCATAGATGTCGAAGCCACCGCATACGGTCGCCGCGTAATACCTGCTACCGACGCGAAAAGACTCCTTTTCGATCGGCACAGCCGGAACGATAACGAATCTTGGTTGCATGTTTCGTGCCTCCCCAGGCAGAGACCTAAGTATTAGTTCGTGCGTGGGTAACCATCAAGGTTGCTCATGAATATTTGGACTTGCGAAACAAGACTCATTGGTCGAATCCTGCAGGCGTTTTCCAAAAGAGTTCTCCGAAGGCTCTGGGGCGCGTATCCTGTTGAAATAATTCAGACCTGATGATGTACCCGATGAACACACTTCCGTCGCAGCGCAATGCGGAACGCGGGGCGTTCTGCAGTTTCGAGGCGTGTCGCAATACCCAGAAGGGCCCCGTGATCATTCTTGCCTCGGGCGCTTCTGCCAAACAGTTCCCGCTGGCAGAGTTCGCTCACCTGCCCGTGATTGCCATGAATGGATCAGTCTCACTTACCGCGGCGTGTGGCGTGAAACCGTTCTTTTATGTCTGCACCGACAAGAGCTTTCGCAAGCAACAACCGGCACTGTTTGCCCAGGCCTTGCGCGACAGCCAACGCCTGGCGCTGTGGCCGGAACAGTTCGTCGATGCCGACGTGCCCCCCGACACACAGTGCTATCCCTTGCACAAGGCCGAGAACCCAGGTGTGCTGGACGGCTTGCGCGGGCATGGCGACAGGCATGTCTGCAACCGTTCGATCTGGAGCAAACGGGCGCGTTCGATCGCCTTCAGCAAAGACATGTCGAACGGCTACTACGATGCGCGCACGGTGGCTTACGTCGCCCTGCAGCTGGCTTATCACCTGGGTTTCGAGCAGGTGCTGCTGGTGGGCGTGGATCTCGACCAGAACGCGGGTCGCTTTTATGAGAGCGGCGCGGGGGAGCGCTCGCCCTGTGGGCTCGATCAGCACTGGGAGAGCCGCATCCTGCCGTCGCTGACCTTGATGGCCCAGCAGGTGGTAAACGCGCATTTCCGTGTCTACAACCTGTCTGCGACCTCGCGCATTCCCCCCTCGTTGATCCCCAGGATCGACCTGGCTGAAGCACGTCGCATCGCTCTTTGAGGATTTGCCGCACAAGAAACGGGGTGCGCCAGCCAGCGTGCGGCGTTAGAGTGCGCAGAACGTGTTTTGCCATGGAAAACCGCTCTATGTCTTGTGCCTTCACCCTTTTGCAATCCCCGGTCGGCACCTTGACGCTGGTGGCTCGCGGCGAACGGCTTGCTGCCGTGCTGTGGGAAGAAGAGCGTGAAAACCGCGTGCGCCTGGGTGAACTGCACCGGGATGACCAGCACCCGATCTTGCGCGAGACGGCGCGACAGCTGGGCGAGTACTTCGCCGGCACCCGCCAGCGCTTCGAACTTGCGCTGGATTTTGCCGGCACCGAGTTCCAGCGCCAGGTGTGGGCCGCGTTGTTGACCATACCTTTTGGCCAGACCCGAAGTTACAGCGATATCGCCCGGCAGATCGGCAACCCCAGCGCCGTGCGTGCGGTGGGCGCGGCCAACGGGCGCAACCCGATTTCGATCATCGCGCCCTGCCACCGGGTGATCGGTGCCTCCGGTAGCCTGACCGGGTTTGCCGGTGGTTTGCCGGCCAAGCAGTACCTGCTGGCACTGGAAGGGCGCCAGAGCCTGGCCCTGGACTTCTGATCGACGCCCCACCTGCCATTCACGTGGCTGGGTGCGGGGCGAAGCGCTGGCGGAACCAGTCGTTCAACATGGCCTTCTCGGCGTACAGGCGGTCATTGCTGCTGGCCATGCGGCCTGGGCGGCTGAGGTACATCTTGTCGCTGACCCGCTCCTGGGCTTGCTGGTCCGGTTTACCGGGCTGGCTGAGCGTGTAGCTGAGGTCGATGGTCGGCCAGGTGATATCGCGCATGAAGCGCACATCGTAGGCGCGGCTGTGCCACGGCTCGAAACGGCCGGCCAGGTCTATGTCACGGATGTCGATCACCAGCTGCTGGCCTGGCTGCAGGTAGCGCTGGCCAAGCGTCTGCAGATACTGGGTGAGGGTCTTCATCACGTAGTCGTCGGCGCCGCGTTCGTAGCCGGCGCTGTCCAGGCTGGCGTCGCGAAATTTTTCCGGATGATCGAAACGCACCTCGACCTGCGCAGGTGAGGTGCCTTGTGCCATGCTGTTCAGAGAGAGCGCCATGAGCACGGCACACACAAGGGTGTTACGCATCATGCACCTCCGGGGCGTACTGCGTTTCGCTCCATTTTACGCCTGCCCGGATGCGGCAGCTGAGGAAGATTGTAATGAGCCGGTTTCGGCGCATAGCCGCCAACAGCAAGGGACGCGACCTGGCCGTGGGCGACATCCACGGCCATTTTCAGCGCCTGCAACAGTGCCTGGATCGAGCGAATTTCGACCCTGAAACGGACCGCCTGATCAGTGTCGGCGACCTGGTCGACCGTGGCCCGCACAGCGCCGAAGCGTTGGCGTGGCTGGCCAAACCCTGGTTCCACGCGGTGCAGGGCAATCACGAGTCGTTGGCGATAACCTACCTGTACGGAGGGCGCCTTGACCTGGAGATGTACCGTGCGGCCGGAGGCGGCTGGTTTCTCGACCTGCCCAGGCATGAGCAGGAAGTGTTCGTCGAACAGTTCCTGCAACTGCCCATTGCCCTGGAGGTACAGACGACAGCCGGGTTGGTCGGCGTGCTGCATGCAGACAGCCCGTTCAACGACTGGGCCGCCTTGCGCGAGAGCCTGCTGTTCGATGACGACGCGCGTGTTCGGGAGGTTTGCCAATGGTCTCGGCAGCGTCTCAAGGACGGTGATACCGAGCCCGTCGCCGGGCTGCGCGCCTTGCTGGTCGGGCACACGCCGGTGATGCAGGCCAAGCGGTTGGGCAATGTCTGGCACCTGGATACCGGCGGCTGGGCCAGCGGACATTTCACCTTGCTGGACCTGGCAAGCCTGACGGTGGTCACTCCCGCAGCGTGACCTCGGACTCCGCTTCCATCGCGCAGGGCTCCTTGCACCTGGGCACGTGTTACGTGCCAAGAGCAGGTATAGATCGACCACGGCGGGTAGCTGATATTGTTTGGCTATCGGTGCTCGCGGCGCTTCAAGCGAACCGCGATAGGTGCCTTGCCAGGCCGCGTGGCAGCGGGGCTGGGGCCCGTACAGTTTTTGCTGCTGGCTGTATCTTGACCCTGCAGCCGCTAGTCGTCTGAATGTGAGCCTGAACATCAGGAATACCCAAATGGATCTCTCGAGCCTGTTGCTTTTCATCCCTGCCTGCTTCGCCCTGAATATGGCGCCGGGGCCGAACAACCTGCTGTCGCTGCATAACGCCAGCCGTTACGGGCTGCGCGTGGCCTGTGTGGCCGGTGGTGGGCGCCTCGTCGCCTTCAGCGGCATGATCGCCCTGGCGGCCATGGGCCTTGCCGTGGTGCTGCACACCAGCGAATACCTGTTCCTGGCAATCAAGGTGGTTGGCGCGGCCTACCTGTTCTACATCGCCTGGCAACTGTGGCGCGCCCAGGTGGGCGAGGCGGTGGTGGCCAGCGACCATCCCCGCGGGACCTGGCGCTTGGCGCGCCAGGAATTCTGGGTGGCAGCCGGCAACCCGAAGGCCATTTTGATCTTCACCGCCTTCCTGCCGCAGTTCGTTTCGGTAGGCAGCGCCACGCCGGTGAGTGAGCAATTCCTCTGGCTGGGCGTGCTGTTCCTGCTGCTGGAATGGGCCGCCATCGCTATTTATGCCGGCCTCGGTGCGTATATGCAGCGCTGGTTCAGCCAACCAGGGCCGCGCCGGCTGTTCAACCGGGTCAGCGCCTCGCTGCTGGGGTGTGCCGGCCTCGGGCTGCTGGCCGCACGCCGCTAGAACTGCCAGCGCACCCCCAGGTTCACGCCGCTGGCTTCCTGCTGGCGGCTGTCCAGGTTGCTGCTGTACTGCACGCCGCCGTGCAGGCTCAGCGCCGGATTGACCTGGGCGACCAGGCCCCCTTCGAGCTGCACCGAGGTGTAGCGGTAATCGGTCTTGATCTTGTCCACGTCATCGAACGTCAGCGTGTCGCGGCCCCCGTCGCCGTGCCACAGGTCGAGCTGCGCATAAGGCTGCAGCAAATGCCCACCGCGACCTGTGAAGGCGCCCTCCAGACGCATACCCAGCCGACCGGTCAGCTCGAGCTGGGCGTCATGGCTGACATGCGAAACGCTGTCGTTGGCACTGTCCAGCGAGACTTTCTGGGCAATCAACTGCGCTTGTGGCTCCAGGCTCCAGCGTTCGGACAGGTGGATCGGGTAACCGGATTCCAGCGAGGCGCTCCAGGCGTCGCCGTCGATGTCCAGCTGGTCGCCGCGGTCGGAGCGGGCACGGCCGTCCAGGCGCGTGTACTGCACGACCGCATCCACGTAGCCGCGCGCTGGCCCAACCAGCGTCCAGTACCCGCCGACGCTGTCGCCATCGAGCCTCAGGTCACCGACACTGCGGTCCTCCCTCGCCAGGGCAAACCCTTTGATGTCGCCTTCCAGGCGGCTGTGGCTGACATACACGCCGACATGATGGCGATACCCCCCGTCACTGACCTTGGCATACAGGTCCTGGCCGACCTTGAAGCCATACAGGTCGCCATCCAGGCTCGGGGCGACCGTGCCACTCCATTGCTGGCGCAGGTTGCCGCCATACGCCTGGCCCCAGCTGGCAGGCACGCCGCCCTGGCCTTTGAGCAGTTGTTGGTCGCCCTGGCGCTGGTGGAAGGTGCCGAGGGCCTGGCGGGCGATGATCGCGGCGCCGCGTGGCGCGGCGGCGTAAACCGGTACTTCGGGCCGGTACAGCGGCAAGCTGGCAGCGGCCACCGGAGGCGGCAGATCGGGCTGGCCCGGCGCGGGGGCCGCCACGGGCGGTGTTGCTGCGGGCTGCTCGGTCGGCGCCTGCGGGGCCTCGGGCGGAATGCCAGGCTCCTCGATCGGCGTGCCAGGCTCAGGAGGTGTCGGTGTCGGTGTCGGTGTAGGTGCCGGCGTTGCTGCGGGTGCGGGTGGCGCTACCAGCGTCGAACGCAGATACCAGCTGTTCTCGGAGCCTGCGGTGACACCGCCCTTGAACAACCGGTAATCATAGGCGCCTGCCGACAGCGTCTGGGTCTGGACGAAGGCGGTGTTGCTGCTGGTGGCGCCGTCCCGCGCCTCGACCACCTGGATGCCGTTTTGCGGCGTCGCAGCCCCCGCGCCCCCGAGGTTGTTGACCAGCAGGCGGGTGCTGCCACCGATGGCGCCCTGGCTGACCACCAGCCGGTCGGACGGTGCGCCATCACCGGCCAGCACGCTATTGACCCGCAGCACGCCGTCATTGCCCTGGTAATCGCCATTGATGGTGAGCCGGCCCTGGGCGTCATTACCGCCGCCGAGGTCGATCGTGCCGGCGTTGACTACCGCCGCACGTTGCCCCTGGGTGAATGCTGTCACGGTGCCCTGACGAGAGAACAAGGTGCTGCTGGCATCGAGGTTCAACGACCCTCTGCCACTGCTGGCGTCCCCCAAGACAAGGCTGTCATCGAGGGTGAGGCGACTGTTTTCGCCTACGTTGACTGTTTCCCAATTGGGATACAGGGCGCCGCCGACGATTTCGCTGTTGGCAAAGCGCAGGCTGTCATTGCCATCGCCACCGTCAAGGGTGGCGGTCAAGGTACTGGCGTCGAGGTTGCTGATCGTCGCCTGATCATCCCCCAGGCCCATGTCGACGCGGCCACCAATGCTGCCTCCGGACCAGCTGAAGACGTCATTCCCGGCGCTGGCAAGGACATTGCCGCTCAACGTCCCACCCGTGATAGAGATGTTGTCCACGCCACCACTGGTGCTGATGTTGCCGCCGATGGTGCCACCGCGCAGGATGATGGTGTCGTTGCCGAACCCGCTCACCAGGTTGCCATCGATCGCCGTGGCGACGGCCGTGTCCTGGGACATCTCGAAGAAGTTGTCGGCGAGCTTGAGGTCCACGCGGCCGATGCGCCCGCCGCTGAAAACGGCCCGGTCGCCATCTTCGAAAGCGCCGACGATGCGCCCATCGGACATGTTGAACGTGTCAAAGCTTTCACCCTGGTTCAGCGACTGGATCGTCCCGCCGGTCATGGTGAAGTCATCGATGGCCTGGGTCTGCACCACAGGCCCCAAGGTATCGCCAGCGGAAACTCGCAGGTCCTGGGCATGGCCAAGCAGGGGCAGGGTGAGTAGAGGAAGAGCGGCAGGGGCAAGCAGGCGTGAATAACGCATCGGCAGGTCTCCGAGTCCATGTAGGATGGACCACCGCTGGAACCGCGCCATCGGGCGCAGTTCCGGCCCTGCCGGAGTTGTAGGTAATTACCGGATAATCGGCAACTGGCAAAAATGCTAGGTAGCCAATGGCTATCAGTCGCGATAGAACGTTTGCACCAGGTGATAACCGAACTTGCTCTTGATCGGCCCATGCACCACACGCAAGGGTTTCTTGAAGATCACCTGGTCGATGGCACCCACCAATTGCCCAGGGCGTACTTCGCCCAGGTCGCCGCCGCGCTTGCCCGACGGGCAGGTGGAGAATTTCTTGGCCAGCACGTCGAAGGCCTCGCCGTTGGCGATGCGCTGCTTGAGCTTTTCGGCTTCGTCAGCGGTCTTGACCAGGATGTGGCGGGCTTGAGCTTTCATGGGACACCTGTGCTTCGGGGCAAAAAAAAGGCCGCCATTATGCCTGATCACGCAGCTCCGTGCGGTCGCGAAACTGCTCCAGCGCCTCGGGATTGGCCAGCGCGTCGGTATTTTTCACGGGCAGGCCGTGCACCACGTTGCGGATGGCCAGCTCCACCAGCTTGCCACTGACGGTGCGCGGCATGTCGTCGACCTGGACGATCACGGCCGGCACATGGCGCGGGGTGGTGTATTGGCGGATCACCTGGCGAATGCGCTGGCGCAGCGGCTCGTCGAGCTGCAGGCCCTCACGCAGGCGCACGAACAGCACCACCCGGACATCGCCTTGCCAATCCTGGCCGATGGCCACGCTTTCCAGTACCTGCTCGACCTTTTCCACCTGGCGGTAGATTTCCGCCGTGCCAATGCGCACCCCGCCAGGGTTGAGCACGGCATCGGAGCGGCCATGGATGACCATGCCGCCGCTGGGGCGAAGTTCGGCATAGTCGCCTTGCGCCCAGACCCCGGGGAACTGGCTGAAGTAGGCCTCGAAGTAACGGCTGCCATCTTCGTCATGCCAGAACCCAAGGGGCATCGACGGGAAGCTGCGGGTACACACCAGCTCGCCTTTTTCCCCGATCACCGGCTGGCCGTGCTCGTTCCAGACCTCCACGGCCATGCCCAGGCCCTTGCAGGCGATCTCGCCACGGCGCACCGGCAGGGTCGGGTTGCCCAGCACGAAGCAAGACACGATGTCGGTGCCGCCTGACATCGACGCCAGGCACAGGTCGCCCTTGATCTTGCCGTACACGTAGTCGTAGGTGTGGGGCGACAGCGGCGAGCCCGTGGAGAGCAACAGCCTCAAGCTGTCCAGGCGATGGCTGTGCCTTGGGTGCAAGCCTTGCTGTTCCAGGGTGGCCAGGTACTTGGCGCTGGTGCCGAAGGCGTGGATGCCTTCGGCGTCGATCAGGTCCATCAGCCGTTCGGCGCCTGGGTGCAATGGTGAGCCGTCATACAGCACCAGCGTGGCGCCGACGGCCAGGCCGCTGGCCAGCCAGTTCCACATCATCCAGCCACAGGTGGTGTAGTAGAACAGCACCTCGTCGGCCTTGAGGTCGTTGTGCAGGCCGTGTTCCTTGAGGTGCTGCAACAGTACACCGCCAGCCCGGTGGACGATGCACTTGGGCACGCCGGTGGTGCCGCTGGAGTAGAGAATGTACAGCGGGTGGTCGAACGGCAGCGGGGTGAAGACGGGGACTCCACCTGGCTGGTAGACGTCATCCCACAGGCTGACCTGGGCCGCGTTGAAGTCCTCGGCACGGGTGTGCTCGCGGGTGTAGGGCACCACGATCAGATGTGCAAGTCCCGGCAGCTGCTCGCAGACCTGGTTGATCTTGTCGACCTGGTCGATCGCCTTGCCGGCGTATTGGTAGCCCGCGCAGACGATCAGCAGCTTCGGCTCGATCTGGCCGAAACGGTCGATGATGCCGTGCACGCCGAACTCCGGCGAGCAGCCCGACCAGACCGCGCCGAGGCTTGTGCAGGCCAGCATCGCGACCAGGGTTTCCCAGGTATTGGGCATGACCGCGGCAATGCGGTCCCCCGGCACGATGCCCATGGCCTTGAAGGCCTGCTGCAACCCGGCGACCTCGGCGGCCAGCTGTGCATGGCTGAAGGACCGGCGCCGACCGTCCTCGCGTACGGCAATCACGGCTGGGCGGTCGTCACGGCGGCGCAACAGGTGTTCGGAGAAGTTCAGCGTGGCATCGGCGAACCAGCGGGCATCGGGCATCTGCGCGCCTTCGCTGAGCACCTGGGTGGGCGGGGTATGCCAAAGGACTTGGAAATAGTCGGCAAGGGTCTGCCAGAAGGCTGCACGCTGCTCGATGCTCCAGCGGTGCAGGTCAGCGTAATCATCGAGCTGCAGGTTGTAGCGCAGGTTGACCCGGCGGCGGAAGGCATCCATCCGGCTGGCTTTGATTTGCGCCGGGGAGGGGCGCCAGAGCACATCGTTCATGCCGAACCTCCAGACGTGGGGCCGGGCCCTGTAGGGGCGGGGCTGGCGGACAGCGACACCCGCGAAGTGGGCGGTGAATCCACGGCCTCTTCGCGGATCAATCCGCTCCTACAGGATAGCGGGGATGCTTACTCCGCCTTGGCCTTTTGCACGTCCTCGGAGGCCGACCATACGCGGTAGCGTACTTCGACGCCGTCCGGCACATAGACCACGACGGGCAGCTTGCTGTTGTAGCGCAGCATGAAACCTTCGCCGACCACAGGCACGAATGCCTCGGTCTTCTTGCCATCCGGGCAGGCCATCAGGGTGCTGGCCGGGCCACCGACCTTGTCCAGGCGGTAGTAGGTGTAGCCCCAGCCTTCCAGGGTACGTTCCTCCAGGCTGCCTGCCAGGCGTTGACGGTTGCAGTCGACCTGCAAGGTCTTGCCCGCCAGGATTTCAAGCTTGTGGGTCGACTCATCGGCCTGTGCCGGCAGGTGGATCACCTGCCGGGTAAAGCCTTTTTCGGCCTCAGGATAGGGCGCGACGTCTTTCAGGCTGGCAGCCATCACCGGGGCGGCGGCCGCCAGGGCCAGGGCGAACATCGCGGACATTTGGGTTGGGCGCATAGGGCCTCCTTGCAATTGAACAGGTGCAAGACCGCCGCCAGGCCCAGGCTGCCCGTCATTGGGCCAACCAGCCGCCATCGACGTTCCAGGCGGCGCCGCGGACCTGGCTTGCGGCCTCGCTGCACAGGAATAGTACCAGCTCGCCCAGGTGCTCGGGGGGGACGAAGGACAACGACGGTTGCTTCTCTGCCAGCAGATCCGCTTGCGCTTGCTGCGCGTCGACGCCCTTGGCGGCGCGATCGTCGATCTGTTTCTGCACCAGCGGGGTCAGCACCCAACCGGGGCAGATGGCGTTGCACGTGACGTTGCTGGTAGCGGTTTCCAGGCCCACCACCTTGGTCAGGCCAACCACCCCATGCTTGGCCGCCACATACGCCGCCTTGCCGGTGGAACCGACCAACCCGTGCACCGAGGCAATGTTGACGATCCGCCCCCAGTTGCGCGCACGCATGCCGGGCAGGGCCAGGCGCGTGCCATGGAACACGGCCGACAGGTTCAGGGCGATGATCTTGTCCCAGCTTTCCACCGGGAACTGCTCGACCGGCGCCACATGCTGGATGCCGGCGTTGTTGACGAGGATGTCGACCCCGCCGAATTCCCGCTCGGCCAGGGCGAACAGCGCCTCGATCTGGGCCACGTCGGACAGGTCGGCCGGGTGGTGCGCAACCTTCACCCCGTGCTCGGCAATGGCGGCCAAGGCCGGTGTCGGGTCGCCGAACCCGTTGAGCAGGATGTTCGCGCCAGCGCGCGCCAGTGCCTGGGCGATCCCCAGACCGATGCCGCTGGTGGAGCCGGTAACCAGTGCAGTCTTGCCTTTGAGTGTCATGCAAACATCTCCTTGGACTTAGCTTTTGGGACCTAGCTTTTTGGACTATCAGCTTCTTGGGTCGAACGCCTCGCGCAGGGCGTCGCCGATGAACACCAGCAGCGACAGGATCACCGCCAGTGCAAAGAACGCGGTGAAGCCCAGCCATGGCGCTTCCAGGTGCTGCTTGCCCTGGGTCACCAGTTCGCCCAGCGACGCACTCCCGGCCGGCATGCCGAAGCCCAGGAAGTCCAGCGCCGTCAGCGTGGTGATCGCGCCGGTGAGCATGAACGGTACATAGGTCAGGGTGGCATTCATCGCATTGGGCAGGATATGCCGCAGCATCACCTGGCTGTCTGGCAGTCCCAGTGCGCGTGCGGCCTTCACGTATTCCAGGTTGCGTCCACGCAGGAACTCGGCGCGCACCACATCGACCAGGGTCAACCAGGAGAACAGCGCCATGATCCCCAGCAGCCACCAGAAGTCCGGCTCGACGAAACCGCTGAGGATGATCAGCAGGTACAGCACCGGCAACCCCGACCACACCTCCAGAAGGCGCTGGCCGAGCAAGTCGACCCAGCCACCGTGATAGCCCTGCAGGGCGCCGGCGACCACGCCCACCAGCACGCTGACCACGGTCAGGGCGAAGGCGAACAGCAGTGATATCCGCGTGCCATAAAGCACCCGCGCCAGCACGTCGCGGCCCTGGTCATCGGTACCCAGCCAATTGCGGGTGCTCGGCGGGCTCGGGGTGGGCACCTGCAGATCGTAGTTGGGCGTGTCGGCGCTGAACGGGATCGGCGCGAACAGCATCCAGCCGCCCTGGCCCTCGATCAGCTGGCGGACATAAGCACTTCGGTAGTCCGGCTGGAACGGCAACTGGCCACCGAACTGCTGCTCGGTGTAGCGCTTGAGTGCCGGGACGTACAGTTCGCCCTTGTAGCCAAGCAACAGCGGTTTGTCGTTGGCCACCAGTTCCGCGCCCAGGCTCAGCAGCAACAGGCCGGCGAACAGCCAGAGCGATATCCAGCCACGGCGGTTGCGGCGAAAGCGTTGCAGGCGGCGATGAGAAACCGGCGAGAGCATCAGTGCGTCCTCGCGTCGAAGTCGATGCGTGGGTCGAGCAGGGTATAGGACAGGTCGCCGATCAGGCGAATCAACAAGCCCGCCAAGGTGAAGATGAACAAGGTGCCGAACACGATCGGATAATCACGCGATACCGCCGCCTCATAGCTCAGACGGCCCAGGCCATCGAGCGAGAAGATCACCTCGATCAGCAGCGAGCCGGCAAAGAACACGGTAATCAGCGCCTGCGGCAACCCGGCCAGCACCAGCAGCATGGCGTTGCGCAGCACATGGCCGTAGAGCACGCGCCGTTCGCTCAGGCCCTTGGCCTTGGCGGTGACCACGTACTGGCGGGAAATTTCGTCGAGAAAGGCGTTCTTGGTCAGCAGGGTGAGGGTGGCGAAGCCGCCGATCACCAGCGCTCCGACGGGCAGCACCAGGTGCCAGAAATAGTCGGCGAGCTTGCCCAGCAAGCTCAGTTGGTCGAAGTCCTCCGACACCAGCCCGCGCACCGGGAACCAGTTCAACGAGGTGCCGCCGGCGAACAGCACGATCAGCAACAGGGCGAACAGGAACGAGGGCAGGGCATAGCCGATCACGATCAGCGCACTGCTCCAGGCATCGAAGCGGCTACCGTGGCGCACCGCCTTGCGGATGCCCAGCGGGATCGACACCAGGTAAGTGATCAGCGTGGCCCAGAAGCCCAGCGACAAGGTTACCGGCAGCTTGTCGAGGATCAGGTCGGTGACCTTGGCACCGCGAAAGAAACTCTGGCCGAAATCCAGCCGGGCGTACTGGCCGAGCATCAGCCACAGGCGCTCGCTGGCGGACTTGTCGAAGCCGTACTGGCGCTTGATCTCCTCGATCAGCTTCGGGTCCAGGCCCCGGGTGGCGCGAGACTCGCTGTGCACCACCTCCGCGCGGGCACCCGGTGCGCCGCCACCCAGGCCTTGCAAACGTGCGACAGCCTGCTCCACCGGACCACCCGGTGCGGCCTGGACGATGGCGAAATTGACCAGCAGGATCGCCAACAACGTGGGAATGATGAGCAGCAGGCGGCGCAGAATGTAGGCGGTCATGGCGTGGCCTTCTGGCGTTCGGCCATTTGCTCGTTGGTCAGCGCGTCCGGGCTGATCTCCCACCAGCTGTCCAGCCCCTCGTCATAGGCGGGCTGGACCTTGGGCAGGCCGAAGCGGTTCCACCACACGGTCGAGCTGCCGGGCGGGTAGTAGTTGGGCACCCAGTAGTAGTTCCACTGCAGCACCCGGTCCAGGGCATGGGCGTGGCGCAGCATGTCGGCCTGGGTGCTGGCGCGGACCAGGCCGTCGACCAGGCGGTCCACCGCCGGGTCCTGCAGCACCATCAGGTTGTTCGAGCCGGGGTCGTGGGCCGCGGCGGAGCCGAAGTAGTTGTACATCTCGGCGCCCGGCGACAGGGTGACCGGGTAGCCGGTGACGATCATGTCGTAGTCGCGGGCCATCACCCGGTTGATGTACTGGGCCGAGTCGACATTGCGGATGTTCAGGGTGATGCCGATCTGCGCCAGGTTGCGCTTCCAGGGCAGCAGCAGGCGCTCCATGCCGGACTGGCCATTGAGGAAGGTGAATGCCAGTGGCTGGCCCCCGGCGTTCACCAGGCGATCACCGTCGGGGTTCCAGCCCGCCTGCTGCAACAGGGCGAGCGCCTGCAGCTGTTGCGGGCGGATGATGCCCGAGCCATCGGTGACCGGGGCGCTGAACACCTGCCTGAACACCTCGTCAGGCACCTTGCCGCGCAAGGGTTCGAGCAGTTTCAGCTCCTCGGCGTCGGGCAGCGCGCGGGCGGCCAGCGGGGTATTGGCGAACACGCTCTGCTGGCGGATGTACATATTGCGCATCATCTGCCGGTTGCTCCATTCGAAGTCCCAGAGCATGGCCAGCGCCTGGCGCACGCGGCGGTCCTTGAACTGAGGCTGGTCGAGGTTGAACACGAAGCCCTGGGCAGTCTGCGGCTTGGCCGGGCCCAGGTGGGCACGCTGCAGGCGACCGTCGTCCAGTTGCGCGCCGTTGTAGCCGAGCGTGTAGGCGGTGGCGGAGAACTCGCGGTTGTAGTCGTAGCCGCCGCCCTTGAGCACCTGGCGGGCGACTTCGGTGTCGCCGAAGTACTCGATGCGAATGCGTTCGAAATTGTAGCGGCCACGGCTGACCGGCAGGTCCCGGGCCCACCAGTTCGGGTCGCGCTCGAAGGTGATGCTGCGGCCGTTGTCGATGCGGCCGATACGGTAGGGGCCACTGCCGATGGGCTTTGCGAAACCGGCGCCGTTGGCGAAGTCGCGGTCGGGCCAGTCGTGCTCGGGCAGCACCGGCAGGCTCGCCAGGTCCAGGGCCAGGGTACGGCCGTGGGGTTGCTTGAGGTCGAAGCGAACCCGGTGGGCACTCTCCACCGTGACGCCGGCGACATCGGCGAACTGGGTGCGGTACTTGAGGCTGCCCTGGGCCATCAGCTTGTCGAAGGTGAAGCGCACGTCTTCGGCGCGCACCGGCTTGCCATCGGCGAACGTGGCCCGTGGGTCGATTTCGAAGCGCAGCCAGGCGTCATCCGGGCCCCGTTCCATGCGCTGGGCAATCAGGCCATAGACGGTGTAGGGCTCATCGAACGAACGCACGGCCAGCGGTGCATACAGCCAGCCATCGACCTCGCTGACGCCGGTGCCTTTGTCGATATACGGCAGGATGTGGTCGAACTGGCCAATCTCGATGGCCGAGCGGCGCATCAAGCCGCCCTTGGGGGCGTCGGGGTTGACGTAGTCGAAGTGGCGGAAGCTTGCGCTGTAGCGGGGGGCTTCACCGTAGACGGTGAGGGCGTGGGTAGGGGCGGCGTTGGCAGGTAGCGCAAGGCTGACCAATAAAGGCAGCAGGGTTGTACACAAAAGGTGCAAACCCAGTAGGCCACTGTGGGAGCGGGCTTGTCCCGCGAAAGCGCCAGCAGCAACGGCATCGTTGACCTTGCTGGCGCATTCGCGGGACAAGCCCGCTCCCACAGTAGACAGCGTCAAGGGTCGGACTCAGTCCTGACGGCTGGTCACTTCCAGCAGGTGGTAGCCGAACTGGGTCTTGACCGGGCCTTGCACGGTGTTCAGCGGCGCGCTGAAGACCACGGTGTCGAACTCCTTGACCATCTGGCCTGGACCGAACGAGCCCAGGTCACCGCCTTGACGGCTGGACGGGCAGGTGGAGTTGGCTTTGGCGATTTCAGCGAAGTCGGCACCGGCTTCGATCTGGGCTTTCAGTTCGTTGCACTTTTCTTCAGAGCTAACGAGGATGTGGCGGGCAGTGGCGCGTGCCATGGGTACTACTCCTTGGGGTGAAAAGGGCAAGCCTAGCGCACTTGCTTGGGAAATGTCTCGCAAGGCTTGCCGCGTGTTTCCTACAAGCTCGCGGCTGCACCGCGAAGCAGGGTTTCGGTCGCCGTCCAGCCCAGGCAACCGTCGGTGATCGACACGCCGTACTTCAACGGGCCCTTGCCCAGCGCCTGGCAGCCATCGAACAGGTGCCCTTCGAGCATCATCCCGACGATCGAAGTGTCACCGGCCAGACGCTGGGCCAGCACCTCTTCGAACACGGCCGGTTGCCGCGCCGGGTCCTTGCCGCTGTTGGCGTGGCTGCAGTCGACCATGATCCGCGCCTGCAGGCCCGCCTTGGCCAGCCCCTGGCGGGCTTGGGCAAGGCTGTTGGCATCGTAGTTCGGGCCTTTGTGGCCACCGCGCAGCACCAGGTGGGTGTCCGGGTTGCCCAGGGTCTCGATGATCGCCGGGTGACCCTGCGCATCCATGCCGAAGTGGCGGTGCGGGGCTGCTGCGCTGCGCATGGCATCGCAGGCAATCGCCACGCCACCGTCGGTGCCGTTCTTGAAGCCGACCGGCAACTGCAGGCCACTGACCATTTCCCGGTGGATTTGCGATTCGGTGGTGCGCGCGCCAATCGCGGCCCAGCCCAGCAGGTCATCGAAGTAGCCGGCCGCCATGGGCTGCAGCAGTTCGGTGGCAATCGGCAGGCCGCGTTCGATCATGTTCAGCATCAAGCCACGAGACAGGGCGATGCCGGCATGCATGTCGTCGCTGCCGTCCAGGTGCGGGTCGTAGGCCAGGCCCTTCCAGCCCACCGTGGTACGGGGCTTTTCCACGTAGGCGCGCATCACCAGCAGCAGCTTGTCGTCGACTTCGCGGCTGAGGGCGGCCAGGCGGTCGGCGTATTCCAGGGCCGAACGTGGGTCGTGGATCGAGCACGGGCCGACGATCACCAGCAAGCGTTCATCTCGGCCTTCGAGAATGTCACGGATAGCCTGGCGGTGGCTGTGGACCTGCTGGGCGAGCTCGGTGGGCAGCGGCATCTGCTGCTTGAGCAGGTGCGGGCTGGGCAGGCGCTGGCTGACGGTGGTGTTGGCAGCCTGCGGTTGGGTCAGGGGCAGAGCGAGGTTCGAAGCGTGCATGGCGTAGGTTCCCTGGGCGGACGGCGGGTTCTGGCCCGCGTGGTCGGCCCTATCGAGGTGTTCGACTAGTCGTTGATTGATTGTCTGCAGCATTGCCACCCGTGATGGACCGATCGGAGGCGGCAGGCTGGCCCGAACGGGATTGGCTAAATCGCCAGGCGTAGGTGCTTGCGTAGTAATAAGTGGCGTAGTTCATGAATCTGTCCTCAAGATGAATCGGTAATTGTCAAAGGCCTGAAAAGCAAAACCCCCGGTCGGGGAGCCGACCGGGGGTTTGAGTATTCTCATGTTCGGCGGCCCCTCGAAGGTGGGCGCCGTGTGGGTATCGGCGCCTAGTGGCTAAACCAATACCCGAAATAAAAGCCAGCAGTTGCCTTGCAGCCAGCAACGGCCAGCACAGGGCGCAGGGTGCGACCGGTGTGGTTGGCGTGGTTGCGGGTGTGTTTCGGCATGTTGCTCTCCAGTGAATGAGCCCGAGCTTACTTCAGGTGATGGGCCGCGTTCAATGGATAAATGCTATGGGGTCGATCATTTGTGCCTTGGCTTGCAGAAAACGGATAGCGCTTTGCAACCAGCGGATATTGCCGCCAGCCCGCCAGCCCTAACCTGACCCGGTCTGAACAATAACAATGGAGACCCTGGCCATGTCCCTGGGATTCGACTACCTCAATGCCATGCTCGAGGACGACCGTGAACAGGGCATCTACCGCTGCAAGCGCGAGATGTTCACCGACCCACGCCTGTTCGACCTGGAGATGAAGCACATCTTCGAGGGCAACTGGATCTACCTGGCCCACGAAAGCCAGATCCCCGAGAAAAACGACTTCCTCACCCTGACCATGGGGCGCCAGCCGATCTTCATCGCGCGCAACAAGGACGGTGAGCTCAATGCCTTCCTCAACGCCTGCAGCCACCGCGGCGCCATGCTCTGCCGGCACAAGCGCGGCAACCGCTCAAGCTATACCTGCCCGTTCCACGGCTGGACCTTCAACAACAGCGGCAAGCTGCTCAAGGTCAAGGACCCGAGCAACGCCGGCTACCCGGACAGCTTCAACTGCGACGGCTCCCACGACCTGACCAAGGTCGCCCGTTTCGAGTCGTACCGGGGCTTTTTGTTCGGCAGCCTCAACGCCGACGTCAAACCCCTGGTCGAGCACCTGGGCGAGTCGGCCAAGATCATCGACATGATCGTCGACCAGTCGCCCGAAGGCCTGGAAGTGCTGCGCGGTGCCAGCTCGTACATCTACGAAGGCAACTGGAAGCTCACTGCCGAGAACGGTGCCGACGGCTATCACGTCAGTTCCGTGCACTGGAACTACGCCGCCACCCAGAACCAGCGCAAGCAGCGCGAGGCGGGCGACGAGATCAAGACCATGAGTGCCGGTGCCTGGGCCAAGCAGGGCGGTGGCTTCTATTCCTTCGACCACGGCCACCTGCTGCTCTGGACCCGCTGGGCCAACCCCGAGGATCGCCCCGCCTACGAGCGCCGCGATCAGCTCGCTGCCGACTTCGGCCAGGCCCGTGCCGACTGGATGATCGAGAACTCGCGCAACCTGTGCCTGTACCCGAACGTCTACCTGATGGACCAGTTCAGCTCGCAGATCCGCATCGCCCGGCCGATTTCGGTGAACAAGACCGAGATCACCATCTACTGCATCGCGCCCAAGGGCGAGAGCGCCGATGCCCGCGCCAAGCGCATCCGCCAGTACGAAGACTTCTTCAATGTCAGCGGCATGGCCACCCCGGACGATCTTGAGGAGTTCCGCTCCTGCCAGACCGGCTACGGCGGCGGCACCGGCTGGAACGACATGTCGCGCGGCGCCGCGCACTGGGTCGAGGGCGCCGACGAGGCCGCCCGGGAGATCGCACTCAAGCCGCTGCTGTCGGGCGTGCGCACCGAGGATGAGGGCCTGTTCGTGCTGCAGCACAAGTACTGGCAGGAAACCATGATCCAGGCGCTCAAAGACGAGCAGCCACTGATCCCCGTGGAGGCCGTGCAATGAGCCTTCATGAAACCGTGCGCGACTTCCTCTACCGCGAAGCGCGCTACCTGGACGATGCCCAGTGGGACCAGTGGCTGGAGCTGTACGCCAGCGATGCCAGCTTCTGGATGCCGTCGTGGGACGACAACGACCGCCTCACCGAGGACCCGCAAAGCGAGATCTCGCTGATCTGGTACGGCAATCGGGGAGGTCTCGAGGACCGGGTGTTCCGCATCAAGACCGAGCGTTCCAGCGCGACCGTGCCGGACACCCGCACCTCGCACAACATCAGCAACATCGAGATCGTCGAGCAGGGCGAGGGCAGCTGCCAGGTGCGCTTCAACTGGCACACCCTGAGCTTTCGCTACAAGACCACCGACAGCTACTTCGGCACCAGCTACTACACCCTCGACCTGCGCGGCGAGCAGCCGCTGATCCTGGCCAAGAAGGTGGTGCTGAAGAACGACTACGTGCGTCAGGTCATCGACATCTACCACATCTGAATCGAGGCAACGCGAGCTGCCCGGTGTGCCTGTTGGCGCGCCGTGGCCAGCCTCGCCCGCGAGGTGCAACATGAGCTTCCAGATCGCGCTTAATTTCGAAGACGGGGTCACCCGCTTCATCGAGGCCAGCGGCCATGAAACCGTGGCCGACGCCGCCTACCGCCAAGGCATCAACATCCCGCTGGACTGCCGCGACGGCGCCTGCGGCACCTGCAAGTGCAAGGCCGAATCCGGGCGTTACGACCTGGGTGACAACTTCATCGAAGACGCCCTGAGCGAGGAGGAGATCGCCGACGGCTACGTGCTGACCTGCCAGATGCGCGCCGAAAGCGACTGCGTGGTGCGCATTCCGGCGTCCTCGCAGCTGTGCAAGACCGAACAGGCCAGCTTCGAGGCGGCCATCAGCGACGTGCGCCAGCTGTCGGCCAGCACCATTGCCTTGTCGATCAAGGGCGAGGCCCTGAGCCGCCTGGCGTTCCTGCCGGGGCAGTACGTCAACCTCAAGGTGCCCGGCAGCGAGCAGAGCCGGGCCTATTCCTTCAGCTCGCTGCAGAAGGATGGCGAGGTCAGTTTCCTGATCCGCAACGTGCCGGGTGGTCTGATGAGCAGCTTCCTCACCAGCCTGGCCAAGGCCGGCGACAGCATGAGCCTGGCCGGCCCCCTGGGCAGCTTCTACCTGCGCCCGATCCAGCGTCCGCTGTTGCTGCTGGCCGGAGGCACGGGCCTGGCGCCTTTCACGGCGATGCTGGAGAAGATCGCCGAGCAGGGCAGCGAGCACCCGCTGCACTTGATCTACGGGGTCACCAACGACTTCGACCTGGTCGAGCTGGACCGCTTGCAGGCCCTGGCCGCGCGCATCCCCAACTTCACCTACAGCGCCTGTGTGGCCAACCCCGACAGCCAGTATCCGCAGAAGGGCTACGTGACCCAGCACATCGAGCCGCGCCACCTCAATGACGGCGATGTCGATGTGTACCTGTGCGGGCCACCGCCGATGGTCGAGGCGGTCAGCCAGTACGTTCGCGAGCAGGGGATCACCCCGGCCAACTTCTACTACGAAAAGTTTGCTGCGGCGGCTTGAGGTTAACCGGTGCTGCTTTTGTGGGAGCGGGCTTGCCCTGCGAACACGGGCGCAGCCCGTGCCATTCAACGTGGCGCCTGCTTCGCGGGACAAGCCCGCTCCCACAGGGTTTCCCTCGGCATGGAGAAATACCGATGAATTCAAGATTCCATAAGAAAGTCGCCCTGGTCACCGGCGCCGCCCAAGGCATCGGCCGTGGCGTGTGCTGGCGGCTCAAGGCCGAAGGCGCGCAAGTGGTGGCAGTAGACCGCTCCGAACTGGTCCACGAACTGGCCGGCGAAGGCATGCTGACCCTCACCGCCGACCTCGAACAGCACGCCGACTGCGCCCGGGTCATGGCCACGGCGGTCGAAACCTTCGGCCGCCTCGACATCCTGGTCAACAATGTCGGCGGCACTATCTGGGCCAAGCCCTTCGAGCACTACGCGGTGGAGCAGATAGAGGCCGAAGTACGCCGCTCGCTGTTCCCCACCCTGTGGTGCTGCCACGCCGCGCTGCCGTACATGCTCGAACGCGGCAGTGGCGCCATCGTCAACGTCTCGTCCATCGCTACCCGTGGCGTCAATCGCGTGCCCTACGGCGCAGCCAAGGGCGGCGTCAACGCACTCACCGCGTGCCTGGCCTTCGAAACTGCCGGCCGTGGCATCCGCGTCAATGCCACCGCACCCGGCGGCACCGAGGCACCGGCGCGACGGGTGCCGCGCAACACCGCCGAGCAGAGCGAACAGGACAAGGCCTGGTACCAGCAGATCGTCGACCAGACCTTGAGCAGCAGCCTGATGCACCGCTACGGCAGCATCGACGAACAGGTCGGCGCGATCCTCTTCCTGGCGTCCGACGAGGCCTCCTACATCACCGGCGTAACCCTGCCGGTAGGGGGCGGCGACCTCGGCTGAGCAGTCCCAGCACGCTTTTTCTCCACAAAAACAACAAGAGAGACAGATGCCATGCGAACACTCGACGTGCACCCGATCATCGACAATGCCCGCTTCAGCCGCTTCCACTGGATGGTCATGGCCTGGTGCGGCCTGCTGCTGATCTTCGACGGCTACGACCTGTTCATCTACGGCGTGGTCTTGCCGGTGATCATGAAAGCGTGGGGCCTGACCCCGTTGCAGGCCGGCGCCCTGGGCAGCTACGCGCTGTTCGGCATGATGTTCGGCGCGCTGGCCTTCGGCAGCCTGGCCGACCGTATCGGGCGCAAGAAAGGTATCGCCATCTGTTTCGCCTTGTTCTCGGGGGCGACCATCCTCAACGGCTTCGCCAGCAGCCCGAGCGAATTCGGCATCTACCGTTTCATCGCAGGCCTTGGCTGTGGCGGCCTGATGCCCAACGCCGTGGCGCTGATGAACGAATATGCGCCCAAGCGCCTGCGCAGCACCCTGGTGGCGATCATGTTCAGTGGTTATTCGCTGGGCGGCATGCTGTCGGCGGGGGTCGGTATCTTCATGCTGCCGCGCTTCGGCTGGGAGTCGATGTTCTTCGCCGCCGCCGTGCCGCTGCTGCTGTTGCCGGTGATTCTCTACTACCTGCCTGAGTCGATTGGCTTCCTGGTACGCCAAGGCCGCACCGAGGAAGCCCGCAAGCTGCTCAAACGCCTCGACCCAACCTGCGACATCCAACCTGACGACACCCTGCAGGCCTCGACTGTGGGAGCGGGCTCGTCCCGCGAAAGGGCCGGCAAGTTCAGCGCCGTCCTCGACCTGTTCCGCAATGGCCTGGCCACCCGCACCCTGGCCCTGTGGCTGGCGTTCTTCTGCTGCCTGCTGATGGTCTACGCGCTCAGTTCGTGGCTACCAAAACTGATGGCCAACGCCGGCTACAGCCTGGGTTCGAGCCTGTCGTTCCTGCTGGCCCTGAACTTCGGCGGCATGGCCGGGGCGATCCTCGGCGGCTGGCTGGGCGACCGCTACAACCTGGTCAAGGTCAAGGTCGCGTTTTTCCTGGCGGCAGCGCTGTCGATCAGCCTGCTGGGCGTCAACAGCCCGATGCCGGTGCTGTACCTGCTGATCTTCATCGCCGGCGCCACCACCATCGGCACGCAGATCCTGCTGTATGCCGGCGCCGCCCAGCTGTACGGCCTGTCGGTGCGCTCCACCGGCCTGGGCTGGGCCTCGGGCATCGGCCGCAACGGCGCCATCGTCGGCCCGCTGCTTGGCGGTGCGCTGATGGGCATCAACCTGCCGCTGCAACTCAACTTCATCGCCTTCGCCATCCCCGGCGCCATCGCCGCGCTGGCCATGGCCGTGCACCTGGCCAGCGGCCGGCGCCAGGCCCAGGCGGCGACGGCCTGACTTTTCACTGACTAACTGGAGCTTTTGCATGACAAGCCCGACCATCGAACGGCTGGACGCGATCATCGTCGACCTGCCGACCATCCGCCCGCACAAGCTGGCCATGCACACGATGCAACAGCAGACCCTGGTG
>NZ_AKJC01000181.1 GCF_000282535.1 Pseudomonas sp. GM84 | reverse complement strand
GCTTCGCCGGTGTTCGCGGGACAAGCCCGCTCCCACAGGAATTGCGTCAACTTTTAGAAATTGAGCAAGACAGTTGCTCCCACAGGAAGGCGTGGGCCTCGAGCTTGCCGGCGATGGGCCGAGGGATCAACTGAACGCGTTGATGAACCAGGTAATCAACGGCAAGGCGACGATGTCGATCAGCACCGCACCACACAGCGGAACGATGATGAAGGCCTTGTACGAGAACACCTTGTAGTGATCACAGATGGCCCCCATGTTGGCCACCGCATTGGGTGTCGCCCCCAGGCCATGGCCCATGTAGCCGGCGCACAGGACGGCGGCATCGTAGTTGCCACCGAACAGGCGGAACAGCACGAATACGCACAACGCCATCATGATCAGCACCTGCACCACCAGGATCACCAGCAACGGCAGGCCAAGTTGCTCCAACTCCCAGAACTTCAGGCTCATCATGGCCATGGTCAGGAACATGCCCAGGCTGATGTCACCCAAGGTGCCGACCGCGTTGTCCGGGATCTCGATCACCTGGGCACGGTCGTTGAAGTTACGCACAATGATCGCCACGAACATGGCGCCGACATACACCGGCAAGACAATGCCCAGGTGCGCCTTCAAGGCATCGCCAATCCAGAAACCAAGCACCATGATCACCAGCATGCAGGTCAGCAGACGCAGCAGTACCTTGGAGTCGATGGCCACGCCTGGACCTTGGTTGGCCTTTTCCAGCACTTGCAATGTGTCTGCGCTATCGGCCCGAACCGCGAGTTTCTTCCGGTCGATCAGGAAACGCGCCACCGGGCTACCCAGCAAGCCGCCGGCCACCATGCCGAAGGTGGCCGAAGCCAATGCTGCCGTCGTCGCACCCGAGGTGCCAAGGCTTTCGGCAATCGGGCCAAACGCAGCGGCCGCGCCAAAGCCGCCTTCAAGCGACACTGCACCGGCCATGATCCCCAACAGCGGATCGATCCCCAACGCCTTGGCCATGCCGACGCCCACCAGGTTCTGCAAGAGTGCCAACCCCCAGCAAGCCCCCAGGTAGACGAACAGGATCTTGCCGCCCTGGCGCAGCAGGCCTAGGCTGCCGCCAAGGCCGACAGTGGTGAAGAACATCACCATCAAAGGTGTTTGCATGGCGGTGTCGAGGGTGATGTCCAGCCACTGCAGATTGCGCAGCAGCCACACCACCAGGGCAAAGCCGAAGCCACCGATCACCGGGGCGGGTACACAGAGTTGGCGCAACCAATGGCTGTGCTTTTTCAGTTGTGCGCCCATGGCCAGCAGCAATAGCGCCAGGGCAACAGTGGTCAATGCGTCAAGTTGCAAGGTAAGCATGGGTAATACTCTTGTTTTTGTACTGGGACAGATAAAGGGATTGTTCAGTCGACCAGGCTTGCCAACAGCCGCGCGCCGATCTTTGCAGTGCGCAAGTCCTGGTCGAGCGCTGGGTTGAGCTCGGCCACATCGGCCATGCGCAACTTGCCGCTGGCCTTGGCACGCCGAACCAGGTGCTCGATCACCATCAGGTCGACCCCGTGGGCCGAAGGCGCGCTGACGCCAGGGGCCTGGCTGGCCGGGAGCACATCGAGGCAGATCGTCATGTACAAATGATCGATGCCCGCCAGGAACTCATCGACAAAGGCCTCGATGGCCGCGATGTTCCACGGCTGCATCTGCCGATCGAGGCGATAGCGCACATTCAGGCGCTGCGCCTGTTCGAACAGCGCCTGGGTGTTGTTCAGCTCGCTCACGCCGAGGCAGCAGTAGTCGAAGGCCATACCGGCCTGCTCGCAGTATTCGGCGATCTGTCGAAACGGCGTGCCGGAGCTGCTTTGCTCGGCATGGCGCAGGTCGAAGTGGGCATCGAAGTTGAGAATGCCGATGCGCGGTTGTTCTTCCAGACCCCGCAGGTGCTGGGCCAGGCCCAGGAAGCTTGCGTAGGCGATCTCATGCCCACCGCCCACGCCCAGGGGCAAATGCCCTTGCTCCAGCAGCAGCGCCACACGCTGGGCATAAGCCCATTGGGCGCCTTCAAGGTCAGTGCCTTCGCAGACGACATCACCGCTGTCATAGACCGGACGCTCGCCGCGCCAAGCCAGGTTGGCCAGCGCCTTGCGCAGGACGGGCGGCCCAAGACGTGCGCCCGTGCGACCCTGGTTGCGGCTCACGCCTTCATCGCAGGCCAGGCCCACCAGGGCGGTGCCGGGTGCCTGACGGTCGGCGAAGGGCTGCACCCATTGGTGCCAGCGTAGCGCCGAGGCGCCCTCGCCCGCGTCGATACGGCCCTGCCACGCCGGCAAGGAAAGATTGTCTGTCATGCAGAAACTCCAGGTGTGATTCAGTCCAGCCGCGCACCGACGCGCAAAGCGACCTCACAGGTCCAGTGGGTCAGCCGCTCGCTGTTCTTTTGCGCACGAAAGGCCGGGGCCATCAGGCTGATTGCGCCATGCAGCCGGTTGCGGCTGTCGAGTACCGGTGCGCTAACGCCCCAGACGCCGTCGTCGATTTCGCTCAGGCTGACCGCAAACCCTTGGGCGCGAATGGCGATGAAACTGTGCTCGTATTCGGCAATGCCTTCGGCATCCACCCCCTGCTCGCGGAGGAACGTCTGACTGCGCTCGGGTTCCATGTGCGCCAGCAGCACCCGCGCCGAAGCGCCCACCAGCAGGGGCTGGGCCAAGCCTTTCTGATAGCAGCAGCGCAGCGGCTGCGGACTGTCGATCATCTCGATGCAAATGGCCTGGCCGTTGCTCGGCACCATCAAGGCGACACTCTCGCGACTCAACTCGGCCAGGCGTTTGAGCTCCGGCAGCGCCTGCGATACCAACAGCGCCTGGCGGTCGAACTTTTTCGCCAACTGCAAGCAGGCAGGCCCTGGCAGGTAACGACCGTAGCCGTTGTCTTCGGCAAGGCCCCAGCGCAGCAAGGTCTTCAGGTGCCGGTAGGTGCTGCTCAAGGGTTGGGCCAGTTGCAGACTCAATTCCTTGGCCGCCACCGCCTCATCGGCCTGCCCGAGGGCGACCAGAATCTGCAACAAGCGATCGGTGGGGCTGGTGTAGTTCATGTGTGCTCCTTGCGAACATGGTGCACAGGGTTTCTCAAAGGGTGAAACAGGATTCCCATGGAGTGGGAAATTTTGTCCATAAACACGGGATAGGAGACGACCGGTGCCCATATTCGCGAGACAAACCCGCTTTCAGACAGCGTCGTGAGGGTGCGGGGTGACTACCAGAGTGACTACCAGCCCTTCACCCCCGTCATGTCCGGCAGCTTGTGCGCGATGCCCTTGTGACAGTCGATACAGGTAGCCTCGCCGCTGGCCAGGGAGGTCGAATGCATGGCGGCGGCCCGTTTGCTCTGGCGGGTGAAGTCCATGAACTGGAAGTTGTGACAATTGCGGCACTCGCGCGAGTCGTTGGCCTTGAGCCGTGCCCACTCGTGCTCGGCCAGTTCGCGGCGGTGAGCGACAAATTTTTCGCGGGTATCGATGGTGCCGAAGAGCTTGCCCCAGACCTCCTTGGAGGCCTGCATCTTGCGCGCGATCTTGTGCGTCCATTCATGGGGCACATGACAGTCCGGGCAACTGGCGCGCACACCGGAGCGGTTGGTGTAGTGAATGGTTTCCTGAAGTTCGACGAACACGTTGTCACGCATCTCGTGGCACGAGGTGCAGAACTTCTCGGTGTTGGTCAGTTCGAGTGCCGTGTTGAAGCCGCCCCAGAAAATGATCCCGGCGATGAATCCGCCAAGCGTCAGAAAGCCCAGGCTGAAATACACACTGGGACGACGCAGGATGCCCCAGTAGTCCTTGAGCAGGGCAATCAGTGTTTTCATGGCGCCTCCTCAGGGTTTGCGCGCAGCGTTGGCGTCGTCTTGCAGGATCTTGTCGATGGTCTCGAAGCTGTTGCCCACCAGCGGCTGCACTTCCTTTTGCACGACATGGCACTGGTTGCAGAAGTAACGCCGTGGCGACACAGCGGCCAGGGCCTGGCCATCGCGGTCCATGTAGTGCGTGATGCTGATGGCCGTCGCCTGGCTCTTCGCGCTATTGGCCCGGCTGTGACAGGCCAGGCACTTGTTGCCATTCATGTCGATCTGATAACCGCGAATGGCATGGGGAATGGTCGGCGGCTGGTCGGGGTAGTTGCGTTCACGCTTGATGTCGCGGTTCTCGTCGTTGGCAATCGCCGGAGCCGGCATGCTTTGCGTCAAGGTACCGCCGGGTCGACGCCCGTCGGGCCCCGGTGCATCGAGCGGATAATCGACCTCGGCGGCCAGCGCCAGGCCAATCGCGGCCAGCAGGAACAGGGGCAGCATTCGAAAAGGCATGATGGGCCTCCTCAGGCCAGGCTGATCAACTCGATGCGGATCGCGCACTTCTTGTAGTCGGTCTGCTTGGAGATCGGGTCGGTGGCATCGAGGGTGACTTTGTTGATCAGTTTGTTGGCATCGAAAAACGGCACGAACACCAAGCCGCGCGGCGGCTTGTTGCGACCGCGAGTCTCGATGCGCGCACGGATTTCGCCACGCCGGCTGATCAGCTTCACTTCACTGCCACGGCGCGCCTGCATGGCCTTGGCATCTTCCGGGTGCATGTACACCAGCGCATCGGGTACGGCCTTGTACAGCTCTTCGACGCGTTGGGTCATGGTGCCGGTGTGCCAGTGCTCCAGCACCCGGCCGGTGCTCAACCAGAACGGGTAATCGGCATCCGGTGCTTCGGCAGGCGGCTCATAGGGCAAGGCGAAAATGATCGCCTTCTTGTCGGGGTAGCCGTAGAACTGCACGGCACTGCCTTTCTCGACATAGGGATCGAGCCCTTCACGATAGCGCCAGCGGGTTTCCTTGCCATCGACAACGGGCCAGCGCAGACCGCGCTCGCTGTGGTAACGGTCGAAATCGGCCAGGTCATGGCCGTGGCCGCGGCCAAAGCGGGCGTATTCCTCGAACAGGCCTTTTTGCACGTAGAAGCCGAAGGCCTTGGCTTCGTCATTCTTGTAACCGGCTTCCAGTTGCTCGACGGGGAACTGGTCGACCTGGCCGTTCTTGAACAACACCTCGTACAGCGTCTTGCCCTTGTAGTCGGACGCCGCGACCAGTTCGGCAGGCCAGACTTCATCGGTGGTGAAACGCTTGGAGAACTCCATCAGCTGCCACAGATCCGACTTGGCATCCCCCGGCGCACTCACCAGTTGATGCCAGAACTGGGTACGCCGTTCGGCATTGCCGTAGGCGCCCTCCTTCTCTACCCACATGGCGCTCGGCAGGATGAGGTCGGCCGCCTGGGCAGAAACGGTGGGGTACACGTCGGACACGATCACGAAGTTCTCGGGCTTGCGCCAGCCAGGCAGCACCTCTTGCATGATGTTGGGGCCAGCATGCATGTTGTTGCTGGCCTGGGTCCAATAGACGTTGAGGACGCCGTCCTTGAGCATGCGGCTCTGTTGCACGGCGTGAAAGCCGACTTTCTCCTGGACCGTGCCGGGCGGCAGCTTCCAGATGGCTTCAGCGGTGGCCCGGTGCTTGGGATTGGTCACGACCATATCGGCAGGCAGGCGGTGCGAGAAGGTCCCGACCTCGCGTGCGGTACCGCAGGCCGAGGGTTGCCCGGTCAGTGAGAAGGGACTGTTGCCCGGTTCGCTGATCTTGCCCGTGAGCAGGTGGATGTTGTAGATCAGGTTGTTGGCCCACACCCCCCGGGTGTGCTGGTTGAAGCCCATGGTCCAGAACGATACGACCTTGCGCTTGGGGTCGGCATACAGTTCCGCCAGGGCCTTGAGCCGCTCGGCGGGGACTCCGCTTTCCTTGGCGGCACGCTCCAGGGTGTAGGGTTTGACGAACGCCGCGAACTGATCAAACGAGATATCGCTCCAGGTGTTGGCCTTGTCGGCGTTCTTGGCGCGGGTTTCCAGCGGATTGTCGGGGCGCAGCCCGTAGCCGATGTCGTCGGCGCCCTGGGCGAAGCGCGTGTGCTTGCCAATGAAGTCCTGGTTGACCGCACCGCTTTCGATGATGTGGTTGGCGATGTAGTTGAGGATCAAGAGATCGGTTTGCGGCTTGAACACCATGGGGATGTCGGCCAGCTCGAAGCTGCGATGCTCGAAGGTGGACAGCACCGCCACCTTGACGTGTGGCTGGCTCAGGCGCTTATCGGTGACCCGGGTCCAGAGGATCGGGTGCATCTCGGCCATGTTCGAGCCCCAGAGCACGAAGGCATCGGTGGCTTCGATGTCGTCGTAGCAGCCCATCGGCTCGTCCGCGCCAAAGGTGCGCATGAAGCCCATCACCGCCGATGCCATGCAGTGGCGCGCATTGGGGTCGATGTTGTTGCTGCGAAAGCCGCCCTTCATCAGCTTGTTGGCGGCATAGCCTTCCCATACCGTCCATTGCCCCGAGCCGAACATGCCGATGGATTCGGGGCCTTTGTTCTTCAAGGCTTCCTTGTACTTCTGCGCCATGATGTCGAAGGCCTGATCCCAGCTGATCGCCTGGAACTCGCCCTGCTTGTCGTATTGACCGTTCTTCATGCGCAGCAGCGGCTGGGTCAGGCGGTCGACGCCGTACATGATCTTCGACAGGAAGTAACCCTTGACGCAGTTCAGGCCACGGTTGACCTCGGCCTTGATATCGCCATGGGTGGCGACTACGCGGTTGTCCCGCGTCGCGACCATGACGCTGCAACCGGTGCCGCAGAAGCGACAGGGTGCCTTGTTCCAGTCCAGGGTAACCATGTCCGCTTCGGTCACCAAGTTACTGGCGCTGCTGAATATCGGCAGGCCGGCAGCGGCGGCGGCAATGGCAGCGGCATGGACCTTGGCGAATTCCCGGCGAGTCAGGCTCATTCGATGTCTCCTGCAGGGTCGAGGAGTTCGTGATAGACCAGCGCAGCATTGAGTACACCTGGAATGTTGCTGATCTGTTCGATGCATTGAAGAATCTGGTTTTCGTGCTCGGCTTCAAGCACCACGACCAGTTTTCCAACGGGACTTTCCTGATGCAGTTCCAGGCCTGGCAACAAGCGCAGGTTGGCTTTTACCGCGGCAAACAGCTCGGGGCGGGCGTGGACCAGAAGGCTTGCGATATGCAGGGGCTCATCCATGCGCAGGCTCCAGTGGATGTCAGACAGGCGTCATCAGTTGGGCGGCCCGGGAGGCCCCAACAGCATTTGCGAAAACCAGATGATGAAACCGTAGCCACCGACGATAACCACCGATAGCAATGGAAAGAGGAAGGCGACAAGAAAGAGGAACAGGCGGGTTTCCTTGCCGCGCTCGCTTTTTGGCGCTGGGTCAGTGGGCATGGATCAAACTCCAGGCAAACTTGCCTGAAGACTAGATCAGGTTGTTAGTTCGCGCGCTTGTCACGACCAATGGCGGTGACCAAGTCCCGGATAACATCAGGGGATTTGAAATTGAAAATCACTACGATGTCGCTTCAGTTTTAGAGCCGATAACTTTTTTATTTCACATTGGCAGCTGACAGCGTTCGTTCTTGTATGGGTGTTCGATAATTAAGTTATTGGATCAATACAACCTATTGGCGATGTTTTGCAACGTGTCCGAAAAAGTGCCCGTTACTGAGTACCCACCACCCCCTGTCAGCAGGCAACCACCCTGTTGCGCCCCTGCTGCTTGGCCCGATAGAGGCGTTCATCGGCCAGCTTCAACACCGCATCGGCGGTCGGTGTCTGATCGTCCATGCAGGCCACACCTACCGAAAGCGTCAGCCTGCCCACCGCGGGTGTCTGGCTGGTCGCCACGTTTTCCCTGATCCGCTGCGCGATGGTTTCGGCGATGGCGATGGGGCTATCGGGCATGATCACGATGAACTCCTCTCCCCCGGACCGGCACACAAGGTCGCTTGACCTTGAGTTGATCTTCAGGATATCGGCCACGTGCTTGAGCACCAGGTCGCCAACGTCGTGGCCAAACACATCGTTCACCCGCTTGAAGTGATCGATGTCCAGGGCCAGTACGGCATAGGGCTGTTCGGTCTGGGTCAACAGGTCGAGGAAGGTGGTCATCGCCCTGCGATTGGCCAGGCCGGTCAAGGCATCGCTCTGCGCTTCATGGTGGAGACGGCCGAGGGTTTGCTGCAGGAGTTTGACTCCGCTAAGCAGCGCTCGGCGGATCGCCGCTGCATCACGGTACCAGGCTTGCACGTTGAGCAATTGCGACTCGGCCTGGGGCGCGGTCAGCTGCATGGCGGTGATCGACAGCTGGCGCAGTGGCCGCACGATCAGGTTGGTACCCGCCAGAATCAGCCCCAACCCGATGATGCCTGCCGGCAGCATGCCGAGCAGCGTCTGCCCCATCAGTTCGGCCAGGGGCGCCAGGGTGCGCTCACGAGGCTGCTCGGCGATGACGGCCAGCCCGGTGCCCGCCACCGGCGCGAAGCCTGCCAGCATCTGCTCCTGGTTGTGGTCTGCCATCTGCATGGCGCCGTACTCACCCCGCAGCGCCTGGTCCACCGCCGGGCTGGGCGTGAAGATCTCGCCGATTTGCCGTTCGTTCGGGTGATAGAGCACACGCCGGTTGCCATCGACGACGAACACCAAGGTGCCCTCGTGGTGAAAGTGGCTGCTGATCAGCGTATGCAAGGCGCTCTGCTGCTCAAGATAGATGGAGCTGCCAATCACCCCGATAAATTCGCCCGAGGCACGGGTGACAGGTTGCGAGATGAACAGCACCAGATGGCCGGAGCGGGAGATATAGGCCGAACTGACCATGGGCTTGCGCGCGTGCAGTGTCTGCTCCATGAGCACTGAGTCCAGCGTCGCGTCATGGCCACTGCGCAACACCTGCGGCGCCGTTTGCAACACCCTGCCGCTGGCCCCGACGATGGCAACCGCGTTGAGGTCCAAGTCCTGATCCCGCAGGCGATTGGCCTCTGCCCGCAGCGCCGCGGGATCATCCCAATGATCGGCCAGGATCAGGGCACTGTATTTCATGCGCCGCTGCGCCGAATGAAGGAAGGCTTCAATGCTTGAAGCGACCTTGGCGGCGTAGGCCCGGTTGGCTTCGAGGGTGGAATCGATCAGGGCATCGCGCTGGATGCGATAGGCGACGATGAGGCTGTTGCACACGGTGGCGAGCACCGACAACAGCACAAAAAGCAGCACAAGTGCTCGCAGATCAAGCAACTGGGGCCAGAAGCGTTTCATGTCACATCCCGAAAGAGTCGCCGAGGTAACGCTCTTCAGGCTAGCTCGGCCAGGCAACGAAGGCGGCCTGCTCGCGCTATTTACCCGATGTTGCCCGACGACCGCTGCATGTGTTCGATTATCGAACAGTAGCCTGCAACCTTGCATTGACGGTCCAGCCCGCGCTGCTCACCATTCCCTTGTCTTGCGTGCCTTTCTGCCCTGAACCTGGCCGCAGCTATCAGCCGCTCCTTACAATTTCAAGAAACAAGCACATGACGCCTTCGAAGATCGACACCACCCTGCCGCCCCTGCCCCAGGGCTCCATCGGCAGCAAGATTCGCGGCGCGTTCGCCGTGGGCAAGACGCGCTGGGGCATGCTCGCCCTGGTGTTCTTCGCCACCACCCTGAACTACATCGACCGCGCCGCACTCGGCATCATGCAGCCGATCCTGGCCAAGGACATGAGCTGGACGTCGATGGACTACGCCAACATCAACTTCTGGTTCCAGGTGGGCTACGCCATCGGCTTCCTGCTGCAGGGCCGGCTGATCGACAAGGTCGGCGTGAAGCGCGCGTTCTTCGTCGCGGTGCTGCTCTGGAGCCTGGCCACCGGCGCCCATGGGCTGGCCACTTCGGCCGCAGGCTTCATGGTCTGCCGCTTCATCCTCGGCCTGACCGAGGCAGCCAACTACCCCGCCTGCGTCAAGACCACGCGGCTGTGGTTCCCGGCCGGTGAACGGGCCATCGCCACCGGGCTGTTCAACGCCGGCACCAACGTCGGCGCCATGATCACCCCGGCCCTGCTGCCGGTGATCCTGGCCGCCTGGGGCTGGCAAGCGGCCTTTATCGCCATGGGCTGCCTGGGCCTGGCCTGGGTGGTGCTGTGGGGCCTTAAGTACTTCAACCCCGAGGAGCACCCCCACGTGCGCCAGAGCGAGCTCGACTACATCCAGCAGGAGGTCGAGCCTGAGGCGGTGCGTGTGCCGTTCAGCCATATCCTGCGCATGCGCGGCACCTGGGCCTTTGCCGTGGCGTTCGCGATTACCGCACCGGTGTTCTGGTTCTACCTGTACTGGCTGCCCCCGTTTCTCAACCAGCAGTACAACCTGGGGATCAGCGTCACCCAGATGGGCATCCCGCTGATCCTGATCTGGCTGACGGCGGACGTCGGGAGTATCGGCGGTGGCATCCTCTCGTCGTGGCTGATCGGGCGCGGCATGCGCGCCACCCGTGCCCGGCTGGTGTCGATGCTGCTGTTCGCCTGCACCATCGTCAGCGTGACCTTCGCCGCGCATGCCAGCGGCCTGTGGCTGGCGGTGCTGGCCATTGCCGTGGCGGTCGGCGCGCACCAGGCCTGGACGGCGAACATCTGGAGCCTGCTGATGGACTACACGCCCAAGCACCTGGTGAGTACCGTGTTCGGCTTTGGCAGCATGTGCGCGGCCATTGGCGGGATGTTCATGACGCAGATCGTCGGCAGCGTGCTGACCCTTACCCACAACAATTATGCGGTGCTGTTCACGCTGATCCCGACGGTGTATTTCATTGCACTGGTGTGGTTGTACTTCATGGCGCCGCGCAAGCTCGAAGCGGTGTAGGTCCAGGGGCACTTGTCGCAAGCCTTCCAAAAGCCGACGCGATTCCTGTGGGAGCGGGCTTGTCCCGCGAACACCGGCGAAGCCGGTGCCATCCTCCGCGTTGCCTGTTTCGCGGGACAAGCCCGCTCCCACAGAGACACCACAGACATTGAAGCAGCGCAAGGCAGTGGCTCCCACAGGGACCCAGGCGCTGCAGCCACCCAGCAAGGGTCCAATTTTTCGTATACAAAAAAATACAATTCTGGTTACATTAGCCGACGCCTACGACACCGGTAATCGCCGCTGCGTATTGCGACAGGCTAAAGCCATGCATTACCCCTACCTGCTCGCCCCCTCCGAGCCCCCTGCGCGAATCACTGCATTCGCCGCGGTTCCGTTTTCCCAGCACACCCCCCACCGCCTCACGCCGAGCCCCTGTGCTCCGGCGGCGTCGACGCGTGCGCTGCTGCTCTAACGAACCTTGTGGAAACTCAGCACCTGGTTTCTAGGGTTTGGCTCTAATCGAAAACCGGGTGTCTGCAAACCTCGAATTGCAACCCGAACCCCACGCGGGAGTGGAACACCTATGCCCAAGACATTACTGATCAAGAACGCCGAACTGCTGGTGACGATGGACGGCCAACGCCGCGAGATCAGACGCGGCGGCCTGTACATCGAGGACAACCTGATCAAGCAGGTCGGCCCCAGCGACGAACTGCCCCAGCACGCCGACGAGATTCTCGACATGACCGGCAAAGTGGTCATCCCCGGCCTGGTCAACACCCACCACCACATGTACCAGAGCCTCACCCGCGTGGTGCCGGCGGCGCAGGACGGCGAGCTATTCAACTGGCTGACCAACCTGTACCCGATCTGGGCCCGTTTGACCCCTGAAATGATCTCGGTGTCGACCCAGACCGCCATGGCCGAGCTGATCCTGTCCGGCTGCACCACCTCCAGCGACCACCTGTACATCTACCCCAACGGCTGCAAGCTCGACGACAGCATCCACGCCGCCGAGGAAATCGGCATGCGCTTCCATGCCGCGCGCGGCAGCATGAGCGTGGGCCAAAGCCAAGGCGGCCTGCCACCGGATTCGGTGGTGGAGAAGGAAAGCGCGATCCTCAAGGAATCCCAGCGCCTGATCGAGGACTACCACGACGCCAGCCATGGCTCGATGCTGCGCGTGGTGGTGGCGCCCTGCTCGCCGTTCTCGGTCAGCCGCGACCTGATGCGCGAAGCGGCCGTACTGGCACGCCAGTACGGCGTGTCGATGCACACCCACCTGGCCGAGAACGTCAACGACATCGCCTACAGCCGCGAGAAATTCGGCATGACCCCTGCCGAGTACGCCGAGGACCTGGGCTGGGTCGGCCACGATGTGTGGCACGCCCACTGCGTGCAGCTCGACCAGCACGGCATCGAACTGTTCGCCCGCACCGGTACCGGGGTGGCGCACTGCCCGTGCTCGAACATGCGCCTGGCCTCGGGCATCGCGCCGATCCGCAAGATGCGCGACCACGGCGTGCCGGTGGGCCTGGGCGTGGACGGTTCGGCCTCCAACGACGGCGCCAGCATGATCGGCGAAGTGCGCCAGGCCCTGCTGTTGCAGCGCGTCGGCTTCGGCCCCGACGCGATGACCGCGCGCGAGGCCCTGGAAATCGCCACCCTCGGCGGTGCCAAGGTGCTCAACCGTAACGATATCGGCGCCCTCGCCCCGGGCATGGTGGCCGACCTGGTCGCCTTCAACCTGAACCATGTGGCCTATGCCGGTGCCCTGCACGACCCGCTGGCGGCCCTGGTGTTCTGCACCCCGACCCACGTTGACACCAGCGTCATCAACGGCCGCGTGGTGGTCAAGGACGGCCGTATCACCACCGTCGACCTGCCACGGGTGCTGGAGCGCCACAACCAGCTGGCACGCCAACTGGTGATAGGCGAGTGATCCACCCAGGCCGTTGCCCGTCGCCTTGAGGCAACGGCCTGCCCCCTTTCTACACCGCTTCACCCACCGCGACTGAGACCGTGCTGTTAGACGCATCAAAAAAAACAAAAGCGAGCTACTCACCATGACTTCTCCCGCTACACCTCGTCCGGAAGACGAGAACCTCGGCGTCGGCGCAAACCTGGCCTACGGGCTGCAACATGTGCTGACGATGTATGGTGGCATCGTTGCCGTTCCGCTGATCATCGGCCAGGCCGCAGGCCTTGCTCCCGCCGACGTCGGCCTGCTGATCGCTGCCTCGCTGTTCGCCGGTGGCCTGGCCACCTTGCTGCAGACGCTGGGCATTCCGTTCTTCGGCTGCCAGTTGCCGCTGGTCCAGGGCGTGTCCTTCGCGGGCGTGGCGACCATGATCGCGATCCTCGGCAACGACGGTCAGGGCGGCCTTGCCGTGGTGTTCGGGGCGGTGATCGCCGCGTCACTCATCGGCCTGCTGATCACCCCACTGTTCTCACGCATCACCCAGTTCTTCCCGCCATTGGTGACGGGCATCGTCATCACCACCATCGGCCTGACCCTGATGCCGGTGACGGCGCGCTGGGCCATGGGCGGCAACAGCCAGGCGGCGGATTTTGGCAGCACGTCCAACATCGCCCTGGCAGCGTTCACCCTGGCCACCGTACTGCTGCTCAGCAAACTCGGCAGCGCGAGCATTTCGCGGCTGTCGATTCTGCTGGCCATGGTAATCGGCACGCTGGTGGCCCTGGCCTTTGGCATGGCCGACTTTTCACAGGTACTGGAAGGTTCGATCGTCGCGCTGCCGCAGGTGCTGCCGCTGGGTGCGCCGCAGTTCCAGGTGGCGGCGATCCTGTCGATGCTGATCGTGATCGTGGTGACCATGGTCGAGACCTCGGCCGACATCCTCGCCGTCGGCGAGATCATCGACACCAAGGTCGACTCCAAACGCCTGGGCAACGGCCTGCGCGCCGATATGGCCTCCAGCGCCCTGGCGCCACTGTTCGGCTCGTTCACCCAAAGCGCCTTCGCGCAGAACGTCGGCCTGGTCGCGGTGACCGGTGTGAAGAGTCGCTATGTGGTGGCCTGTGCAGGGCTGATCCTGGTGACGCTGGGGCTGTTGCCGGTGATGGGTCGGTTGATCGCCGCCGTGCCCACTGCGGTGCTTGGCGGCGCCGGCGTGGTGCTGTTCGGCACGGTCGCGGCCAGTGGTATCCGCACCCTGGCCCAGGTCGACTACCGCAACAACATGAACCTGATCATCGTCGCCACCTCGATCGGTTTCGGCATGATCCCGATTGCCGCGCCTGGTTTCTACCACCACTTCCCGGCGTGGTTCGAAACCATTTTCCACTCCGGCATCAGCTCGGCGGCGATCATGGCGATCCTGCTCAACCTGCTGTTCAACCACCTGCGTGCCGGCAACTCCGACCAACAGTCGGTGTTCGTCGCCGCCAGTGAGCGTACGCTGCGCTACCGCGACATCGCCGGGCTGAACGACGGTGATTTCTTCCGCGATGGCAAGCTGTTCGACTGCGATGGCAACGAGGTGCCGGTGCTAGCGGAAGATGACGGCCATGGGGACGTTCCTGCTCCCCGCAAGCGGCGTCTGGAACAGGCGCACTGAGTGATTGGGGCCGCCTCGCGGCCCATCGCCGGCAAG
>NZ_AKJC01000180.1 GCF_000282535.1 Pseudomonas sp. GM84 | reverse complement strand
GGCACGTTGCAACAAATGTAGGAGCGAGCTTGCTCGCGATGCGCCGCGCGGGCGGCGCTCGATATTCGCCCTCACGCAACTCCCACGACGGGCACCCGACCCCCATCACTCCCCCCGTGAACCACCAAAAATTTACCCGCCACGCTCACGCGCTCGGCTAGGATGTCCGACCGAACCGACGGAACCTGCTCGCCATGCATCTTCCCGCGCTCAAACCAAACCAGCTGCGTCCGCCCGCCGAACCGCCCAGGGGCGTGGTGCGTACGCGGCTGCTCGAACACCTGGCCAACGCGCTGGACGATGGCACCTTCGTGCTCCTGCAAGCGCCACTGGGCTATGGCAAGAGCACCCTGCTCGGCCAGTTCGCGCGCAGCCTGTCCGGGGCCTGGGGGTGGCTGCGCCTGACCCGCGCCGAAAACCAGCCACTGGCCCTGCTGCTGCACTTGCACGCGGCGCTGCAACTGCCGGCGCAGCAACGCGAAACGCCGCAAGCCGAACGCCTGTGGAGCCTGATCCTGGCAGACCTGGAGGCCCGTCAGGCACCGGTGACCCTGCTGCTCGACGACCTGCACCTGCTCAACGCCCCACCCGCCTGGCAGTACCTCGACACGCTGCTGCGCTACCCGCCGCCTGCCCTGCGCCTGCTCGCGGCCAGCGAAGGCCCGCCCTACCTGCCCCTGGCCCATCTGCTGCGCGACGACCGGCTGACCTTGCTCGGCACCCGTGAACTGGCCCTGGACAGCGAGGAAACCCAAAAGCTGGCCGTCGCCCGCGAGGTCAAGCTGGGCAGCGATGCGCTCTATCAGTTGCGGGCCGGCAGCGAAGGCTGGCCCAGTGGCGTGCTGTTCTGGCTCAAGGCCTACCGCGAGGCGCTGCACAGCACCGGCCAGGCGCCCGGCGACCTGCGCCCGATCACCCGCCAGGCCTACGTCCATGCCCGGCAGTTCCTCGAAGAAGAACGCCTGCAGCGCCTGCCCGTGCCGTTGCGCCAGTTTCTCGAACAGACCGCCGTGGCCCAGGTGTTCGATGCCGGCCTTGCCGGCGAACTCGCCGCGGCGGCCGATGTGCCGGCCGCCCTGCGCCAGTTGCAGCGCCTGGACCTGATCATCGAGGTGCCCCAGGGCAACCACACCGAATACCGCTACCACCCTGCCCTGCGCAACAGCCTTTACCAGCGCCTGAAACAACGCGATCCACAGGGCCTGCGCCAGCTGCATCGCCAGGCCGCCCACTGGCTGCTGACGCAGCGCCGCTACACCGAAGCGATCTACCAGTTCGGCCGCGCCCGCGACCTGGACGCCGTGCTCGGCATCGTCGACCGGCACGGTTTCGAGCTGCTGCGCGAAGGCAAGGTGAACACCCTGGTCGATGTGCTCGACGAGGTCGCCGGGCGCACCGGCAACGACAGCTTCACCCTGGCGGTGACCGAAGCGTCCACGGTGATGGTCACCAACGATATCGCCCAGGCCTGCCAGTGCCTGCACCAGCTGTACGGCCTGCAGCGCCGCCAGTCGGTGCCGCGCCACCCCGAGCGGGTGCAGCAGACGGTGATGTTCCTGCGCAGCCGCCTGGCCTACTTGGGCGGCAACCTGGGCCATGGTCTGGCCCTGGCGGCGCGGGCCTTGCAGCAGTTTCCCCAGGACAATGCGGCGCGCTCGGTGCTGTATTTCGACCGCGCCAACTGCCTGGCCGCGCTCGGCCAGCTGCAACAAGCCCACGCTGAAGGTAGCCGCGCCCTGAGCCAGTTGCAGGGTTTTGGCCTGAGCGGCTACACCAACCTGCTGCAACTGCTGCTGGGCCAGATCGAGCTGGCCCAGGGCGCCACCGATGCCGCCTGGGAGCGCCTGCAAGGCATGGCCGAAACGCCCGCCACCGGCAGCTCCGGACGCTTCTACGAACTGTTCAGCCACCTGGGCAAGGGGCTGGCGTTGCTTCAGGCCAACCGCCTGGCCCAGGCACGCCAGGCCATGGCCCAGGCCGAAGTGCTGGCGCTGGGCTTTCCCCACAGCGCCGCACTGCCCTGGGTGTTCCATCACCAGGCGTGCCTGCACTGGGCGCTGGGCGAAACCGCCCAGGCCAAGGCACGCTGGGCGGAAGTGCGCAGGCTGGCCCGCCAGTACCGCCTGTTCACCCTCTACCGCCAGGCCGGGGCGTGGCTGGCGCGCCTGGCACTGCGCGACAACGACCAGGACTACCTGCCCGACTGGCTCGACCAGTGGCACTGGTGCAGGCGCCAATATGGCGACCAGCTGCTGCCCGAGGAGTGGCTCGCCTATGCCTGGGTACAACGCCACCTGGGCCAGCGTGACAAGGCCAGGCAGATCCAGCAGAGCCTGCAGGCCCAGGCACAAGCGCAAGGCAACCGCCGCCTGTTGCTCGACGCGCTCCTGCTCGAGGCGACCCTGCTACAAGACCGTGGCGCCCGTGACGACGCCTTGCTCGGCCTCGAACAGGCGCTGCAACTGGCCTGCACCTACGGCTTCGGGCAATTGCTGCAGTACGAGGGCGATACCTGCCTCGAGACCCTGCGCCAACTGCTGCTGCCGCCCGTGCGCGAACGCCTGGGCCTGGAGGCCCCGGCGCCTTCGCGCGAACACCTGAATGCGCTGTTCCGCCCGTTGCTGGCGAACAAGGAGAGCGCCGAAAGCGCGCTGATCGTGCCCCTGTCGCGCCGTGAGCTGGAAGTGTTGCAGCGCATGGCGCGCGGGCAAAGCAACGGGCAGATCGCCGAGGCGATGTTCATCAGCCTGAGCACGGTCAAGACCCACATCAACAATCTGTTCCGCAAGCTCGACGTGGTCGACCGCGACAGCGCCCTGTGTTCGGCGCGCGAACTGCAGCTGCTGAACTGACCTCCACCTGGGTCCAGCGCCGATTCCACCCGCCATTCCACCGGGGGGGTGGACGCGGCGCCGGGGCCTGCCTGTTACAACATGCCGAGTCCACCCAGCCAGGAGTCCGGCATGCCCAGCTACACCGCCCCATTGCGCGATATCACCTTCGTTGCCCAGGAGCTGCTCGATCTGTGCAGCCACTACCAACAACTGACGGGCTGTGATGCCCCGGACGAGGCCACGTTCGCCGCCATCGTCGAGGAAGGTGCCAAGTTCGCCGAGCAGGAGCTGGCCCCGCTCAACGCCGTGGGTGACCAGCACGGTTGCCAGTGGCAGGACGGCAAGGTCATCACGCCACCGGGTTTCGCCGATGCCTACAAACGCTTCGCCGACAACGGCTGGCTGGGCCTGGACAAGAACCCGGCCTTCGGTGGCCAGGGCCTGCCGCCGTCGCTGGGCTTCGTCAACTACGAAATGGTCTGCAGCGCCAACCATGCCTGGGGCATGTACGGCAACCTCGCCGGCGGCGCCATCAGCACCCTCAGCGAGCATGCCGACGAAGCCTTGCAGCAGCGTTTCCTGCCGCCGATGATCGCCGGCCGCTGGGGCGGCACCATGTGCCTGACCGAAGCCCACTGCGGCTCGGACCTCGGCCTGCTGCGCACCAGCGCCAAGGCCCTGGCCGACGGCACTTACCAGATCAGCGGCAGCAAGATGTTCATCTCTGCCGGTGAACATGACATGACCGAGAACATCATCCACCTGGTGCTGGCGCGCCTGGAAGGCGCTCCGGCGGGGGTCAAGGGCATTTCGCTGTTCGCCGTGCCGAAGATCCAGGTCGATGCCCAAGGCCAGCTGGGCGCGCCCAACGGCGTCAGCTGCGGTTCCATCGAACACAAGATGGGCATCCACGGCAACGCCACCTGCGTGCTCAACTTCGACGGTGCCACCGGCTACCTGCTGGGCGAGGTCAACCGTGGCCTGAACGCCATGTTCACCTACATCAACGAGTCGCGCCTGGCGGTCTGCCAGCAGGCCCAGGCCCACGCCGAGGCGTCGTTCCAGGGCGCCCTGGCCTATGCCCGCGAGCGTGTGCAGATGCGCGCCACGCCGCGCCTGCGCAACGACCAGCCAGCCGACCCGATCATCGGCCATGCCGATGTGCGGCGCATGCTGCTGACCCAGAAGGCCTACGCCGAAGGCGGTCGCATGCTCGCCTACACCTGTGCCAAGGGCGTCGACCAACTGCACCACGGCGCCAGCGCCGGTGTGCGCCAGGCCGCGGCACGCCGGCTGGCGCTGCTCACGCCGATTGCCAAAGGCTTCGTCACCGAGACCGGCAACGAAGCTGCGCAGCTGGGTATCCAGGTGTTCGGTGGCCACGGCTACATCCGCGAGTGGGGCATGGAGCAGATCGCCCGCGATGTGCGCATCACCGCGATCTACGAAGGCACCAACACCATCCAGGGCCTCGACCTGCTGACCCGCAAGGTGCTGGCCGATGGCGGTGAAGCCTTGGCCGAGCTGCTGGGTGAGATCGAAGACTTCATCCAGAGCACCACGGCCCCAGCCCACCTGGCCCAGGCCCTGCTCAAGCAAGTGACGGCCTGGCGCGATGTCAGCGACTGGCTGCGCGACGCCAGCCAGACCGACGCCAACTTGATCGGCGCCAGCGCCTACGACTACCTGATGCTCAGCGGCTACACCCTGACCGGCTACCTCTGGCTGCGCGCCGCGTGCGTGGCCGAACAGGCACTGGCCGCCGGCAGCGATGACGCAGCGTTCTACCAGGGCAAGCGCGAGACCGCGCGCTTCTACCTGCAGCGCCTGCTGCCGCGCGCCAACCTGCACGAAACGCTGATTCGCAGTGGCAGCCACAACCTGATGGACATCAGCGAAGCCGCATTCGCCCGCTGACCCAACCTTGCTGGTTTCCGCTGCCTGCCCCCTCCAGGCAGCGGATTTTTCGGGTGGCGGCCAGCGCTACTGGCCGCCACCTCGTTTTTTTCATTCGTCCCAGCCCAAGGCGAGACTTACATCGCCTGCCTGGGGCCAAGAACAGGAAGTCTCCTCCCATGCAGCAGCTGATCGACTATCGCCGCGACCACCAACTGGCCCTGATTGGCCTGTGCCACGCACCGGTCAACGCCCTTGGCCACGACCTGCGCCAGGCGTTGATGCAGGCGTGCAGCCAGGCCGCCGCCGACCCCGAGGTGCAGGCCATCATCCTGCACGGGCAGCAGCTACCCTTCAGCGCCGGCGCCGACATCAGCGAGTTCGGCAGCCCGCGGACCTGGGAGGAACCGGCACTGCCCGAATTGCTCGAAGCACTGACCCGCATCGACAAACCGCTGATCGCCGCCATCGACGGCGTCGCCCTGGGCGGCGGCCTGGAACTGGCCCTGGCCTGCAGCCATCGACTGGCCACTGCCCACGCCCGCCTGGGCCTGCCCGAAGTACGCCTGGGCCTGCTGCCCGGCGCCGGGGGTACCCAGCGCCTGCCGCGCCTGGTCGGCGTGGAGCCGGCGCTGGACATGATGCTCAGCGGCGACCCGATCGATGCCCGCCAGGGCCTGGCCCTGGGCCTGATCGACCGCCTGCCCGAGCCCGGCCAGGACATGCTGGAACTGGCCTGCGCCTTCGCCCGTGACCTGCTGGCCCAACCCACTGCGCCAGCGGCCACACCAATCCCCTTGGCAGACGGCCTGGCCAGCGATTTCTTCGCCAGCCGCGAAGCCCAGCTGGTCGCCCGCAAACCCGGCCAGCGGGCACCCCTGCGGGTGCTGGCCGCCGTCCGCGCCGCCTGCGAGCTGCCACTGGCCGAGGGCCTGGCCCAGGAGCAGGCGCTGTTCCGCGAAGCCCTGCAAGACCCACAGGCCACGGCCCTGCGCCATCAGTTCTTCGCCGAACGCGAAGCGCTGCGGGTGCCGGGTATCGATGCCAACACGACACTGCGCAACATTGCCAATGTGGCGGTGATCGGCGCCGGCACCATGGGCGCCGGTATCGCCATGAACTTCATCAACGCCGGTATCCCGGTGCGCTTGCTGGAGCTCAAGCCCGAGGCGCTGGACCGGGGCCTGGCACAGATCCGCAAGAACTACGAAAGCAGCATCAAGCGCGGCAAGCTCACCCCCGAGCAACTCGAACAACGCATGAGCCTGCTGCAAGGCACGCTCGACTATGCCGACCTGGCCGACGCTGACCTGGTGATCGAAGCGGTGTTCGAGGACCTGTCGATCAAGCAGCAGGTGTTCCGCACCCTCGACCGGGTGTGCAAGCCCGGCGCGATCCTCGCCAGCAACACCTCGACGCTGGATGTCGACCGCATCGCCGGCTGCACCCAGCGCCCGCAGGATGTGGTCGGCCTGCACTTCTTCAGCCCGGCCAATGTCATGCGCCTGCTTGAAGTGGTGCGCGGCCGGGCCACGGCGCCGGACGTGCTGGCCACCACGCTGAAGATCGCCAAGCGCATCGGCAAGCTGCCGGTGGTGTCCGGCGTGTGCTTTGGCTTCATCGGCAACCGCATGCTCGAACCCTACGGCCGCGAGGCCCATCGCCTGGTGCTCGAAGGCGCCTCGCCCGCCCAGGTGGACAAAGTGCTGACCGGCCTGGGCCTGGCCATGGGCGTGTTCGCCATGTATGACCTGGCCGGCATCGATGTCGGCTACCTGGTGCGCCAGTCGCGGCGCAGCGAGATCGCCCACGACCCGAGCTACTTCCGCCTGGCCGACGAGCTCTACCACCTGGGCCGCCATGGCCAGAAGAGCGGCCGCGGGTTCTACCGCTACGAAGGACGCGAGCGCATCGAAGACCCGGAAGTGGAGCAGATCGCGGCGCAACTGGCGGCCAAGCTGGGCATCATCCGGCGCCCCATCAGCGACGCAGAAATCCACGACCGCTGCCTGTTCATGCTGATCAACGAAGGCCTGCAACTGCTCGACGAAGGCATTGCCCTGCGCAGTGGCGACATCGACCTGGTGTGGACCAACGGCTACGGCTTCCCGGCCTGGCGTGGCGGCCCGCTGCACTATGCCCGCGAACTGGGCCTGGACAAGGTGCTGACAGGCATCGAGCAACTGCACGATCAGCTCGGCGCCTACGGCCGCATGTGGTTGCAGCCAGCACCATTGCTGCGGCGCATGGCTTCCAGCACGAAGCTCGGCGCACCCAGCCTCTGAGTTGTTCTCCCCTGGTCTCAAGGAACCCCGATCATGAAAGAAGCCGTCATCCTCTCCACCGCCCGTACGCCCATCGGCAAGGCCTTTCGCGGCGCGCTGAACAACGTCCGCTCGCCGAGCCTGGCAGCGCACGCCATCCAGGCGGCGGTCGAACGCGCCGGCATCGCCGCTGACGAAATCGAAGACCTGGTCATGGGCACCGCGATGCCCTCCGGCACCGCCGGCTGGAACCTTGGCCGCATGAGCGCGCTGGCTGCCGGCCTGCCGGTGTCGGTCAGCGGCCAGACCCTGGACCGCCAGTGCGCCTCCGGCCTGATGGCGATCGCCACCGCGGCCAAGCAGATCGTCGTCGATGGCATGCAGGCGACCATCGGCGCCGGCCAGGAAAACATCAGCGCGGTGCAGACGCGCAACCTCGAGTGGGCGCTGGGCGAACAGGACAGCGCGGTGATCCAGCGTGTGCCGCACGCCTACATGCCGATGCTGCAAACCGCCGAGCACGTCGCCAAGCGCTACGGCATCAGCCGTGAAGCCCAGGACGCCTACGCCCTGCAGTCGCAGCTGCGCACCGCTTGCGCCCAGCGCGACGGCTTGTTCGAAGCCGAGATCGTGCCGGTGACGGCCCAGCAACTGGTCAAGGACAAGCAGACCGGCGAGGTCAGCTACCGCCAGGTGACCCTGGCACAGGACGAGGGCAACCGCCCGCAAACCGTCCTGGACGACCTGACGCGCCTGCAACCGGTGCTCGAAGGTGGCTGCATCACCGCCGGCAACGCCAGCCAGCTGTCCGACGGTGCCAGCGCCTGCGTGCTGATGGACGCGCGACTGGCCGAACAGCGCAACCTGCGCCCGATCGGCCTGTACCGCGGCATCGCCGTGGCCGGTCTGGCCCCGGAAGAGATGGGCATCGGCCCGGTGTACGCGGTGCCGCGCCTGCTCAAGCAGCATGGCTTGAAGGTCGACGACATCGGCCTGTGGGAACTCAACGAAGCCTTCGCCTGCCAGGTGCTGTACTGTCGCGACAAGCTGGGCATCGACCCGGCACGCCTGAACGTCAACGGCGGTGCCATCGCCATCGGCCATCCCTATGGCATGAGCGGCGCGCGGATGGTCGGGCATGCCTTGCTCGAAGGCAAACGGCGCGGGGTGCGCTACGTGGTGGTGACCATGTGCGTGGGCGGTGGCATGGGTGCCGCCGGCCTGTTCGAAGTACTCTGAGATCAAGGAGCAACGACATGCTTGCAAACACATTTTCCCTGGCCGGCAAGACCGTGCTGGTGACCGGTGCCTCCAGCGGCCTGGGTGCCCACTTCGCCCGCCTGGCCCAGGCCGCCGGCGCCCGTGTGGTGCTGGCCGCGCGCCGGGTCGAGCGCCTGCAGGCGCTGGCCGAAACGCTCCAGGCCAACGGCGGTGAAGCCTTGGCCGTGGCCCTCGACGTGACCCGGCGCGACAGCGTCGAACAGGCCTTCGACCAGGCCGAGGCACGCTTCGGCGTGGTCGACGTGGTGATCAACAATGCCGGTATCGGCGACCCTGGGCGCTTCCTCGAACTGAGCGAGCAGGACTGGCAGCGCATGCTCTCGACCAACCTCGACGGCGTGTTCCACGTCGCCCAGTGCGCCAGCCAGCGCCTGGTCAAGGCCGAACGGCCGGGGAGCATCGTCAACATCGCCTCGATCCTCGGCCTGCGCGTCGGCACTGGCCTGAGCCACTACTGCACGGCCAAGGCCGCCGTGGTGCAACTGACCAAGGCCATGGCGCTGGAGCTGGCGCGCTACCGGATCCGCGTCAATGCCATCGCACCGGGCTACTTCAAGACCGAGATGAACGAAGACTACTTCGACGGCGAAGCCGGCCAGGGCTACATCAAGGGGCAGGTGCCGATGCGCCGCCTGGGGCAGTTGCAGGAGCTCGATGGCCCCTTGCTGTTGCTGGCCAGCGACGCCGGTGCCTACATGACCGGCAGCGTGCTGGCCGTGGATGGCGGACACCTGGTCAACCCGCTGTAACTGAAAAGGAGCCTGTATGCCTGTTGCCGCTTACCTGCCGCGCGTGATCGCGCTGGTCACCCACTTGCATCGCCCCGCCGCGCCCAGCCGCATGGCACAGTTGATCGAGCAGGTAAGCGCCGACTACCGGCAGCAGGCGCGCATCGAGGTCATCGAAACCACCCTGGCCGATTTGCTGCCCCTGGCGCGCGAGCTGGAAAGCCGCCAGCAGGCAGACGTCATCCTGTGTTCCGGTGCGGCCGCAGACTACCTGCGCCAGCACCTCTCGACCACGGTGCGGACCCTGCACCTGGGCGAATTCGACCTGATCCGTGCCCTGGTCCTGGCCCGCGACCGGGCCAGCCGGGTGGGCATCCTCAGTTTTGGCCAGCCCTACCCGGAGCTGGCCGCGATGCAGGCGCTGTTCACCCTGCAGATCCGCGAGCATACCTACACCAGCCTGGAGCAAGCCCGGGCGCAGGTCGAAGGCCTGGTCGAAGATGGCTTCGAAGTCATCATCGGCTCGCCGACGGTCTGCCAGCTGGCCGACGCAGCCGGTGCCCAAGGGGTGCTGGCGCTGGATGCCGAAAGCCTGCGCCATACCTTCGACAGCCTGGTGACCCTGGGTGCCAGGCTTGATGAAACACCCGCGCGGCGCATGCCTCGTCGCCTGCGCGAGCAACCCGCCGCGCGCCAGTTCAACGCCCGCCACCGCTTCGAGCAGATGCTCGGCGACGCCCCGGCCTTTCGCGCCACCCTGCGCCTGGCGCAGCGTTACGCGCAGACCGACGCCACGGTGCTGATCACCGGCGAGAGCGGCACCGGCAAGGAGCTGTTGGCGCAAAGCCTGCACAACGCCAGCCCGCGCCAGCAGGCGCCGTTCGTGGCGATCAACTGCGCGGCCTTGCCTGAATCACTGCTCGAAAGCGAACTGTTCGGCTACGAGGACGGCGCCTTCACCGGCTCGCGCAAGGGCGGCAAGCCCGGCCTGATCGAGCTGGCCCACACCGGCACCTTGTTCCTCGACGAGATCGGCGACATGCCGGTGGCGCTGCAAACCCGCCTGCTGCGTGTGCTGCAGGAGCGCGAGGTGCTACGCCTGGGCGCCTGCGAGCCGACCGCGGTGGATATCCGGGTGATTGCTGCCACCCATTGCGACCTGACCGCGCGCATCGCCGACCAACGTTTTCGCCAGGACCTGTTCTATCGCCTGAACACCCTGCGCCTGGCCGTGCCGCCGCTGCGTGAGCGGATCGAAGACATCCTGCCGCTGTTCAATGCCCTGCTGGCGCACCACAGCCGCGCGAGCGGCATGCCACCGGCTGGCCCGGAGCATGTGCAGCCCCTGCTGCCACTGCTGCTGCGCCACCCTTGGCCTGGCAACATCCGTGAGCTGGACAACATCGCCGAACGGGCGGCCCTGTGCCTGGGCACACTGGACGACGACGGTGGCGTCGACCTGTACACGCTGTTCCCGGAGTTACTCCACGCCGACACGGCCGAAGCCTTGCCCCCTGCCCCCACTGACAACCTGCGCAGCCTGGGCAAGGCGGCGGAAGCGGCCCATGCCCGCCAGGTGCTGGACCGCTGCGACGGCGACATGGACGAGGCCGCTCGGTGTCTTGGGGTCAGCCGCAGCACCGTCTGGCGGCGGGTGCGCAAGCTGACCTGACGGGCCCCTGGTCACAAATCCTCAATACAAACGTGACACTTTTTCAGCTACCCGCCACCTGCCAAGAGACGACCAGGGAGCTGTCAAATGAAGGTTACGGTATTCGGTACTGGCTATGTGGGCCTGACCCAGGCGGTGTGCCTGGCCCAGGTGGGGCACTCGGTGCTGTGCATGGATGTCGATGCCGAACGGGTCGCCGCCCTCGGTCAAGGACATTGCCCGATCTTCGAGCCCGGCCTGGCGCCGTTGCTGGAAAAGAACCTGGCGTGCGGGCGCTTGCGCTTCACCACCGACCCAGGCCTTGCCAGCAACCATGCCCGCCTGCTGTTCATCGCCGTCGGCACCCCGCCGCTGGCCGATGGCGGCGCCGACCTGAGCCAGGTATTTGCCGTGGTCGACAACATCCTCGAACACGCCATCGGCGCCAAGGTGATCATCAACAAGTCCACTTCGCCGGTGGGCACGGTGGATCGGATCAAGGCGCGTATCGCCCAGGCCGTGGCCGACACCGGGCGCTTCCAGGTCATCAGCAACCCGGAATTTCTCAAGGAAGGCACGGCCCTGGATGACTGCATGAGCCCCGAGCGCATCATCATCGGCGGCGCCGGGCCGGGCGAGGTGGAGCTGCTGCGCGAGCTGTACAGGCCGTTCAACCGCAAGCGGGAAAAACTCATGGTGATGGACGCGCGCAGCGCCGAGCTGACCAAGTACGCGGCCAACTGCATGCTGGCGACGAAGATCTCCTTCATCAACGAAATGGCCAACCTGGCCGAGCACCTGGGCGCCGACATCGAGATGGTGCGCCGCGGCATCGGCTCGGACCCGCGCATCGGCTACGACTTCATCTACGCCGGCTGTGGCTTTGGCGGCTCGTGCTTCCCCAAGGACCTGCAAGCCCTGCGCCGCAGTGCCGAGGCGGAAGGTTTCGATCCGCAACTGCTGCACGCGGTCGAGTCGGTCAATCGGCGGCAGAAGCATCGGCTGTTCGACAAGATCCAGCGGCACTACCCGGGCGGCTTGCGTGGCAAGGTCTTCGCCTTGTGGGGGCTGTCGTTCAAGCCCAACACCAACGATATCCGCGAGGCTTCCAGCCGGGTGCTGCTGGAAGCCTTGTGGGCCGCCGGGGCGCGGGTTCAGGCCCACGACCCGCAGGCGATGGAGGCGATCCAGCAGCACTACGGCCCGCGCCCGGACCTGCAGCTGGTGCCGTGCAAGGACGATGCCCTGCAGGGCGCCGACGCCCTGGTGATCGTCACCGAATGGCAGGACTACCGGGTACTGAACCTGGAGCAGGTGCCGCAGCAACTGACCGACCGGGTAGTGTTCGACGGCCGCAACCTGTTCGAGCCCGAGCACATGGCCGCCGCAGGTCTTGCGTACTACGGCATCGGCCGGGGCCAGGTGCAGCCGGCCTGCCCGTACTGATCAGCTTCAACCGGGCATGCGCATGTGCAACAACGGGAAGGGCCGGCCCTCGCCGTCCAGCGGGGACCGGCCGGTCTGCACGAACCCATAGTGCAGGTAGAAGCCCACGGCCTGCGGGTTCTGTTCGTTGACATCGACGCTGAGCGATTGGCGCGATGTGCGCACATGATCCAGCAGCGCCCTGCCGATGCCCTGACCATGCACGTCCGGGGCGACGAAGAGCATTTCCACGTGGTCCTCGTTTAGCCCGATGAACCCCAGCGGGGTGTCATCGGCATCGACCGCGACCATGAGTTCGACAGCGGGCAGGTAGCTGTCGCGCAGCGGCACGATCAGCGCCTCGATATCGGACGCTTGCAGAAAATGGTGGGTGGCGCGCACGGCGCGCAGCCAGATGTCGAGCAGCAACGGGTAGTCCGCGGCAATACCCTGGCGAATGATCATGAATCATCCTCGTTCACTTGATGATGGAAGCGTAGTGTGCCGCTGGATGGTGGCCATTGACAGCGCGGGCAAAAACCGCACAATCGCCGTCCATTTTTTTCGACTGGACGTCCCTCATGCAACGGATTGTGATTCTGGGCAATGCTGGCAGTGGCAAATCGACGCTTGCCCGTGCCTTGGGCCAGCGGCTCGGCCTGCCGGTCATTCATCTGGACAAACTGTTCTGGGAACCTGGCTGGACCGAGCCCGACCCTGAGCAGTTCCGCACCCGGGTCGGCGAAGCCGTCGCCGGTGACAGCTGGGTGTGCGAAGGCAACTACGCCCGGCGCACGTTCGACCTGCGCCTGCCCCGCGCGCAGCTGGTGATCTGGCTGGATACGCCGCGCCTGACCTGCCTCAAGCGCGTGATCCTGCGCAGCGTACTGGACAGGCCTCGGCCTGATCGGGCCGCGGGCTGCAAGGAACAGTTGGACAAAGCGTTTCTCGAGTTCCTGAAGTTTGTCTGGCAGTTCGACAGGGGTTATCGGCCAGGCATTGAAGCCATGCGCCTGGCTGTGGCGCCTGAAGTGCGGACGGTGCATTTGCGGGGCGAGCAGCAGATCCGGGATTTCCTGGAGCATCTGGACAGCGCGGTCACCTTGGCTGATGGCATGCCTTGATCAGGGCTCAGCGTGATCCATGTGGGAGCGGGCTTGCCCCGCGAAACGGGCAGCGCGGAGTATGGCACCGGCTTCGCCGGTGTTCGCGGGACAAGCCCGCTCCCACAGGAAATTGCGTCAGCTTTTGGCAATTGAGCAAGACAGTTGCTCCCACATGACGGCGTTGGACTGAGGCCTGGCACTGTCTCTGTGGGAGCCGGCTTGCCGGCGATGAGGCCATATCGGATTGCCCATTACGTTCTATCTTGCGAGTTCGACCGTGCTCGCTGGATCAATACTCGAGATGAAGCTATACCGAAAGTCTCCAGAGTGGAGGTTGCTCCACAGGCTCGAAGCGTCCGAGGAGAACGTCACGGTGTCGACTCCGCTAGTCATACGCAACATGACACGTCCCGAACTGGACGAGCTTGTCGACTGGGCTGCCCGTGAGGGTTGGAATCCCGGCCTTCACGATGCCGAGCTGTTCTGGGCCACTGACCCTGCTGCCTTCATCGCGGCGTCCAAGGGCGCCGAACTGATAGGGGGCGGTGCCATCACCGCCTACAATGGCGAATTTGGCTTCATGGGTTTTTTTATCGTTCGACCCGAATATCGAGGCCAAGGCCTGGGCGATACCCTCTGGCACGCACGCCGCGAGCGACTCCTCGCCCGCCTGCGCCCAGGCGCGAGCATCGGCATGGATGGCGTCTTCGCGATGCAGGATTACTACGCCAAGGGTGGTTTCGTCTTCTCCCATCGCAACCTGCGTTTTCGTGCCAGCGTCAGCAAACGCCCGACGACTTCGCAACTGGGCGACCAGGACATTGTTCCGTTGGCCACCTTCCCTTTCGACCAGGTCGTCGCTTACGACCGCACCTGCTTCCCCGCCGCACGCGAAACCTTCCTCAGCGGGTGGATCGCCCAAGCTGATGCACTCGCCGTAGGTTGCCGGCGTGACGGCAGGCTCAGCGGCTATGGCGTAGCAAGGCGCTGCCGGGAAGGCTGCAAGATCGGCCCCTTGTTTGCCGATGACGCCTCGGCAGCCAATGCGCTTTATGCGCACCTGGCGAAATTTGCCCAGGGTGGCCCGCTGTTTCTCGATGCCCCGGAGAACAACCCCGCCGCCATGGCGCTCGTACAGCAACAGGGCATGATCGAGGTTTTCGGCTGTGCGCGCATGTACCTCGGCCCTCCTCCTTCTATCGCGCACGAACGTGTGTTCGGCGTCACGACGTTCGAGCTGGGCTGATGTCCGCACGCGACCTCATCGGTTACGGTGGCCATCCACCCCACCCGCGATGGCCCGGTGAGGCGCGCGTCGCCCTCCAGTTCGTACTCAACATCGAAGAGGGCGCGGAGTCATGCACCCTCAATGGCGATGCCCAGTCGGAGGCCTGGCTTCACGAGCTACCGGGCCGCCCGCCGCGCGTGGGGGAACCCGACTTGAGCGTCGAGGGCATGTACGAATACGGCGCGCGCGCGGGCGTGTGGCGCATTCTGCAACTGTTCGGTGCCCGAGGCCTGCCGCTGACCGCCTTCGCCGTGGGCCGGGCACTGGAACTCACCCCCGCGATTGGCCATGCGCTCTGCGCTGCCGGGCATGAGATTGCCGGGCATGGCTACCGTTGGCTGGACTATCGCGATATGCCCGAAGACGAGGAGCGGCGCCATATCGGCCTCACCCGCGACGTGATCGAGCAGATCTGCGGAAAACGCCCCGTAGGCTGGTACACAGGAAGGGTCAGCCAGAACACCCGTCGCCTGTTGCGCGAGGAAGGCGGGTTTCTCTATAGCTCGGACGCCTACAACGATGATCTGCCCTATTGGCTTCCCGGCTCGCCCGCCCATCTGGTGATCCCTTACACACTGGTCAACAACGACGCTCGCTATCTGCTGTCGAACGGTTTCGCCAGCGGTGAAGACTTCTTCCGGCTGCTCAAGGATGCGTTCGACCTGCTGTGGCAGGAGGGCTCGCAGCACCCGAAGATGATGAGCGTCGGCCTGCATGGGCGAATCAGTGGCCATCCGGGTCGCGCGATGGCACTTGCGCGCTTTCTCGACTACGTGCAAGGCCACGACGCAGTGTGGATCTGCCGGCGCGAAGAGATTGCCAGGCACTGGATCACCCACTTCCCCGCCTGAGCGCGCGGACACCCTCGTTCGGGTGGATGGAAAACCCCAAAACCCCCAAATAAGGGTAATTTCTGGGTAATGCCTTTAGCGCGCCTGAGCCTCAACCCAGGCGCCAGAGGCTATCGAGCCTGGCATGGTGCGTGCTTGTTCCATTATCGAAATTGCATTGCAGAGTGTTCTCTCACAATCTCGAGGTGTGAAGCGCATGCCGCAAACTCAAGAGAGTACCCCGCCCACCGCGGCATGCGAAAAATCCAGTCGACATGAACGCGCCTCGCTTTGGGCGAAACTCAAAGCCACCCGCAGACCTTCGCTCCCCATCAGAACCCGTATCCTCACAGTCGCCGCCCTGGTTGGACTGATTGCCACCAGCGTGATTGTCAGTATCAGCACCGAACAAAGTACGGCATTCACGGCCAAGTTCATCCAGGCCTTGGGAGCCGTGGACACGGCGAGTACAGGGCTACCGGGGTATCAAACAAGCGACCTGCTGGACGCGCGTGCGGACAGCGGCTTGTCTCAAGAAGACCGGATCAATCGTCAGAAGGCCCGAAATCAGTTCTTTGCGAGCCTGAGCAACATTGCCAGTCAGTCGGATACTTTATTGATCAATGTTTATGCACCCGACAAAGTCATCATCTGGTCCAGCAACTCAAAACTGATCGGTCAGCAATTCCCGGACAACGACGAGCTTGAGAGCACCGAGTCCGGCAAGGGAGGCGTCGTTGCAAGCTACCATCAGGTAAAAGAAAGCCGTAAAGAACAGCAGTTCATTCGAAAGCCAAGCAACCTGTTCATCGAGCACTACATCCCGCTCGTCAACAAAGCGGGTGAAGTACCCTCCGTCGTGGAGTTCTATACAGAACCCCCAGGATGGCTGACCCAGACCCGATTGGGTTACGGGGTGGTGTGGTTGGCCTGCTCGATTGGCGCAGCGTTGATCTATCTCGGCCTTCTCGCCTTTACGGGCAGGCTTGGCAACCTGTTTCCTTCGAGGACTCAAAAGAACATTGACCACGAAATGGCCACCTTGCTCAACGAAGTGACCAGCGTCGTGGCTCACAACTTGCGCAACCCCCTCGCCGCGGTCCGCTCCAGTGCGGAGTTGGCCCTGGAGATCGGCACTCAAGCCGCCGGCAAAAACATCGGGGACATCATCAACCAGGTCGATTGCATGTCGGACTGGATCAAGGAACTGCATGTGGCGTCCACATCGATGAAGGGTGAGATCGGCAGGGTCGACCCGGTGGATGCAGTACTTGAGACCTTGCGAAATTTCGAACTGCCATTGAACAACGCCAATGTGCATGTAGAGTTTTCAGTCACCAGCACGCTGCCGGTCACAGGTCATCGTCCGTTGCTGGTTCAAATATTGGAGAGTCTGGTCTCCAATGCGATAGATGCGATGCCAGACGGGGGGACGTTGTACATCACCATCAATCAGCGCACGTCCAAGCGCTTGAACATAATCGTTCAGGACACCGGCAAGGGATTGACCGCTGCCCAACAGAAAGCGTTGTTTCGGCCGCGTTGCGCGATCAAACAGGGAGGCTTTGGAATCGGGTTGATGTTGGTGAAATTGATCATGCAGCGCTTTGGCGGTCACGCTAGCCTGGCCACGGGCAAAAACAAGGGAACGACGGTGAACCTGTGCTTCAGGATGGCAGACGGTGTCTAGGGTCTGCCCGGGGTTTGAAATGCGCCGGCCTCATCGCCGGCAAGCCGGCCCC
>NZ_AKJC01000179.1 GCF_000282535.1 Pseudomonas sp. GM84 | reverse complement strand
TTGTCCCGCGAAAGGGCCAGCACAGGCGAACAAAGACTAGCGCTTCTCCCCCTCATAGTTATCCAGCGTATCCCGCGCAATCTCCCGTCCCAGGGCAATCAGCTCCGGCGCCTTGTAGAACTCGAAAAACCGGCATACCCGCTTGGGCACGTTGATCAGCACATCCGGCGGATACCCCGCGATCTTGTACTGTGCCAACGACGTCTGCATCACCTCGAAACTCTGGTTGATCAGGTCCAGCAGCGAAGCCGGCCCGACGTTGTCGATGATGAACGAACCGGTGGCAGACTTCGGTGCCCCCTCGCTTTCCGGCGCCGCCGCCGGTTGCTGGTTTGCAGGATCAGCCGCGTCGGCCAACCAGGGGTTGGGCGGCGCCAACCCTTCGGCGACGATCTCCTGCTCGATGCGGATCAGCTCCTCGGCGGGCTTGCGCCGGAACGGCAGGCGCGAACCCAGCGAGCTGAGCAGGGCATCGAAGCGCATCTTGAACGCCGCTGGCCGCTCGATCACCGGCAACTGGTACTGTTTCTGGTTGGTGGAGTTGAGGTTGACCGCAATGATCAGGTCGCAATGGCTGGACACCACCGGCACGATCGGCAACGGATTGAGAATGCCGCCGTCGACCAGCATGCGGTTGCCCTGCATCACCGGTGTGAACAGGCTGGGAATCGCCGCCGAAGCGCGCATGGCCTGATGCAGGCAGCCTTCCTGGAACCAGATTTCCTGCTGGTGGGTCAGGTCAGTGGCCACGGCCGTGTAGGGAATGCGCAATTGCTCGATGTTGATCTCGCCGACGATCTTGCGAATCTGGCCAAACACCTTGTCACCCCGAATCGCGCCGAGGCGGAAGCTGACGTCGACCAGGCGCAGCACATCCAGGTAGTCCAGGCTTTCGATCCAGTTGCGGTACTCCTCAAGCTTGCCTGCTGCGTAGATACCGCCAATGACCGCGCCCATGGAGCAACCGGCGATACAGGCGATGTCATAGCCGCGCCGCTCGATTTCCTCGATCACGCCGATGTGGGCATAGCCCCGGGCGCCCCCCGATCCCAACACCAGTGCTACACGTTTGCTCATGATCTGCCCCCCGCGCTGTGCAACCATGGTCCTACAATGCACCGAGCGTTGCCTGTGCTTCAATGTAGACTCTAGGCAAAGCGGGCCGGAAGCGGCACTTTTCGGGTGCCCGAGCGTCGAACAGCCACTCCTATTTCAACCATTGAGGTACCCCTGATGAAAGCCTGGATTTTCCTTCCTCTGATTGCCCTGGCCCTTGCAGGCTGCGCGGGCAAGACGGCCTATCGTGATAGCTGCGCGACGCAGCTGGATGCCGCCTGGAAGGAACTCGACCTGGCCAAGGCTGAAGGCTTTGCCGGTACGGTCAGCTACTCCAAGGCCTTGTCGCTGCTGACCGGGGCCAAGACCCAGCAGCAGTTCGAAGGCTTCGAAGGTTGCACCCATAAAGCCGAGAAGGCGCGTTTCTACATTCGTGAGTCGCGCGCCGGGCGCTGACCGAGGAGCGTCGTATGTCTGCCATGCTCGATCATGTGGTTGCCCAGATCCTTGCCTTGCAGGTGCGCCTGCTGGCCTGCCGCGAGCGCCTGGCTGCCGATACCGACAGCGAGGCGCTGCATGACCTTCGCATCGGTGTGCGGCGTCTGCGCAGCCTGTTGCGGCCGCTGCGCGAGTTGCCTGGGGTCGAGCAGCTGGAGGATGCGGCAAAGGCCCTTGGTACCCTGACCACGCCTTTGCGCGATCGTGAGGTGCTGGCGGCCGAATTGAGCAACCGAGGTCTTGTCGACGCCGCTCTGCATCGCCTGCAAGGGCGCGCCACGACCTTTGCCAATGTGGCCGCTAGCCCCCAGCTGGACAGGGTGCTGGCAATCCTCGACGCGTTTCCGCTGTTCTTGCGGGCCGCAGAGCGCGAAGGCCTGGCCAAGTCGTTGGGCAAGCGCGTCGACAAGCGCCTGGTCAAGCAATGGCGCACGCTGCTCAAAGCCCTGCAAGACCCCGCCCATGATCGCCATCGCTTGCGTTTGCTGATCAAGCGCGTGCGCTATGGCGACCAGGCTTATCCGCAACTCGAGCATGCGGGCCCGAAACTGCAGGACCTGCTGAAAAAGGCCCAGGGTGACCTGGGCAACTGGCATGACCGCCTGCAATGGCTGCTGCAGGCACGTGAACACGCCGATCTGGCGCCGTGCAAGGTCGATTGGGAGCAAGAGCTGCATGAGGCTGAAGGCAAGTCAGACGCCACGCTGGCAGCGTTGCAGGCTGCGCTGGAGCGGCGCAAGCCCGGCAAATGACCAATATGCGGGCTGATCGAGCGCGCCTGGCTGGATAGTATGGGCAGACACCTATTGCCGTATGCAGGAGCCGGCCCATGAACTTCAATCAACTGCTCGACGCCGTGCAGGAAAACCCCGAAGGGGTCTGCATTCCGGCTAACTGGGCCCAGGGGCGTGCCGCCTTCGGTGGCCTGATGGCGGCCATGGTCTACCAGGCCATGCGCCAGAAACTCTCCGATAACCGTCCTGTGCGCTCCCTGGCCATCAGTTTCGTTGCGCCCGCGGCACCGGACGTGCCAACCCGCTTCGAGGTCGAGGTGCTGCGCGAGGGCAAGGCGGTCAGCACGCTGCTGGGCCGCGCGGTCCAGGAGGGGCAGGTGGTGACGTTGGTGCAGGGTAATTTTGGCGCGGGACGGCCATCGGTGGTCGAGGTGCCGGCGTTGCCGGCCATGGAGATGAAACCGCTCGAGCAGGCGGCTCCCGAGCTTCCCTATATCAAGGGCGTCACCCCCGAGTTCATGCGCCATGTTGCCTTGCGCTGGGCGGTCGGCGGGTTGCCATTCAGTGGCAATCAGTCACGGCAGATGGGGGGATGGGTGCGGCTGCGGGATGTGCCCGAGGAGCAGGTCAACGAGGCTCACTTGCTGGCCTTGGTGGATGCCTGGCCACCGAGCCTGATGCCATTTCTCAAGCAGCCTGCCGCGGGTAGCACGCTGACCTGGACCATCGAATTCATCCAGCCGGTTGCGTCGTTGTCGACCTTGGACTGGTGCCGTTACTGTGTCGAGACCGAACATGCCCGGGATGGCTACGGACATGCGGCGGCTGCGCTGTGGACAGCAGGAGGCGAACTGTTGGCGTTGAGTCGGCAGACCGTGACTGTGTTTGCCTGACGAGCGAGGTGGCACTATCGCCGGCAAGCCGGCTCCCACAGGTACAGCACAGGCTCAAAGCTTTCGAGGAACCTGTGGGAAGCCCAACAGGTACAGCACAGGCTCAAAGCCTGCGAGCAACCTGTGGGAGCCGGCTTGCCGGCGATTGGTTTCAATGCCGATGCTTGTGCCGTTCGCGCCAGGCCTTCCACCAGGCGCCGCTAAGCAAGAAGCGAGGGAAGGTGATGAACTGTTCGGTCAGCAGCCGCTGCATGGCGTCCTTGCGGTCGGCGAACGGCTCTGGCTGTTCGGCTTCCAGCCGATGGCCCTGGCGCTGCAGGCCCAGGCCCGCGAGCAGGGCAATGATGCCCACGGCGATCTGCCCCAGGTCCAGGGCGAACAGTCCGGACAGCACCAGCAGCACGCCGAGAATGAACAGCGGTACGGCTATCAGGTGCAGCACCAGGTTGGTCGGGTGGCGGTGGTTGTGGTGATAGCCGCGCCATTGCCAGGCGGGCAAGTTGGGCAGTCGCTTGTTCATGGGCATTTCCTCGCGGTCATGCCCAAAGCTTAGTGCTGCCGCTCGATGGCAGCCAATCAAGGCTGGCTATGGTGACTATAGCTTCAGTTGGCCAATCGCCTTGTTCAGCTCGCCAGCCAATGCCGCCAGCTCGTTGCTAGTGGTTGCCGAGCCGACCGTCTGCTGCACGGTCTGCTCGGTGACGTCGCGAATACTGACCACGGCGCGGTTCATTTCCTCGGCCACCTGGCTCTGCTGCTCGGCGGCCACGGCGATCTGCGTGTTGCTCTCGCGCATCTGCGCGACCGCACCGGTGATCTCGGCCAGCGCGGCGCCCGCTTCCTGGGCTTGGCGGACGCAGTCATCGGCCTTGTACGAGCTTTCCTGCATGAACTCCACTGCATCGCGGGTGCCGGCCTGCAGGTCGGCGACCATATGGGTGATTTCATCGGTGGAGGTTTGCACGCGTCTGGCCAGGTTGCGCACTTCGTCTGCCACCACGGCGAAACCACGGCCCAGGTCGCCTGCACGGGCAGCTTCGATGGCAGCGTTGAGCGCCAGGAGGTTGGTCTGCTCGGCGATGCTGTGGATCACCCCGACCACGCCATTGATCTTCTGGCTGTCATCGGCCAGTTGGCGGATCATTTCGGCGGTCTGTTGCACGCCGCTGGACAGCCCGGCAATCGAGTCCTGCACCCGCCCGACCACGTCCCTGCCGCTGCCGGCCAGGTTGTCGGCGGTCTGCGACAGGTCGCGGGTAGCGCCGGCGTGCTGGGCAATATGGTGCACAGTGGCTGACATCTCGTTGATGGCCGTGGCGGCCTGGTCGGTTTCGCTCTGCTGGCCGAGCATGCCGTGGCGCACGTCGTTCATGCTCGCGGCCAGGCGGGCGGCGCCGGCGTCGAGTTGTGCGGCGGTGCGGGCCACGGTACCCACCACGCGGTGATAGGTCGCCTGCATGGCATTGAAGGCACCGGCCATCTGGCCGACTTCGTCGCCGCTGGCCAACGGCACCCGGGCTGACAAGTCACCGGTCTTTTCCACGTGCAGCATCACGTCCTTGAGGGTGTTGAGCTGGCTCAGCAGGAAGCGGATCAGCAACTGCGAGGCGCAGAGCATGGCCAGCATCAGGATCAGCACACACACAGCATAATTGCCGAAGCGCTCGAGGAACACCTGGCGCAGGCTCGGCGCCTGGGCCAGCACGGCCACCTGTTGCTCGCCATGGCGTAGCACCTGCGCGCCGCGCAGTGGGTTGTCGCCCAGAATCCAGGCCGCGGGCAGGGCCACCCAGCCTTGGGTATTGCGCAGGGCGTCGAGGGTTTCGCCGGCAAAACTTGGAGCCTGGCCGGACTGCCAGGTAATCACGTTGGCCTGGTGGGGCAGGGGTTGGCCGATGGGCCATGCCGACAGCAGCTCGGCCTGGGCCTGCGCCTGTGCCTGCGCCGCGTCGGTTCGGGCACGCTGCTCAAGGTGCACGGCATACAGCACCAGCAGCAGGGTCGTGACAAAGGCCACCGCGTTGACGGCCCAGAATTTGTACTTCAGGGAAATATTGCTAAGCCAGGCACCCATGGGTAGGTCTTCTCTGAGTTGAGCGGAAACAGTATTGGCAAGGTGCCATCATTGTGCCCGCTCACACCGGGGAAGCCTTGATGTGTATCAACGGATGCTTCGCGTTCGTCGTCTGGCTCAGGAAAGCTGGAAGAACGACCGGGCAGTCGCAGTGGTATGCGCCGCCGTGGCGTCGACGCTTTCTCCCCGGTGCAGCGCCACCTCGCGCAGCACCTCGGGCAAGAACGCCGGCTCGTTGCGCCCGTTTTTAGGTTTCGGCCGCAGGCTGCGTGGCAGCAGGTACGGCGCGTCGCTCTCCAGCATCAGGCGCCCTTGGGGAATGTTGCTCACCAACGGGTGCAGGTGCGTGCCCCGGCGCTCATCGCAGATCCAGCCGGTAATGCCGATGTGCAGGTCCATGTCCAGGTAGGCGAACAGTGCCTCACGCTCACCGGTAAAACAGTGCACCACCGCCGCCGGCAAGTGGTCACGGTAATCCTTGAGGATGGCCAACAGGCGCTCGCTGGCATCGCGCTCGTGCAGGAATACGGGCAGGCGCAGCTCAGCTGCCAGCGCCAGCTGGGCCTGCAAGGCTTTTTCCTGCAGGGGGCGAGGGGAGAAGTCACGGTTGAAGTCCAGCCCGCATTCGCCCACGGCACGTACACGCGGTTCGCCGAGCAATTGGCGTAGTTGTCGCTCGCTCTCGGCATCCCAGGTTTTAGCATCGTGGGGGTGCACACCGGCCGTGGCGAACAGGTGCTGGCCGTCGGCATCGAGCTGGTGGCACAGCTCCAGGGCCTGTTCGCTGACTGCCAGGCTGGTGCCGGTAAGGACCATCTGCACCACGCCGGCCTCGATGGCGCGCTCGACGATGGCCGCCTGCTGGTCGTGGAAACTGCTGTTGGTCAGGTTGACGCCGATATCGATCAGTTGCATGGTGCTACCTCGTGCCGCGGGCCGGCCAGCATAGCAAAAAGCGTGATATTCGAAAAAAAGCGAAGAACTTCAGGCTGTTGTGGCGGTCTTTTAGCGTCATTTATCAAGAATTCTCGCACCACATGGACAACGCCCACCGACCTCGGACACGTTTTCGCATGCTGCGATACCTGCTGACACTGTTGCTGATGCTAGGGCTGACGGCTGTCGGTCCTGCCTACGCACGCCCGCCGGGGCCCCAGCAGCATGTGCCTGCGAGCAAAGTCCGAGACCTTGATCAGATTCGCACCAGTAAAGTGTTGCGCGTGCTGGTCAACCAGAGCCGTAACAGCTCTGGTGAGGTCAAGGGTGAGCCGGTGGGTATCGAGTACTACCGTTTGCGTGGCCTTGAACATTACCTCAACGCTCGCGCCGGCGATGGCCAGCAGATCCGCCTGCAACTCATTCCCCGGGCCAAGGAGCAATTGCTGGGTGCGTTGCAGCGCGGTGAAGGCGACCTTGCCGCACCGGGTGAGCTGCTGGATCCGGCAGTGGTCGGTGGGGTAAACGGCAGTGCCCCTTTACTGGATCAGGTGCCAATGTGGCTGGTCGGTCGCAAAGGAGAGCGGAGTTTTACCCGTGTCGAGCAGTTGTCCGGACGCACCGTGGCGCTGACCAGTGCCAGCGCCGCGGGCGCGCTGATTCAGCAGTTGAACCAGCAGCTGGCATTGCGCAAGCGGCCGCCGATCAAGATCGAATGGGTCGACTCGACCCTGGCGGTGGAAGATGTGCTGGAAATGGTCCAGGCCGGTATCTACCACCTGACCATGGTCGAGCGGCCGATCGCCCAGCGTTGGGCGCGGGTAATGCCACGCTTGCGCCTGGACAGTCGCCTGCAACTGGGCCAGCCGCAAGCCATGCGCTGGTATGTACGGCGCGACGCGACGATGTTGCTGGCGACGGTCGACCGATACCTGCAAGGCTATCGCGCCCCGGAGAACCAGGACGCGGCGTTCGAGCGCATCTATCGGCGCCAGTACCGGGTGCATAATCCCTTGGACAGCAAGGACCGCCAGCGGCTGGCGGCATTGCGCCCGGTGTTGCAGAAGCATGGCCAGGCGCAGCAGATCGACTGGTTGAACCTTGCCGCGCTGGCCTTCAAGGAGTCGACCCTCGATACCCAGGCGCGTGGCAGTGGCGGTGCGCACGGCCTGATGCAGATCACCCCCTCGGCCGCCCAGCGGGTCGGCGTCAGCAATACCTCTACGGTAGACGGCAATGTCCAGGCCAGCGCCCGCTACCTGGCGCTGATCCGGCGCAAGTTCTTTGCCAGCCCGAAGATCAATGAGCGCGAGCGCATGGCCTTCGTCCTGGCGGCCTACAACCTTGGGCCCGAACGGGTCCAGGCCATGCGCGTCGAGGCCCGCAAGCGTGGCCTCAATGGCAATCAATGGTTCTTCCAGACCGAGCGGGTGGCCATGGAGCAGGTGGGCATGGGGCCGGTCAATTTCGTCAATAGCGTGAACAAGTACTTCCTGGCGTTCAACCGTGAACGGGCGGTGCTGGAGAGGGTGGCCAAACGCTGACCTCGCCAGTTGGCAGAGCACTGCAGCCCAGCGGGCGTCTGGCTGCGATCAAGGTCTACTTGCAGCTTGTCGCTCGAGCCTCTAGGATACCGCTTGCGCCGATTTAAACAGCTACTTGCGGGGCGCAGGACAGCCCTGGTACCAGGTCATCCGAAATACCGCTAAAGCGCTGGTTCGGTGACGCCTCCCACCGCTGCCCAGCGGGATTCGCGAGGCGGAGAGAAACTCCATGAGTTGCCCACGTACCAGTGTCTGTTTGAGCCCACTGCCTGTTCACCAGGCCTCCCGCACACCGCGCATCCTGCTCGGTGGCCAGCATCAGCCTACCCTTTTGCGGCACCTTGAAGGCCTTTCCCGGCGCAAGGGCCAGGCCCGCGCTTTCCTCATCCAGTTTGCTGAAACTGCTTGCCACCTGGAGCAGTTTGGCAACGACCGTTTCGACCTGGCAGTGATCCAGGCACCTGCCGCGCAAGACGCTGCCCAGGTAATCGGTCATCTCACCCGCATCGCGCGTCAGGGCCTGATTACCCGACGCTGAGGAGCGCGCTGTTGAGCACCAATATCATCACGACCGAGGGTCATGAGGCGCTGAAAAAGGAGCTGGACCATCTTTGGCGTGTGTACCGCCCGGAAATCACCCAGAAGGTCGCCTGGGCGGCCTCGCTGGGCGATCGCAGCGAAAATGCCGACTACCAGTACAACAAGAAGCTGTTGCGCGAGATCGACCGCCGGGTCCGCTACCTGCGCAAGCGCCTCGAGGACGTCAAGGTGGTGGCCTATTCGCCGCAGCAGGAGGGCAAGGTGTTCTTCGGTGCCTGGGTCGAGATCGAGAACGATGAGGGCGAAACCATGAAGTTTCGCATTGTCGGCTATGACGAGATCTATGGGCGCAACGACTACATCTCGATCGACTCGCCCATGGCCCGCGCCCTGCTCAAGAAACAGGAGGGCGACGAGGTGGTGGTGCATACGCCCACAGGCGAGGCGACCTGGTACGTGAACAGGATCAGCTACGGGCAATGAGGTGATGTTGTCTGTACTGGCCTCATCGCCGGCCCAGGCAACCCCTATCCTTCCCGCAACACCGCCAACGGGCTGGCATTCAGCGCCCGCTGCGTCCCCAGCACCCCAGCCCCACCTACCAGCAGCGCCCCAACCACAGGCAGCACCAGCAACCAAGGATGCGGGCTCCACTGCAGGTCGAACGCATAGCGATACAGCACCAGCGTAATCAGCTCGCAGCCCAGCGCCGCCAGCGCACCACTCACCGCACCCAGCAATCCGAACTCGATACGCCTGGCCTTCACCAACAGTGGTCGCGCAGCGCCCAGGGCGCGTAACAACGCGCCCTGACGGATTCGCTCATCCAGCGTCGCCTGCAGGCCGGCGAACAGCACCGCCAGTCCCGCTGCCAGCACGAACATCAGCACATACTCGACCGCCAGGGTGACCTGCGCGAGGATGCTGCGCAGCTGCCCCAGCAAGGCATCGACCTGCAGGATGGTAACCGCCGGGAAGGCCCGTGACAGGGCTACCACGTCCAGGTCATGCCCCGGCGCCAGGTAGAAGCTGGTGAGGTAGGTCGTTGGCAGGCCCTGCAGGGTGCCAGGTTGGAAGATCATGTAGAAGTTCGGCTGGAAGCTGTCCCAATGTACGCTGCGCAGGCTGCTTACCCGCGCCTGGCGTTGCTCGCCGCCAATGTCGAAGGTCAGCAGGTCGCCCAGTTGCAGCTTCAGGCTCGTGGCCAATTCGGCCTCCACCGAAACCCATGGGATTTCGCCGGCTGGCGGCAGCGCCTGCCACCATTGGCCCGCCGTCAGGTTATTGCCGATGGGCAAGTCAGCCGCCCAGGTGAGGCTCAGGTCGCGCTGTACTGCGCGCTCGCCGGCCGAGTCCTTGCTGACGACTTGCCGCACCGGCTGGTCGTTGATCTGGATGAGCCTGCCGGGCGTGACCGGATACAGCGGTGCCGAAGCCGCATTCACCTGATGCAGGCGCTGGGCAAAGGCCTCACGATCATCGGGCAGAATGTTCAGGGCGAAATGATTGGGTGCGTCCTTGGGCAACTGCGCTTGCCAGGTGTCGAGCAGTTCCGCGCGCAGCAGGGCTACCAGCGCCATGGCCAGCAGGATCAGGCCAAAAGCCAGGGCCTGGCCGGCCGCAGCCATGGGGTGGCGCAACAGCTGGCCGAGGCCAAGGCGCCAGGTCAGCGGCGCGCCCACCAGCAGCCGGCGCAGGCTGCGCAGGCCGAGCAGGAGCAGGCCGCCCAGCAGCAATGCCGCGAGCAGGCCGCCGCCGAGCAGGGCGAAGGTCAGCAGCAGGTCGAGACTGAGGCGCCACATGATCAGGCCCAACGCGAACAAGGCGGCGCCATACACCAGCCAGCTGCTCGGCGGTACCGGCAACAAGTCGCGGCGCAGTACCCGCAGCGGTGGTACCTGGCCCAGGGCGGCGATCGGCGGTAACGCAAAGCCGGCGAGGGCGACCAGGCCGGTGGCGATGCCCGCCAGGGCTGGCACGATGCCTGCGGGCGGTACCTCGCTCGGTAGCAGACCATGCAGCAGGCGGAACAGGCCCAGTTGAGCCAGCCAGCCGAGCAGGGCGCCTGCCAGTGCCGCGACCAGGCCGAGCATGGCCAGTTGCAGGCAATACAGGCCCAATGCCTGGTGACGCGAGAGGCCCAGGCAGCGCAGCAATGCGCTGGCATCCAGGCGGCGTGCCGCATAGCGGCTGGCCGATAACGCCACGGCCACGCCTGCCAGCAGCACGGCTACCAGGCTGGCCATGTTCAGGTAGCGTTCGGCCTTGCCCAGGGCGCCGCCGATCTGGCGGTTGCCATCACGGGTATCGAGCAGGCGCTGGTTGGCCGCCAGATCCTTTGCCAAGCCCTGGCGGTACTGGGCCAGGGCCTCGGTATCGCCGCGCCAGAGGTCACGGTAGCTGACCCGGCTACCGGGCTGAATCACGCCGGTGGCCTGCAGGTCAGCCAGGTTCATCATGACCCGCGGCGTCAGGCTGTAGAAGTTGTTGGCGCGGTCTGGTTCGTAGGTCAGCACGCGGCTCATGCGCAGGGTCTTCATGCCGACATCGATGCTGTCGCCAACCTTCAGTCCCAACGCTGCCAGCAAACGTGGCTCGACCCAGGCCTCACCCGGCGGTGGCCCGCCGCCGGGCGTTTCCTCGGCATAGGGGGCGGCGGCGCTGCGCAACTGGCCGCGCAACGGGTAGGCCCGATCGGCTGCCTTGATGCTCGACAGCTGGATGCCGGCATCACCGCCGACCACACTGGTGAATTCGACCACCTGGGCGTGGCTCAAACCCAGCGCCTTGCCGGCCTGGATCTGTTCGGCGCGGGCCGGGGCGCTGCCCTGCAGCACCAGGTCGGCACCCAGAAACTCGCTGGCGCGCAATTGCATGGCGCCGTTGAGGCGGGCGCCGAAATAGCCGATGGCGGTGCTGGCGGCTACGGCTACCAGTAGCGCGAAGAACAGCACGCGCACTTCGCTGGCGCGGATATCACGCAGCAGCTGGCGCAGCGCCAGGCCGCAGAGGCGGGACAGAGGCATGCGTGTCATCAGGCCTCCACCGGCGCCACCAGGCGGCCTGCGTCCAGGCGGATCAGTCGACGGCAGCGCCGAGCCAGGCGCTCATCATGGGTAACCAGAACCAGGGTGGTGCCGCGCTCTTTGTTCAGTTCGAACAGCAGGTCGCTGATGCGTTCGCCGGTGTGGCTATCGAGATTGCCGGTGGGCTCGTCGGCGAACAGCACCGCGGGGTGTGCAGCGAAAGCGCGAGCGATCGCCACCCGTTGCTGTTCACCGCCCGACAGCTGGCGTGGGGTGTGACTCAGGCGTTTGCCCAGGCCAACGCGCTCGAGCAGGGTGCGGGCCTGTTCGCGGGCATCGCGACGGCCGTCCAGCTCCAGTGGCAGCATGACGTTTTCCAGTGCGTTGAGGCTGTCGAGCAGCTGGAACGACTGGAACACGAAGCCAACGTGCTCGGCGCGCACCCGGGCGCGCTGGTCCTCGTCCAGCGGGCCCAGGTCATGCCCGGCGAGGATGACCTTGCCGGCGCTGGGGCGATCCAGGCCGGCAAGCAGACCGAGCAGGGTCGACTTGCCCGAGCCCGACGCGCCGACGATGGCCAGGCTGTCGCCCTGGGCAAGGTCGAGGGACAATGCGTGGAGGATGGTCAGGTCGCCTTCCGCGCTGGGGACCACTTTGCTAAGGTGCTGCGCAACGAGAATGCTGGGGCCCATGGAGAATCCGATGCGAGTGTGGTGGTTGAGTGCCGGTCTGGCCTTGTATTGTCTGGCCCAGAGCGCGGTGGCGGGAACACTGCTGATTGTCGGCGATAGTATCAGCGCCGGTTTTGGCCTGGATACCCGCCAGGGTTGGGTCTCTCTGTTGCAGACCCGGCTCAAGGACGAAGGTTTCGACGATCAGGTGGTCAATGCGTCGATCAGCGGCGACACCAGCGCTGGCGGCCAGGCGCGCCTGCCGGCGCTGCTTGCAGCGCACAAGCCGAGCCTTGTGGTGCTGGAGTTGGGGGGCAACGATGGGCTGCGCGGGCAACCCCCAGAGCAATTGCAACAAAATCTTGCTTCGATGATCGAACGCTCGCGTGCCTCGGGTGCCAAGGTGGTGCTGTTGGGCATGCGCCTGCCGCCCAATTACGGTGTGCGCTACACCACCGCATTCGCCCAGGTGTATGAGCAGTTGGCGGCGGAAAAACAGGTGCCGCTGGTGCCGTTTTTCCTCGAGGGCGTGGGGGGCGTACCGGAACTGATGCAGGCCGATGGCATCCATCCGGCACAAGGGGCCCAGCAGCGCTTGCTGGAAAATGCCTGGCCGGCGATAAAACCCTTGCTGTAACGCTTTAAACGGGACCGGCTTTCGGCTAATGTTGCGCCCCCCGTTTCGAGACCCCCCGATGCCGCGCCCTTCCTGGTCCTTGTTTGCCTACCAACTGATCGAGCCCGATGAGCAGCTCGACCTGTTCGCTTGCCAGGAAATCCGCGTCCACCTCGTGGCCCGTCAGCTTGAACTAGGCGTGCCGGTCGATCGCACCCTGTGCGGCGGCCTGCTGCCGGCTCAACCACGCTGGTCAGGGGTGCCGCGCTCGATCTATCGCGACGGTCGCTTGTGCGACCTGTGCCGGGCGATTCTCGATGCCCAGCGGCGCGGCATGCGCCCTGTATGGCCGGAACTCTGAGCACCTTTCATCATCTGAAACGCTTGTAAGCCGCCAATGCCTCCCGCTTGCATCGGGGCGGGTGTACAATCGATGGTCTTGACCCACCTTTCGAAGGATTTACCGGATGTTGCCGCGCTTTCCCGCCGTCACCCGTTGCCTGACCCTGGCCTCCCTGCTGGTAGCGGGCCCCGCCGTTGCGTTGGAACTGCCCCTGCCGCCACCCGGTGAAGACATCGTTGGCCAAGTGCGGGTGATCAAGGCCAAGTACGAGGACACCTTCGCCGACATCGGCACCGCCAACGACCTCGGCTACCTGGAAATGATCGCCGCCAACCCCGGTGTCGACCCCTGGTTGCCGGGCGCCGGCACCGAGATCATCCTGCCGACCCGCTACGTGCTGCCGCCGGGTCCCCGTGAAGGCATCGTCATCAACCTGGCCGAGTACCGCATGTACTACTACCCGAAAGGGCAGAACGTAGTGCATACCTTCCCCCTGGGCATCGGTCGCGAAGGCTGGGGTTCGCCCATCGCCAACACCAAGATCACCGCCAGGACGCCGAACCCGACCTGGACGCCGCCGGCTTCGATCCGTGCCGAGCATGCTGCGGACGGCGACATCCTGCCTGCCGTAGTGCCGGCGGGTCCGGACAACCCGCTGGGCCCGTTCAAGTTCACCTTGGGCGTGCCGGGTTACCTGATTCACGGTTCGAACAAGAAGTTCGGCATTGGCATGCGTACTAGCCATGGCTGCTTCCGCATGCTCAACAACAATGTACTTGAACTGTCGAAGATGGTCCCTGTGGGAACACCGGTGCGCATCATCAACGAGCCTTACAAGTTCGGTATCAGTGGTGGCAAGGTTTACCTCGAGGCGCACACGCCGCTGGATGATCACGGCAACCCGTCGGTGGTCGACAAGCATACGGCAGTGATCAACGCCTTGCTCAAGCGTGAAGACCTGGCCAACAACCTGCGCATGAACTGGGACATGGTGCGTGACGTGGTTGCAACGGAAGATGGCATGCCGGTCGAGATTGCCGTGCCGGTCAATAACCAGGGTACAGCGCCCATGGTCACGAGCATCCCGCCAGAACTGCAGTAACGGCTAACGCGATACATCAAGGCCTGCTCCTGGCGGAACGTCAGGGGTGGGCCTTTTGCTTTCTGCCAAGCGGCTTTGCCGAGGCAATAAAAAAGCCGACCCACAAGTGGGTCGGCTTCATAACAATCCGTGAGGATTATTACTTGCGGCTGGCTTTGTCCAGCATACGCAGAGCGCGCTCGTTGGCTTCGTCAGCGGTCTGCTGAGCCTTCTGAGCGGCTGCCAGAGCGTCGTCAGCCTTACGGTAGGCTTCGTCTGCACGGGCTTGAGCGCGAGCTGCTGCGTCTTCAGTCGCAGTCAGACGAGCTTCGGTTTCTTTGGATACGCTGCTGCAACCGGTAGCCAGAACTGCGGCCAGAGCCAGAGCAGAGAATTTCAGAACGTTGTTCATCGTGTTCCCCTTCAAGGACTTTCTATTAAATAGCCATCTCTCGGAAAAGAGAAACTGGCCGGCGTACATAGTACCCATTACTTGTAGTAAGTAAACTGACAGAGCGCAAGAACTGCAAAAAAAATGTTGCTGTAGGTCAGGTCGACAAGATTTGTGGGGGTTTTGTGAAAAAACCGTGCAGCCGTCGCAAGCGATTGTAGTACAGGAACTTTTTTGTTGAACTAACGGTGACTTTAACTGTCGTCCTGCGTCTTAAGCCCTAGAACATCCGGTAGCTGTTGCAAGCCAGGCGGATCACCGCCTGAAACGCTCGATCCTGCTATTTTTTAAGCGTCACCACCTTGAGCAATCGCGGTTCCCGCGCCTACTATTTGGGGTGCCCGGCCCGGCAGAACCATTGCATTCGGCTTGCGGTCCAAGGGGCAGAGGTGGCGTAGAGGTTCCTCCGCCGGATAAACCACCATCGGTTAAGGTAAGGGTCTGCCGAAAAGGCCTGCGAGGAGTAGTGATGAGTGAAGCGCTGACTATCCACCATGACCAAGCCGGTCATCAGTTCGAAACCAACGTGGACGGTCATCGTGCCTACCTGACGTACATGGACCTGGGCAAGCAGACGCTGGACATTTATCGCACCTTCGTGCCCAACGCCCTGCGTGGCCGTGGGATCGCTGCGGCGCTGACCGAGAAGGCCCTGGAGTACGCCGACCAGATGGGCTATACGGTGATTCCGTCCTGCTCGTATGTTGAGCGCTACATGGAGCGTCAGCAGCGCCATTCCAGCAAGGCCTGACCCCCTTCAAACAAAGCAGGGCCGCTTCACACCCCCCATTGCCGGCAAGCCGACAGAGGGGGTGTGAAGCGGCCCTGTCTTGTATCAGCCGCGCTGGCGCTGAGGCAGTACGTCCTTGAGCTTGGCGTGCATGCTGCGCAAGGTCTTTTCGGTGGCCGACCAATCGATGCAGGCGTCGGTGACCGAAACGCCGTACTGCAGTTCGTCCAGGTTCTTCGGAATCGACTGGCAACCCCAGTTCAGGTGGCTCTCGACCATCAGGCCAATGATGGACTGGTTGCCCTCGAGGATCTGGTTGGCGACGTTCTCCATGACCAGTGGCTGCAGGGCCGGGTCCTTGTTGGAGTTGGCGTGGCTGCAGTCGACCATGATGTTGGCCTTGATCTTGGCCTTGGCCAGATCCTGCTCGCACAGGGCGACGCTGACCGAGTCGTAGTTCGGCTTGCCGTTGCCACCGCGCAGCACCACATGACCGTACGGGTTGCCCTTGGTGGTGACGATGGACACCCCACCTTCCTGGTTGATGCCGAGGAAGCGGTGAGGCTTGGACACCGACTGCAGGGCGTTGATCGCCACGGTCAGGCCGCCATCGGTACCGTTCTTGAAGCCGACTGCCGAAGACAGGCCCGAGGCCATTTCCCGGTGGGTCTGGGATTCGGTGGTGCGGGCGCCGATGGCCGACCAGCTGATCAGGTCCTGCAGGTACTGCGGGGAGATCGGGTCGAGCGCTTCGGTGGCGGTCGGCAGGCCCTTTTCGGCCAGGTCCAGCAGCAGCTGGCGACCGATGTGCAGGCCATCCTGGATCTTGAACGAGTCATCCAGGTACGGGTCGTTGATCAGGCCTTTCCAGCCGACGGTGGTGCGCGGTTTTTCGAAGTACACGCGCATGACCAGATACAGCGTATCGGACACTTCCTCGGCCAGCACTTTCAGGCGTTCGGCATACTCGTGCGCCGCCTTGATGTCGTGGATGGAGCAGGGGCCGACCACGACGAACAGGCGATGGTCCTTGCCGTCAAGAATGTTGCGCACCACTTGGCGGCCGGCAGTCACGGTCTGCAGGGCCTTGGCGCTGAGGGGGATTTCCTTCTTGAGCTGATCGGGGGTGATCAAGGTCTCGTTGGAGGCAACGTTAAGGTCATCGATCGGTAAATCAGCCATCGTGTTACTCGTCAGGTCACGGGTGCCGGCCGCCAGCAATCCCCGTGCGGCCCAGCAGCAAGAATGTTCGCAGCGGGGAGCCGAACCTTAGCGCGTTACTGGGGGCGCGACAATGGCCTGAGCCCGCTGTAGCAGGGTTTTTCCCTGGTCGATTGGGCTTGTGCCGCTATTGGGGTGCGCACAAAGCTGTAATCTGTGTCAAAAAAGTGCATCCACAACTATCAGGAGATCAGCATGGCCCCACGTAAACCGCGCATCGGCATTATTGGCAGTGGTGCCATTGGAGGCTTCTATGGGTTGATGCTGGCGCGCGCCGGTTTTGACGTGCATTTCCTCCTGCGTAGTGAGTATGCCGTGGTCCGCGAACAGGGCTTGAAGCTCGACAGCGCACTGCATGGCACGTTGCAGATGCCCGTGCAGGCCTACGCCAGCGCCGCCGACATGCCGCCGTGCGACTGGTTGCTGGTGGGCGCCAAGGCCACCAGCAACGCCGAGCTGGCACCACTGATCGTGCAAGCCGCCGCGGCCGATGCCAAGATCGTGCTGTTGCAAAACGGCCTGGGCGTCGAAGAGCAGCTGCGACCCGCCTTGCCCGACAACCTGCACCTGCTCGGTGGTCTGTGCTTCATCTGTGTCAATCGCCAGGGCCCTGGCGAGATCCGTCATCAGGCACTGGGTGCGGTCAACCTTGGTTATCACAGCGGACCTGCCCGCGATGGTGGAGCTGCCATCGTCGAAGAAGGAGCCGGGCTGTTCCGCGCCGCAGGCATCGACTCCCAGGCCATGCCCAACCTGGCCCAGGCGCGCTGGCAGAAGCTGGTGTGGAACGTGCCCTACAATGGCCTGTCGGTACTGCTGGGCGCCAGCACTGCACCGCTTATGGCCGATGCCGACACCCGCGACCTTATCCAGGCCCTGATGGCCGAAGTGGTGGAGGGCGCTGCGGCCTGTGGCCATGTGCTGCCCGAGGGGTATGCCGAACACCTGTTCCGGATCACCGAGAAAATGCCTGACTATTGGCCGAGCATGTATCACGACCACGCCCAGCAACGCCCGCTGGAGCTCCAGGCTATCTATCACGAGCCTTTGAAGCAGGCGCGCGCAGCCGGTTGCAACCTGCCGCGCATGCACATGCTCTACCAGTCACTGGCGTTCATCGACCGCGCCAATCGGGCCGGCTGAAACCTCTGCAGCCCGCTGTGGCAGTGCGCCGGACGGCAAAGCGAGCGTCCGGCGCGCTGCTAAGCTGAAGCTTGCTCTGCCGCAACGGCAGTCGAGGAGGTCGAATGATCCGCTCCATGCTGTACGCCACCGACCTCGGTGTCTACGCCCCTTTTGTCATGCAGCATGCCTTGGCCCTGGCCCGCACTTTCGGCGCGGAGTTGTATGTCATACACGCGGTGGAGCCCATGGGGCAGTTCGCCGAATCCCTCCTGCAAAGTTACCTCGACGAGCAGACCCTGGATGAGCTGCACAGCGAGGGTGTGAACACAGTGATGGCCAACATCGAGCAGCGCGTGTTGGAAAATTTCCGCGACGAACTGGGTGAAGATGCCGACCTGGCCGTGATCAAGGCGGTGCGCGTACGCCAAGGCGATCCGGCCCAGGTCATCCTGGAGCAGGCGCAGCGACTGAGCGTCGATTTGCTGATCTTCGGCAGCCACGCTGCCGGTGCGGGGGTGGACGTGCCGCTTGGTCGGACGGCGGTACGCCTGCTGCAACTGTCACCGGTTCCGGTGTACATGGTGCCGCTCTCGCAGCATCTCGGGCGTAGGAAAATGTGAAGTTGGCAGTAGGCTCATTCGCAGAGGCGTGTAACAAAATAGTTCTAGTTTTATTTCGAGAACCACTAATATAGTTATATCTCGTCGCTGCCTGCTGCCGCTGACTTACCGCTGATTCGAGGGAAACCTATGAAGCTCCAACAACTGCGCTACATCTGGGAAGTAGCGCACCATGACCTCAACGTCTCCGCGACGGCGCAGAGTCTGTACACCTCGCAGCCGGGCATCAGCAAGCAGATCCGACTGCTCGAAGATGAGCTGGGTGTCGAAGTCTTTGCCCGCAGCGGCAAGCACCTGACCCGCGTCACTCCGGCCGGCGAACGCATCATCAATACCGCAGGTGAAATCCTGCGCAAGGTCGAGAGCATCAAGCAGATCGCCCAGGAATTCTCCAACGAGAAGAAGGGCACGCTGTCCATCGCCACTACCCACACCCAGGCGCGCTATGCCTTGCCGCCCGTCATCAGCAGCTTCATCAAGCAGTACCCGGAAGTGGCGTTGCACATGCATCAGGGTTCGCCCATGCAGATCGCCGAAATGGCGGCCGATGGCACCGTCGATTTCGCCATTGCCACCGAGGCGCTGGAGCTGTTCGGCGACCTGATCATGATGCCGTGCTACAAGTGGAACCGCTGCGTGGTGGTGCCTCAGGGCCACCCGTTGGCCAAGCTGCCGAAACTGACCCTGGAAGCGGTCGCCGAGTACCCGATCGTGACCTACGTGTTCGGCTTCACCGGTCGTTCGAAGCTGGACGAGGCCTTCAACCACCGCGGCCTGACGCCGAAAGTGGTGTTCACCGCCGCCGACGCCGACGTGATCAAGACTTACGTGCGCCTGGGCCTGGGTGTAGGCATCGTGGCCAGGATGGCGGTCGACAGCAAGCTCGACAGCGACCTGGTGGCCCTGGATGCCAGCGAGCTGTTCGAGGCCAGCATCACCAAGATCGGCTTCCGCCGTGGCACCTTCCTGCGCGGCTTCATGTGCGACTTCATCGAGAAGTTCGCTCCGCACCTGACCCGCGAAGTGATGGCCAAGGCCATTCAGTGCCATAACAAGCAAGAGCTTGAAGAGCTGTTCGAGGGTGTCGAACTGCCGGTGCACTGATCGGATAATGCATGGGGCCGCTCTGCGGCCCTTTCGCCGGCAAGCCGGCTCCCACAGAGAGCAGTTCAGCGCTCTACCTGTGGCAGCCGGCTTGCCGGCGAAAGGGGCGCGAAGCGGCCCCAGCTATTTATGCCTTGCTGATCAGGTTGCCAGCATGCAACCCGCATTCCTTCTGAGTCGACTCTTCCCACCACCAGCGGCCTTCGCGCTCGTGCTGGTTCGGCAGTACCGGGCGGGTGCACGGCTCGCAACCAATGCTGATGAAGCCGCGTTCGTGCAGGCTGTTGAACGGCAGCTCAAGCATGCGGATGTAGCCCCAGACTTCCGCGCTGGTCATCTGTGCCAGCGGGTTGAACTTGTACAGCGTACGCTCTGGGGTGGAGAACGCGCCGTCGATTTCCAGCGCCGGCACCTGGCTGCGGGTACCGGGGCTCTGGTCGCGACGCTGGCCGGTGGCCCAGGCGCTGACAGTGGCGAGCTTGCGCCGCAGGGGTTCGATCTTGCGGATGCCGCAGCATTCGCCATGGCCGTCCTTGTAGAAGCTGAACAGGCCTTTTTCCTTGACGAACGGGTCGAGCTTGGCGCGGTCAGGGCTGAGGATCTCGATCGGCAGGTTGTACTGCTCGCGCACCTGATCGATGAAGCGGTAGGTCTCCGGATGCAGGCGGCCGGTGTCGAGGCTGAATACCTTGACCTGCTTGTTCAGCTTCCAGGCCATGTCGACCAGCACCACGTCCTCGGCGCCGCTGAAGGAAATCCACAGGTCGTCGCCGAAGTGTTCGAAGGCAAGCTTGAGGATGTCCTGCGGGGACTTGTTGGCATAGGTCGCGGCCAGGGCGGCGACGTCGAAGGGTTGGCTCATCAGGCGGTTTCCATCTTGGCTGTGGCGCTGTGCGCTCGTAGTGGGTTGATGGTAACAAAAAATGGCAGGGTAGACGTGCTGCCTTGGGGCTTTGCAGCGCCTGTACTGGCCCTGTCGCCGGCAAGCCGGCTCCCACAAAGAGCAGGCCAGCGCTG
>NZ_AKJC01000178.1 GCF_000282535.1 Pseudomonas sp. GM84 | reverse complement strand
AGTGAAACGATGCATCGCCGATGGTAGTGTGGGGTTTCCCCATGTGAGAGTAGGTCATCGTCAAGATTCATTTCGCAAAACCCCTATCTGCGTAAGCAGGTAGGGGTTTTGTCTTTAAGTAGAAGCCATAGAAATTCGCAGGCACGTCCCGAGGACGGGCCAGCACACAGAATTTCTTGACGACCATAGAGCATTGGAACCACCTGATCCCATCCCGAACTCAGTAGTGAAACGATGCATCGCCGATGGTAGTGTGGGGTTTCCCCATGTGAGAGTAGGTCATCGTCAAGATTCAAACACAAAGCCCCTGTCTGCATCGCAGACAGGGGCTTTGTCTTTTCCGGGCCGGTCACAGAACCGCGTCACACGCCAGGCTTCGGCGCAGGCGCCTGGCGGTGTGGAAGTATTACTTGGCCACCTGCTTGTCCAGGTAAGCCCTCATCACCCGGGCCGCTTTGTTCAGATGCTGCTCCAGCACCTTCACGGCCTCGTCCACCAGCTTGTCGCTGGCCGCATCCACCAGCGCGTTGTGATCGTCCTGAGTGAGTTTACCCAGGCCCATCGATGACAAGTGGAAGCGCAGAAAGCGCTCTTCCTCATTGAGCTCGATTTCAATCAGGCGCAACAGCTTCTGATTCGGTGCCTTGCTATACAGAGACATGTGGAACAGCCGGTTGAGGCGACCGATTTCCGCATGGCGTGTTTCGTTTTCCAGTTGCTGGATGTAACTGCGGGCACTGGCAATGTCAGCGGCATCGAGCAACGGGATCGATTGGCGTAACGCCTCGCTCTCCAGTAGCACGCGTAGCTCATAGGTGTCGACCGCGTCCACGCCGATCAAGGGGGCAACCACTGCACCTTTGTGCATCTCCACCCTCAGCAGCGATTGCGCTTCAAGCTGGCGCAGCGCTTCCCGTACCGGCATGCGACTGACGCCGTACAAGGTGGCAAGCTCCTGTTGACGCACGGCGGTACCGGGCGGCAGGCGGCCATCGAGAATGGCGCTGCGCAGTCGCTCTTCGATCACGGCACGGGCAAGGTGCGACGGTAGCTGTTCAGCGGTCAGCACGTTGCTCAGTTTGATTTTCTCGGCCACGCGGAGTCTGCCTCGATAACGAAAGTTGGATCCAAGGACACTAGTAACCGGCAAGGAGGCTTGTCAAACCAACGCGCGTACTGGGGCGCGTGAAGCAAGACTTCATTCATGTTGTATGAAGTCGCTTGGCAAAGAAAGCGCTACACATTAAGCGATATCAATAAAGTTATAGCGCCCCGACAACTGGTGTCCTGATTGCAAGATGCCATTGTCTTTTAAACCGACTGGCGCCACCATCGCTGTTTTCGATTGGTCTGAACAGGTCTTCGCAGTGGCGATATCCTGGGTCCTCAAAATTGCCGTGCGCCGTGCCGGCCTTGCTGTGCTACTGGGTAGCCTGTTGCTCGGCGGTTTGCATGCGGATTGGGATTTCACCGAGATCAGCCGCAAATCACAAACGCTGTATGGCCCCCTCGGTGCAGGGAAAGGCCGCATCGATGCCTGGCAGAACCTCATGGCCACGCAAAACCAGGGCACCGAGCTGCAGCGCCTGCAGGCGGTCAACCTGTTCTTCAACCAGCAACTACGTTACGTCGAAGACATCGACCTTTGGCGTGAAGTCGATTACTGGGCCACGCCGATCCAGGCACTCATCAAGGGCGCCGGTGATTGCGAAGACTACGCCATCGCCAAGTACTTCAGCCTGCGGCGAATGGGTATTGCCAGCGATAAGCTGCGTATCACTTACGTCAAGGCCTTGCGTCAGAACCGTGCGCACATGGTGCTGACCTATTATTCAAACCCACAGGCACAGCCGCTGGTGCTCGACAGCCTGATGGACGCGATCGAGCCGGCCAGCCAGCGCACCGACCTGTTGCCGGTCTACGCCTTCAATGGCGAAGGCCTGTGGCTGACAGGTGCCGCGGGCAACAAGAAGGTCGGTGACACCAAGCGCCTGTCACGCTGGCAGGACTTGTTGAAGAAAATGCAGGCCGAAGGGTTCCCGGCCGAACCGGTCTACTGAAGGAGCGCAGATGTCACTGTTCAAACAATTGCTGTTGGCCATTTGTCTGTTCCTGGTGGTCGCGTTCAGCGGCAGTTTCATGGTGAGCCTGGAAAGCTCGCGTAGTCAGTACGTCAACCAGCTGCGCTCGCATGCCCAGGATGCGGCCACCGCACTGGCGCTCTCCTTGACGCCGGGCATCGATGACCCGGCCATGGTAGAGCTGATGGTCAGCTCCATCTTCGACAGTGGCTACTACGCCAGCATCAAGGTCATCGACCTGGGCTCCAACGCGGTGCTGGTGGAGCGCCACGCCAAACCGGACCCTGGCGGTGTCCCTGCCTGGTTCATCCGCCTGATCGGCCTGGAAGCAGCGGGCGGCGATGCCATCGTCAGCCGCGGATGGCAGCAGGCCGCACGGGTCGAGGTGATCAGCCATCCGATGTTCGCCATCGGCAAGCTCTGGCAGAGCGCACTGGGCAGCCTGGGCTGGCTGCTGCTGTGCGGTGCCGCGAGCGCGGCGCTGGGCGCCTTGCTGCTGCGCCGCCAGCTGCGTCCGCTGGATGCCATGGTCGAGCAGTCCCAGGCCATTGCCCGCCGCGAGTTTCTCAGCCTGCCCGAGCCGCGCACGCCGGAGCTGCGCCGGGTGGTGCAGGCAATGAACCAGATGGTCGACAAGCTCAAGGCCCTGTTCAGCGAACAGGCCGAACGCAGTGAGCGGTTGCGTGCCGAGTCGTATCAGGACAGCCTGACCGGCCTGTCGAACCGGCGCTACTTCGAGATGCAGCTCAACGCCCGAGTCAGCAACCTGGAGGAGGCCCGTGCCGGGTACCTGCTGCTGCTGCGTGTACAGGGGCTGGCCGGGCTCAACGCGCGTCTCGGCGGACAACGTACCAACCAGCTGCTGCAGGCGGTAGGCGAGCAACTGCGGCGCACCTGTGCCAGCTTCCCCGAGACCAACGACCTGATTTCACGCAGCCGAGGCGGAGAGTTCGCAGTGTTGGCGCCCGGGATGGTCCACGAAGATGCGGTACGCCTTGCCCAGGCCCTTGAGGCGGCGTTGCAGAGCCTGCACGAGACAGGGGCCAGCGATATCTCCCCAGTCGCCTGTATTGGACTGGCGCCGTTCAGCCCAGGCGATGCCCCGCAGGCGCTGCTCAAACTGGCCGACGAGGCACTGGCGCGTGCCGAGAACCAACCGACACCGGGCTGGGTATGCCTTGAGCAGGGTACGGCCGCCGTTGCCGGCGACAACCAGCACGAATGGCATACGCGCCTGGACAAGGCGTTTGTCGGCGGCCAGTTCGAGCTGTTCTTCCAGCCGGTGGTGGATGCCCAGACGGGCCAGCGGCTCCTTCATTACAAAGTGATCTCGCGGCTGCATGACGACCAGGGCGAGGCATTGCCCGCCGGCCGCTTCCTGCCCTGGCTGGAGCGTTTCGGCTGGATGTCGCGGCTGGATCTGCTGGTGCTGGAAAAAGTGCTCGCGCACCTGCGCAGCCACGATCAGGTGCTGGCGTTGAACCTGACCGCCGCGACCCTGGCCGACCCCAAGGCCCTGCAGCGGGTCTATGAGTTGCTGGGCCAGAACACGGCACTGGGCGCGCGGCTGATCTTCGAGATCGGCGAAGAGCAACTGCCCGAGCAGGCGGCGCTCGAACAGTTGACCCGGCGCCTGCGAGGGCTTGGTTTCGGCCTGGCACTGCAGCGTTTTGGTGGCCGCTTCAGCATGATCGGCAACCTGGCGCATCTGGGCCTGGCGTACCTGAAGATTGATGGCAGCTTCATCCGCAACATCGATCAGGAACAGCACAAGCGATTGTTCATCGAAGCTATCCAGCGCGCGGCGCACAGTATCGACCTGCCATTGATCGCCGAGCGGGTGGAGACAGAAGGGGAGCGGTTGGTGTTGGTGGAAATGGGTGTGGGCGGTATCCAGGGCCAGCTGGTTGGCGAGCCTGCGCCCTGGCGCTAATTTCAAGTGTGCCGGGGCGCCAAGCGCCCCAGGGTCTCAGATCAACCCGCCGTCCTCTTCTTCCTCGATCAGGTTGTTCAGGCCGCCCAGCGCCTTGCGCGCCGTGGAGCGACTGAGCAGCTTGGCCTGTGCGCCGGCCGGCAGGTCGGTGATGCTGATCACCCCCTTGGTGGTCAGCACCTCGATCAGGTCCTCGAGCACGCGGATCATGTCCAGATCACTCTGCTTGAGCTGCTTGAGGCTGTTCTCGACGACGTCGTCGGCAAACCACTCCAGGATTTCGACATGGTCTGCCGGGAGGATTTCCGTGTATTCGGCGTAAGGGGCGGCTTCCACCCGCTGCAACTGACCGCTGGCGTTACGCTGCACGTAGAACATGGCGTCCATCCTCGTCACGTGGGTTCCTTGGCTTGCTGGCTAAGGCGCAGCATAGGCAATGATGCGCTATTGCGCCTGTTCATCCAGGGGTCGCCGAGCGCTACCTGCTCAAGCCGATCTTCAAGGGGCACGCCGAGGCGCTATTTGAGAGCTGAATCACCGTTTGCAAAGGTGCGTCAGATTGACTCTGGCAAACGTGTGCGGCTGTCTGTTAAATAGCATCTTGACACCATTTTCCCCTGGTGCTGTAGAATTGACGGTCTTGACCAAGTCCGATCTATAGGCGCCGTTTTTTTGACGAGCCATCTCGTCAAAAAAGCCGCAACGACCTGCGTGCGGCCTCCATCCTCGAATCAGCTTCGATTTTGAATTCAGAGTCATCGTTTTGACGAAAAGTATTCCATTGTTGGCTATTCCCGGTTTGGGTGCCGAGCATAGTCAGTTTCATGACCAAGGCTTGTACTGGTTGGCCTGTGACACCACAGAAAACGCCGCTACGCTCTGCCGCCAAGTCATCGCCGCCATGCCTGAACAAGGCCGGGCGGCGTTGCTCGGTGATGCGCGTGTCATGCAAGAGTCCCTCGAAGGGCTGGACCCGGCTTGCGGTCCTGCCGAACTGGCTCTGTACGAGGCTGACACGCGGGCCATCCTGCAGCTCAAAGACGACCTGCCACGCATCGACTTGCCGGGCCGGGTGCTGGTAGCACTGGTACCGACGGCGGCCTGGGAAGGGGGCAAGGTCGAGCGCTGGTGCCAGACGTTGCGCCAGGCGGCACTCGCCGCCGGTGCACTGATCGTGGTGATCAGTGAAGGTCAGAGCGCCTCGCTGATCGAGCGCCTGCGCGCATTCAACCAATCCCTCGACGGACTTGCCCAGCTCTACCGTGGCCAGGGCGGTGTGCGCTATCTGCAGCATTACTGGAGCAACCTGCTAGGCGTTGTCGGCCCCATGGACGTCGAACTGGCGCGCCAGGCCAGCGGGTTTGCGGTTGCCGGCCGGCTTCAGCCGCTGTCCGATGCGGGTGGCGATGAACTGCTGTGCCTGGCCCAGAGCCAGGTGCTTGAAGGAGCGCCGGCGCTGTCCGAGCACTGGCAAGTGTTCGACAGCATCAGCGAGCTAGGGGCCAAGGCCGGCCGCGCCGTGTCGGCAACCGTGATCTTCGCCATGGACGGTGGCCAGCGTCTCGACGTGCTGGCCCGTCAACTGCACACATTGCGTCAACTGCGCGGCAATGCCCTGAAGCTGGTGGTGCGCGAAATGGCGCCGACGCTGCGTTATCAGGACGAGCAACTGCTGCTGGCCTGTGGTGCCAGCCAGATCGTGCCCTTCGGTGCCAGCCTTTCGCGCTTCCTGACCATGGTCGACAGCATTCAGGGTTATGTCTGGCCCCGTCACCTGCCCGCTGATTTCGATGCCTTGCTCGCCCGCCTGCGGCCGCTGCCGATCTGTGGGCTGGTGGCCCCGCGTGCCTTTGCCGAAGCGGTGCAACAAATGTGGCAGGGCCATCGCAACGGTGAAATCGTGCACCAGCTGCTGGTGCTGCGCCCCGCCCCCGGCCTGAGCCCACTGCAGGCCTGCTCGCGCACGGTGTTCCGCCGCGATGGCGATATCGCCTGTGTGGTCGACGACGTGCTGTTCCTGTTCCTGTTCGCCTGCCGTTCGGAAGGTGTCGAACAGGCGCTGGACCATATCTTCCAGCTGTCCTGGAAAGAGCTGTTCATCGGCCAGGAGGTCCTGGTCAGCCTCGACAGCCTGGGCGGCACGGCCTTCCTCGACGAAACCATACCGCAACCGCCACTGGCCGAGTCGCTGGCGCTGCCAGCGGCGCATAAAAGGCCTGCCCTGGCACCGCGGCAGATCACCCTGCGTCATTGGGGGGCCAAGTGAACTTCGCGCAATTGCTCCAGGTAATCGGCATCAGTGCGCTGGTTACCTTGATCCTCGTCATGTTCGTGCTTCGCGTACGTGCCATGGTGCAAGGCTGGCTCAACCGTCATCTGCGACCCCGTTACCTGAAGCCGGTGGGTGTACGCCGCCGTGTTGTGCGTCAGGACCCTGATCATGACTAGCTCGACATTTTCCACCTCGATACCGGGCCGTTGGCACGGTCTGGGTGCCTGGAACCTCTACTTCCTGGCCAAGTTCCTGTTGGTTGCCGGCGGCATGCTGGACTTCCAGGCGCTGCCCAACCTGCTGTTCGCCGCATTTTTGCTGGTCCCCCTGCGTGGGCGGTGGTTGCGCGTCGGGCGCCAGGTGGTGGCCGTGCCAGTGGGTGTCGCCCTGTTCTATCAAGACACCTGGCTGCCGCCGTTCAGGCGCTTGCTGGAGCAGCCGGGCGTGCTCGATTTCTCGTGGGACTACCTGCTGGAACTGATGGCCAGGTTCGTCAACTGGAACCTGGTCGGGGCTCTGGTGCTGCTGGTGGTGGGGTACCTGTTCCTGCGGCACTGGGTGCGCCTGAGCACCTTGAGCCTGGTCGGCCTGGCGTGGCTGGCGGTTGGCGGGCTGCCGTCGTTGGGCACCGGGGCCGGCCAGCCGGCCGTTGCCGGTGCAGCCAACACGGCCGCCACCGCCGCCACTGCGCCTGCCGGGGCGGTCGCCGACACCGCGACCCTCAATGCCTGGCTTGACCGCTTCTTCACCAGCGAACGTCAACGGGTGACCACGTTCCCTGCTGCCAAGGCGGATGAGCAGGCGTTCGACCTGCTGGTGATCAATGTGTGCTCCCTGGCCTGGGATGACCTCTCGGCCGTCGGCCTGCACGAAAACCCCTTGTTCTCGCGCCTGGACGTGGTCTTCGATCAGTTCAACTCGGCCACTTCCTACAGTGGTCCGGCAGCGATTCGCATGCTGCGGGCCAGCTGTGGTCAATCGTCCCATGTGGGTCTGTACCAGCAGGCGCCCGAACAGTGCCTGTTGTTCCAGAACCTGGCCAACCTCGGTTTCCAGAGCCAGACCCTGCTCAACCACAGCGGGCGCTTCGACAACTTCATCGGCGACATCACCCGGCAGCACATGCCTCAGCCTGGCTTCAGTGTCAGCGACTTCCCGCGGGCGCTGGTCAGCTTCGACGGCTCTCCGATCGCCGGCGACCTGGACGTCCTGAACGGCTGGTGGGGCAAGCGCAAGAGCTCCGGTGCCGAGCATGTCTCGCTGTTCTACAACACCATCAGCCTGCATGACGGCAACCGCTTGGTGACCGCCGACGGCGGCACGCGCCAGGCCGATTACGCCACGCGGGCCAATCGCCTGTTCGGCGACCTCGGCAAGTTCCTCGACGAACTCGAAGCCAGCGGCCGCCGCGTGGTGGTCGCCATCGTTCCCGAACACGGTGCTGCCCTGCACGGCGACCGCATGCAGTTGCCCGGCATGCGCGAAATCCCAACGCCGTCGATCACCCACGTGCCGGTCGGCCTCAAGTTCATCGGCATGGGCCAGCCGGCCCGCAGCGAGCCGCTGAAAGTCACGGCACCGACCAGCTTCCTGGCCCTGTCCGAGCTGGTGTCGCGTGTCTATGCCGGCCTGGGTGCCGGCCAGACCCTCGACCTGCCGAGCCTGCTGACTGACCTGCCCACCACCGAACGCGTGTCGGAAACCTCCGGTGCCCAGGTCCTGGACTACCAGGGCCGGACCTACATGCGTCTGCAAGGCCAGCCGGATTGGCAGCCTGTTCCCAAGGAGAGCCCATGATGGCTGGCAAAGCCGACCCCTCCGACCGCAGTGACGATATCGCCCAACTGCGTCAGTACCTGGCCATGCCTGCCTTGAGCTACCAGGACATCTCCATGATGGTCGGCGTACAGCAGGCCTTGCAGCGCTGGCCGCTGCTGGGCGAAAGCTGCATGGCCAGCCTCGGCAACGCTGCCGTCGAGCAGCGCGAAAAGCATGAGACCCTGCGGCCATGATCAGCCTGGCCTTGCATGGATTGCGCGGCGGGCTGGGCCGTACTGCCCTGCTGGCAGCGCTGGGCTATGCCATGCGCGAGCTCGGCGAGCGCGTGCTGCTGGTGGATATGAGCCCGGACAACCTGCTGGGCCTGCACTTCAACCTGCCGCTCGACCAGCGCGATGGCTGGGCGTGCGCCGAACTGCAGGGGCGGCCTTTCGGCGAGCCCATCTATGAGGTGCTCGACGGGCTGTGCCTGATGCCCTTCGGTGAAGTGGCGCAAGAGCGGCTCGACGATCTGGGTGCCTACCAGCAGCCCGAAGTGTGGCGTACACGCCAGACAGCACTGGCCGAGCATTTCGACTGGCTGCTGTTCGACCTGCCTCAGCCGGTCGCGGCCGAAGCCACACGTGGCTTCGACACCGACATGCGGATCCTGGTGGCGGAAGCCGAGATGACCAGCCACGTATTGCTCGGTCGCCAGCCGGTCGAGCGCTACGACCTGCTGCTGGTCAACCGTTTCGACCCTGCCAGCAGCCTGCAGAGCGATGTGGTGATGGTGTGGCGTGACCTGTTCCGCAACCAGTTGCCGCTGCAGCTGGTGCACCGTGACGAAGCGTTCGGCGAAGCCTTCGCCAGCAAGGCGCCAGTGGGTCACTACGCACCGCAGTGCCTGGCCTCGCGCGACGTACAAAGCCTGGCGGTGCGCTGCCTGGCGAGGCGGCAAGCGTGAACGTGACGCCACGCTCGGCCTACGCCTACTTCACCGCACGCGGCGCGCACTGGCCGGTCGCCCTGCTGTTCACGTTGGGTGTGTGGGTGGCGTTCCTGTTCCTGCGGCTCGAATCGCCGTCCTGGCAGGCATTGCTGGCCGAGCATCAGCGACTGTTTCCACAGTTCGTCGGCAAGCGGCCGACGCTGGGCGACCCGCTGCGCCTTTTGATCCAGTGCCTCTGGCTGCTGCTGCGGCGTGTGCCTCAGCCGCGCAAGCCGGGCCGACCCGTGCGTGCCTGGACTTTCGCGGTCGGCCACTTGCACGGTGCATGGCAGGTGCTGCGCAGGTATCGCGCGCGGCTGGCCGACACCATGCGCCAGGTGCCGAGGCGTTTTCGCGACAGCAACCTGCAGCACGATGCCGCCCAGCGCTTGCGTCGGCTGAGTGTGTTCGGCCGCCGCTTGTTCTATACCGTGCTCACCTTGTGCGCCGTGCTTCTGGCCGTGCTCTGCGTGACCGAGCCGTTCGGCTACCAGGCGCAGCTGGTGTTCATTTTCCTGCTGTGGGGCATCGCCATGCTGGTGCGCTACATGCCGGGCCGGTTCCCGACCCTGATGCTGATCGTACTGTCGACGATCATTTCGTGCCGCTACCTGTGGTGGCGCTACACCTCGACCCTGAACTGGAACGACACGCTCGACCTGGTCTGTGGCGTGATTCTGCTCGCCGCCGAAACCTACTCCTGGTTCGTGCTGATCCTGGGTTACATCCAGACCTGCTGGCCGCTGGAGCGCAAGCCGGCGGCCCTCCCGGAAAACCCTGCGCACTGGCCGACAGTCGACCTGATGATCCCCACCTACAACGAGGATCTGTCGGTGGTGCGCACCACCGTGCTCGCCGCCCTGGGCCTGGACTGGCCGCGCGAGCGCCTGCGCATCTACATCCTCGACGATGGCAAGCGCGAGGCGTTCCGCGCCTTCGCCGACGAAGTCGGGGTGGGCTACATCGTGCGGCCGAACAGCAAGCACGCCAAGGCCGGTAACCTCAACCATGCGCTGGGTGTGACCGACAGCGAGCTGATTGCCATCTTCGACTGCGACCACGTGCCGGTGCGTTCCTTCCTGCAGATGACGGTCGGCTGGTTCCTCAAGGACCCCAAGCTGGCGCTGGTGCAGACGCCCCATCACTTCTTCTCGCCCGACCCTTTCGAGCGCAACCTGGGCTCCTTCCGCCGCCGTCCCAACGAAGGCGAGCTGTTCTACGGGCTGATCCAGGACGGCAATGACATGTGGAACGCCGCCTTCTTCTGCGGCTCCTGTGCCGTGCTGCGGCGTACCGCGCTGGAGAGCATTGGTGGTTTTGCCGTCGAAACGGTGACCGAAGACGCCCATACCGCGTTGCGCCTGCACCGCCAAGGCTGGACCTCGGCCTACCTGAGCACTCCCCAGGCCGCGGGCCTGGCCACCGAGAGCCTGTCGGCACACATTGGCCAGCGCATACGCTGGGCGCGCGGCATGGTGCAGATCTTCCGTACCGACAACCCTTTGTTCGGTCGCGGGCTGAGCCTGTTCCAGCGGATCTGCTACGCCAACGCCATGCTGCACTTCCTCGCCGGCCTGCCGCGGTTGGTCTTCCTCACCGCACCGCTGGCGTTCCTGTTGCTGCACGCCTACATCATCTACGCGCCGGCGGTGATGATCCTGCTCTACGTGCTGCCGCACATGATTCACGCCAGCCTCACCAACTCGCGCACGCAGGGCAAGTACCGGCAGACCTTCTGGGGCGAGGTCTACGAGACCGTACTGGCCTGGTATATCGCCCGGCCGACCACGGTCGCGCTGTTCGCGCCGAAGAAAGGCACATTCAACGTCACGGCCAAGGGCGGCCTGATGGAGCATGGGCAGTTCGACTGGCACATCGCCCGGCCCTACCTGTTCCTTGCCGGCCTCAACGTGGCGGGCCTGGGCTTTGCCGTCTGGCGCCTGTTCACCGGCCCGGTTGCGGAAATCGGCACGGTGATCGTCAGTTCGCTGTGGGTGCTCTACAACCTGCTGATCATCGGTGCCGCCTGTGCGGTGGCCGCCGAAGTCCGTCAGGTGCGGCGTGCGCACCGTGTGCAGATGAACTTGCCGGCCGCACTGCAGCTGGAAAGCGGCCACGGCTTCCCCTGCACCCTGGTCGACTATTCCGATGGCGGCATCGGCCTGCAGTTGGGCGACGGCGTGTCGCCTGCGCCAGGCGAGCGCGTGCGCTTGCTGCTGAGCCGCGGGCAGCGTGAATTTGCCTTCAATGCACGGGTGACCCGCATCGTCGGCCGGCATGTGGGCCTGACCTTCGATGGCCTCACCCAGCAGCAGCGCATCGACCTGGTGCACTGCACCTTCGCCCGCGCCGATGCCTGGCTGAACTGGCAGGACAAACACGAAGTTGAACGCCCGCTGCGCAGCCTGGTCGACGTCCTCAAGATGGGCGGCATCGGTTACCTGCGCCTGATCGAACACACACCTGGTTGGCTGCGCGATCGACTGCTGCCAGTGCGCGACCTGGCGCGCTGGCTGGGCAGCTACCTGCCGCGCACCCCCCGACCTCTCCCATCCACGAACCTTGTTGACCGAGACGCATGATGACTCGTTATCCCGCACGCACCTGGGGCCTGGCGATGGCGCTGCTTGCCTCGCTGTTCCAGAACGCTGCCGTCGCCGATGTAGCCCCCCTCGCCGTACCGGAGGAGCCATCGGTGCCCACCTGGCCCGTCAACCAGACGTTCGAGCAGCTTGGCCGACCGGCCGACAGCCTGTTGCTGGGAGTCCGCAACAGCGAAAACATCGAATTCGGCGTGCGCCGGGACCGCCTGGCAACCGACGCGGTGCTGCAGCTGGACTACACCCCTTCGCCAGCGCTGCTGCCGAACCTGTCCCATCTGCGCGTGTACCTCAACGATGAGCTGATGGGCGTGGTGCCGATCGAGAAGGACCAGCTCGGCCAGCGCGTGCGGCGCCAGATGCCGCTGGATCCGAAGCTGATCAGCGACTTCAACCGGGTGCGCCTGGAGTTCGTCGGGCATTACACCGATATCTGCGAAGACCCGGCGCACAGTGGCCTGTGGCTGAACGTCAACCGCAAGAGCCAGGTCCAGCTGCGCGAGCAGGCGCTGGCGCTGGAGAATGACCTGGCCTACTTCCCGCTGCCGTTCTATGACGCGCGCGACACCAGCAAGGTCGAGCTGCCGGTGGTGTTCGCCGACGCACCGACCGTGGGTGAACAGCGTGCTGCGGCAATCCTCGCGTCGTACTTCGGCAGCAAGGCGGGCTGGCGCAAGGCGACCTTCCCGGTGTCGTTCAACAGCCTGCCGGCCAGCGGCGACAAACCCCGGCCTGCCGTGGTGTTCGCCACCAACGAGCGGCGCCCGGCGTTTATCGCCGACCTGGAAAAATTCCCTGCGGTCGATGGCCCGGTGGTGCAGTTGATCGACCACCCGGACGATCGCTGGAGCAAACTCTTGCTGGTGCTTGGCCGCAATGACGAAGACCTGATCAAGGCCGCGTCGGCGCTGGCCGTTGGCAGCGACCTGTTCCGCGGCTCGCGGGTCAAGGTCGAGCAGATGACCGCCCTGCAACCGCGCAAGCCTTACGATGCGCCGAACTGGACGCGTACCGACCGGCCGGTGCGTTTCTCCGAGCTGCTCGACTACCCCGAGCAGCTGCAGGTCAGCGGCTTGCAGCCGCGGCCGATCACCCTGGATGTGAACCTGCCGCCGGACCTGTTCGTCTGGCGCAACCAGGGCATCCCGCTGCAGACCCTGTATCGCTACACGCCGCCAGCCGTCACCGACGAATCGCGCCTGAGCATCAGCGTCAACGACCAGTACATCACCAGCATGCCGCTGGTGGGCAACGACCGTCGCAGCAGCACCCTGGAAGAAATGCGCCTGAACGTGCTGTCCACCGACAGCACCGCGTTGACCGAGCAGTCGCTGGTCCCGGCGCTGAAGATCGGCGCGCGCAACCGCCTGCGGTTCGACTTCAGCTTTGCCAGCACGATGGGCAGCGCACAGCGCGACCATTGCCAGACCACCCTGCCGGTGGACGTGCGCGCGGCGATCGACGAGAACTCGACCATCGACCTGTCCGGCTACCACCACTACATGGCCATGCCAGACCTGCGTGCCTTCGTCCGCAGCGGCTTCCCCTACAGCCGCATGGCCGACCTGTCCGATACCGTGATCGTGGTGCCGGCCAAGCCGACGCCAATGCAGGTTGGCACCTTGCTGGATGTGATCAGCAGCATAGGCGGGCAGGTGGGTTACCCGGCCCTGAACGTGCGCCTTAGCGACAACTGGAAGCAGGCTTCAGAAGCCGATGCCGACCTGCTGTTGATCGGCAGTCTGCCCGAAGACCTGCGCGAGCAGCCCAACCTTGGCCTGTTGCTCAATGCACAGCGTGACTGGATGGTGCAGGGGCGTGTGCTGGAGCAAACCGGCAACCGCCGCTTCGATACCTCGCCGGTTGTATCCAATAGCCGGGTCGAAATCAGTGCCCAGGCGCCGATCGCGGCGATCACCGGCCTGAAGTCGCCGTTCCACGAGCAGCGCAGCGTCGTCGCACTGCTGGCCAGCTCCGATGCCGCTTACGGCATGCTGCGCGATGTGCTGGCCGATTCCGGCAAGCTGGATGCAGTGGCAGGCTCCGTCGCCCTGGTGCGCAGCAGCGGCGTCAGCAGCCAGTTCGTTGGCGAACACTACTACGTCGGCCAGCTGCCATGGTGGCTGCTGCTGTGGTTCCACCTGTCCGACTACCCGGCGCTGATCGCGGTGATCGCCACCGTCAGCGTGCTGCTGTTCGCCTTCCTGTTGTGGCGTGCGCTGCGCTGGGCTTCGCGTCGTCGCCTGGGCGGAGCCGATTGACCATGCGCCAGTTGTTGGCAGTGCTGCTGGTGCTGTGCATGCCCGCTGTCGCCACGGCGTCGACGACTTGTCCGTGGCCGGCCTGGGAGCGCTTCAAGGCCGAACTGGTCAGCGTCGATGGCCGGGTACTCGACCGCAGTGACGAGCGCCTGATCACCACCTCCGAAGGGCAGAGCTATGCGCTGTTCTTCGCCCTGGTCGGCAATGACCGGCAGGCGTTCGCGAAGCTGTTGCGCTGGACCGGCAACAACCTGGCCGAAGGCGACCTTTCCCGCCACCTGCCGGCCTGGCTGTGGGGCCGCAGCAAGCAGCAATGGCAGGTGCTGGACAGCAACAATGCCAGCGATGCCGACCTGTGGATCGCCTACAGCCTGCTAGAAGCGGGGCGGCTGTGGGACGAGCCGGCCTATACCCAGCTGGGCACGCAGATGCTCTGGCGCATCGCCGCGCAGACCGTGCGCAAGCTGCCCGGCCTGGGTGTGATGCTGTTGCCCGCAGACTATGGCTTCGAAGACAACCGTGGCTGGCGCCTGAACCCCAGCTACCTGCCGCCGCAACTGTTCGACCGCTTTGCCCTTGTGGACCCGTTGTGGGGTGAGATGGCGGGCAACGTCCGGCGCGTCTGGCTACAGGCGTCGCCCAAGGGCTTTGCTCCGGACTGGCTGCTGTGGACACCCGCAGCAGGCATCGAGCCCGACCCTGAGCACGGCAACGCCGGGGACTACGACGCCATCCGTGTTTACCTGTGGCTGGGCATGCTGGCCAACGGCGCGCCGCAGCGCGACGAGCTGCTGCATCACTTCGCGCCGATGGTCGCCGCCACCACGCAAGCCGGCCTGCCGCCGGAAAGCGTCGATGCCCGCAGCGGCAAGCTGAACGGTCACGGCCCGGCGGGCTTTTCTGCGGCGCTGCTGCCGCTGCTGGCCAATGCCTCCGCTGACCCGACGGCGCTCGAAGCCCAGCGCAAAAGGCTGCGCGAGCAGCCTGTCGACGCGCAGGCGTATTACAACCAGGTCCTTGCCATGTTCGGCCAGGGCTGGGACGAAGCCCGCTATCGCTTCGACAACCAAGGTCGTCTGCTGCCTGCCTGGAGTGCGCCATGTTCCGAATGATCGGCGTGCTGACGCTGACCGCGTTGTCTTGCGCCGTGGCTGCGCAGCCCAAGGACCGGGATGAACAGCGCCAATGGCTGCTCGAACAGGTGCGTATCGGCGAGGCGTTGCACCGCGACGACCTGATTCACGACGCTCTGGCCCGGTTGCGCCTGCTCGAGCCGCGCAACCCTGATGCCTTGCTGGCCGCCTTGAGCCTGGCGCTGCGCGAGCAGAAGCCTGAGGAAGCCGAGCAACTGCGCGCAAGAATCGCCGAAGTGGCGCCGGGTAGCCTTCAGGATCGGCAAGCCCGACGCCTGATGCAGCTGCAGCAACCGGAGCAGATGCGGCGCCTGCAGCAAGCGCGCCTGATGGCAGTGACCGGGCGCTACGAAGAAGCCCTGGTCGCCTATGACCAGTTGTTCGCCGGCGAACCGCCCAGCCTGGAGCTGGCGCTGGATTACTGGCGTGTGCGGGCCAACCTGCCTGGGCAACGGCCGGAAGCGATCCGCCAGCTGCAGCAGCTCGATCGCCAGTACCCGGGTAATGCCGGCCTGCGTCAGACCTTGGCCAGCTGGCTGTTCAGCGAAGATCGCGACAGCGAGGCCCTGGCCGTGCTCCACCAGTTGTCGCGCGACCCGACGGCCCGCGATGCCGCCGCGCAGCGCGAATTCGACTACCTGTCCGAGCAACCGGTGAATGCCGGCAGCGTTGCTGCCTGGCAGGCTTTCATCCAGCGTTATCCCGCTTCGCCGCTGTTGTCGCAGGCCAACGAAAACCTCAAGCAGCAGCGCACCCTGGTGGGCGACCCGGCCTGGCAGGCTGGGCAACGCGGCAAGGCACTGCTCGATCAGGAACGTAACGCCCAGGCCGAGGCGCAACTGCGCGTGGCCCTGCGCCGTTATCCCGACGATGCCAGCCTGCACGGTTCGCTTGGCGTTGCGCTGATGCGCCAGCGCCGCTATTCGGAAGCGAACGTGTCTTTTCACCGGGCTGTCGCCATCGAGCAGAACACCCGCTTGATGAGCAAATGGAAAGATCTTGAAGCCTCCAGCCAGTACTGGGGGCTTTTACAGAGGGCTGATAGCGCGCTGGAGAAACAGAACCTGCGCGCCGCTCGCTCGCTCTACCAGCAGGCCCGCCAGCAGCGCCCCAAGGACGAGTTCGCCTTGCTCGGGCTGGCCGATGTGTCGCTTGCCGAAGGCGACCTGGCCGGCGCCGAACGGCAATACCTGCAGGTGCAGCGCATGGTGCCGGGCAATGAAAGCGCGGTGCGTGGCCTGATGCGGATCTATCAGGCGCAATCGACAGACAAGGCCGAAGCCTACCTGGACAGCTTGCCGCGAGCCCAACAGGCCCAGTTCGCCAGCCTGCGCCGCAGCCTGGAGCTTGGTCGCCTGCGCGAACAGGCTGATGCGGCGTTGCAGCGTCAGGACTGGGCTACCGCCAGCCGGGTCCTGGGGCAGGCTGCCGAGTTGGCGCCCGATGAGCCTTGGCTGGCCTACCAATTGGCCAGCAGCCTGCGCCAGCAGGGGCGCAACGCCGAGGCCGACGCCGCCTTCACCCGGATACTGCAACGTCAATCGGCCGACCCCGCCACGCGGTATGCCCATGGCCTGTATCTGGAATCCAGTGACCGTGATGCCCAGGCCCAGGACACCTTGCGCGCCGTACCGCAAGGCGCCTGGACCGACGACATGCGTAACCTCGACCAGCGTGTGCGCCGGCGCATGACCTTGGCCCAGGCCCAGCGCCTGCAGGACCAGGGCCGCACCGACGAGGCCACTGCCGTACTGGAAGCCGGCCTGGCCCATGGCCAGGGGGATCCGGACGACCTCCTGCTGATGGCGGACTGGGCCGCAGAGCGCGGCGACCAGCGCAAGGCGCGTGGCTATTACGAGCGCGTGCTGCAGGTTCAGCCGCAGCGCCCCGAGGCCCGCCTGGGGGTGATGGAAAGCTGGATCGCCGAAGGCGACCTGGCGCGTGTGCGCCAGGCATTGGACGCGCAGCCCCTGCAGTTGACCGACGCGCAAAGCGATGCCCAGCGGCGCCTGGCTGCGGTCTGGGTTGCGCTGGGCGAGAAGGACAAGGCTGTCCGACTGCTGGACCATATCGCCGCACAGCAGACGCAACCCGACCCGTTGCTGCGCCGCGACGCCGCCCGCCTGGTGGCGGCCAACGATCCACAGCGGGCGCTCGACCTGTATGCGGCGGCCATGGCCGATGCGCAGTTGCTCAGCCGTGAGGCGGTGGTGCCGCGTGATGACCGCGCCCTGACCTACGCCAGCCGCGCGAAGGACACGGATGACTGGCTGGCGCGCAGCCTGCGCAGTGACGTCGACGAGCTGTACCAGCAGCGCAATACCAGCGTTACCCTCATGCACGACTACGGCTGGCGCAAGAATGACGGTACGGACGGTATTTCCCGGCTGAGCACCCAAACGACCTTGCTGCATGTCGATACCCCGTGGGAAGACGGCAGGGCGTTTGCGCGCGTGGAGCGCATTGGCATGGATGCGGGCTCATTCGACGTGGATGACAAAAACAGGCACACAGAAGATTTCGGTTCTTGCCAGTTCATCAAGAAGGATGGTGAACGCGTAGGCTGTGCGGGTAGTTCGGAAAGCGCCAACGGTGCGGTTCTGGCCGCGGGCTGGCAGAACGAACGTTGGGGCTTCGACCTGGGTACGACCCAAGGCTTCGAGGTCAACAACTGGTTGGGCGGCGCGATTCTCAATGGCGACCTCGGGCAGGTCGGCTGGTCGCTCGCTGCCTCGCGCCGGCCAATGAGCAACTCGTTGCTTTCGTTTGGCGGCACCCGAGACCCCAACACTCGCATCCGCTGGGGCGGTGTGACGGCAAATGGCGCCACGCTTGGCCTGAGCTGGGACCAAGGTGGTGATCACGGCGTCTGGGCCAGCCTGGGGCACCACTGGCTGTATGGCGAGAACGTCGCTGACAACGAGCGCACACGAATCATGGCGGGTTACTACCGCCGCGTCGTGGAAAGGGCGGACGAGCGGATGCGCGTTGGCTTGACCGTGATGCGTTGGAATTATGACAAGGATCTGGGTGGCTACAGCCTCGGCCAGGGCGGGTACTACAGCCCCGAACGCTACGAATCGATCGGTGTGCCGGTTAGCTATGCCTGGCGCAATTATGATTGGTCGTTCCTGCTGGAAGGTTCGGTCAGTTGGTCTCGCGCCCACAGTGGCAGCAGCCGGCTTTACCCGGACTCAAGTGTCAATCGCAAGATCCTCGATTACTACAAGCCTGAGGACATCGGTGATACCAACATCAATGCGATGACTGACTCCAGCGAAAGCACCGGCCTGGGCTACCGCCTGCATGGCGCCTTCGAACGACGCCTGAACGATCGCTGGGTACTGGGTGGAGGTTTCGACTGGCAGCACAGCGATGACTACACGCCAAGCCACGCCCTGCTCTACGTGCGCTACCTGTTCGAGCCGTGGCGCGGCAACCTGGCCTTGCCCGTCACCGCACTGGAGCCCTACAGCGAATGGCGCTAAGGGGCGCCCAGCGCCCCTCGGCAGAGAATTGACTGCTTCATATGGTTATTCTCTAACGGTATTTAAATTATTTTTCTTATGCCTTTATAGTCACTCCCACTGCGTACCCGTCGACCAATCGATGCGCCGCACGACTTGAACCCACACGGGTAATCCCCGTGCGTTTCTGATCGTTGCGCGCCATTGAAGTCGCGCACTGCGTGGGAGTGAAACATGCCAGCCGCCTCGAACGCCTTGTCGTCCATCGACAGCGCCCAGCCGCAAACTTTCGAAATCCGCCCTTTCTCCGGTGCCGTCGGCGCCGAGATCATCGGCCTGGACCTGGCCAAACCGGTCAACGCCGAGGACTTCACCCGCATTCATCGCGCCCACCTCGACCACCATGTGCTGGTGTTCCGTGACCAGCGCATCAGCCCTGAACAACAGATCGCCTTCAGCCGTCGCTTTGGTGAGCTGCAGATCCATGTGTTGAAGCAGTTCCTGCTCGCCGGCCACCCCGAGATCCTGATCGTTTCCAACATCATCGAGAACGGCCAGAACATCGGCCTGGGCGATGCCGGCAAGTTCTGGCATTCGGACCTCTCCTACAAAGAACTCCCCAGCCTGGGCTCCATGCTGCATGCCCAGGAGCTGCCCAGCGAAGGGGGCGACACCCTGTTCGCCGACATGCACAAGGCCTGGGACGCCGTTCCCGATGCCCTGCGCAACGTGATCGAGGGCCGCAGTGCCGCTCACTCCTATACCGCCCGTTACGCCGAGACCAAGTTCGAGGGCAGCTGGCGCCCGACGCTCACCGCCGAACAGCTCGCCCAGGTGAAAGAGGTCATCCACCCGGTGGTGCGTACTCACCCGGAAAACGGCCGCAAGGCGCTGTTCGTCAGCGAAGGCTTCACCACCCGCATCGTCGGCCTGCCGGATGATGAAAGCCGCGACGTGCTGCAGCAGTTGTACGCGCTGAGCGTGCTCGAGCAGAACATCTATCGCCATCAGTGGCAGCCCCATGACCTGGTGTTCTGGGACAACCGTTCGCTGATCCACCTGGCCACCGGCTGCCCCGCGCACCTGCGGCGCAAACTGTTCCGTACCACCATCCAGGGCGATGCCCCGTTCTGACGACTGAGGAAAAACATCATGCGCAAATCCATCAGCCGCCTGGCGGCCAGCATCGGCCTGGGCGCGAGCCTGGTCGTCGGCAGCCTCGCGGCGCCCACCGTGGCCCATGCCGAAGGCAAGATCCGCATCGCCGAGCAGTTCGGCATCGTCTACCTGCTGCTCAACGTGGTGCGTGACCAGCACCTGATCGAAAAACATGGCAAGGAGCAGGGCATCGACATCGAAGTCGACTGGGCCCAGCTCTCCGGCGGCGCGGCGATCAACGATGCGCTGCTGTCCGGTTCGGTGGATATCGCCGGTGCCGGCGTCGGCCCGCTGCTGACCGTGTGGGACCGCACCAAAGGCCGGCAGAACGTCAAGGCCGTGGCTTCGCTGGGCAACTTCCCGTACTACCTGGTCAGCAGCAACCCGAACGTGAAGACCATCGCCGATCTCTCCGACAAGGACCGCATTGCCGTGCCTGCGGTCGGCGTCTCGGTGCAGTCGCGCTTCCTGCAGTACGCCGCCGCCCAGCAGTGGGGCGACAAGGAATACAACCGCCTCGACAAGTACACCCTGGCCGTGCCGCACCCGGATGCCACCGCCGCGTTGCTGGCCGGAGGCACCGAGCTCAACGGGCACTTCTCCAACCCGCCGTTCCAGGACCAGGCGCTGGCCAACAAGAACGTTCACGTAGTGCTCAACAGCTACGACCTGCTCGGCCCCAACTCGCCGACGCTGCTGTTCGCCACCGAGAAATTCCGCAAGGACAACCCCAAGACCTACAAGGCCTTCGTCGACGCCCTGGCCGAGGCGGCGGACTTCGCGCAGAAGGACAAAGCGGCTGCGGCGGATACCTACATCCGCGTGACCAAGGCCAAGATCGACCGCGATGCGCTGATCAAGCTGATCGACAACCCGCAATACGAGTTCACCGTCACGCCGAAGAACACCTACAAGCTGGCCGACTTCCTGTACCGGGTGGGCGCCATCAAGCACAAGCCGGAATCGTGGAAGGACTACTTCTTCCAGGATGAACGCCCGTTGCAGGGGAGCTGATCGATCATGACCGCCCCATTGCCAGGCCACACGGTCAGCAACCTGAGCCGTGTCACCACGCCGCCCTTGCTCAAGGTGGACAACCTGAGCCTCGAATACCGCACCTCGCAACGCGTGGTGCGGGCCACTCACCAGGTCAGCTTCGAAGTCGACCGTGCCGACCGTTTCGTCCTGCTCGGCCCGTCCGGTTGCGGCAAGTCCACCTTGCTCAAGGCCGTGGCCGGTTTCATCAGCCCCCGGGAAGGGCAGATCCTGCTGCAGGGCCAGCCGGTCAACGGCCCTGGCCCTGATCGCATCGTCGTGTTCCAGGAGTTCGACCAGCTGCCGCCATGGAAGACGGTGAAGCAGAACGTCATGTTCCCGTTGCTGGTGTCTGGCCAGCTCAAGCGCGCCGAGGCTGAAGAACGCGCCTTGCATTACCTGGACAAAGTCGGCCTGGCTGCCTTTGCCGATGCCTACCCCCACACGCTGTCGGGCGGCATGAAGGCGCGCGTGGCGATTGCCCGAGCCTTGGCCACCCAACCGAAGATCCTGCTGATGGACGAGCCGTTCGCCGCGCTCGATGCGCTGACCCGGCGCAAGATGCAGGAAGAATTGCTGCTGCTGTGGGAGGAGGTGCGTTTCACCTTGCTGTTCGTCACGCACTCCATCGAGGAGGCGCTGGTGGTCGGCAATCGCATCCTGCTGTTGTCGCCGCATCCGGGACGGGTGCGGGCCGAGGTGCACAGCCACCAGTACGACCTCGGCAGCCTTGGCGCCGCAGACTTCCAGGCCAGCGCACGGCGCATCCATCGGCTCCTGTTCGACGAGGCCGAGGCCCCGGAGCAGGCCGATGACCTGGGCTTCAACGACATCCGCATCGCCTACTGACAGGAGCTTCAGCCATGACCACTACACCTGTACGCCAGGAATACGAGGTGCAGCTGGAGCCCTTGCTCAGCGTGCCTGTGGAACGCAACCTGCCGCTGGCACAGCGCCTGTGGCAGTACGGCTGGTTGCGCAAGGTGGTGATCCTTGTCGTGATCGCCGCGCTGTGGGAGGGCATTGCCCGCTACCAGGGCAACGACCTGCTGCTGCCGACCTTCCTGCAGACCGCAGCCGCCCTTTGGGACGGCCTTGTCAGCGGGGAGCTGCCGGCCAAGGTCGGCGTGTCGCTGGTGATCCTGCTCAAGGGCTATGTGCTGGGTATCGTCCTGGCCTTCGGCCTTACCAGCCTGGCGGTGTCGACCCAGCTGGGCCGTGACCTGCTGGGTACCCTGACCTCGATGTTCAACCCGCTGCCGGCCATTGCCCTGCTGCCGTTGGCCCTGCTGTGGTTCGGGCTGGGCGACAACAGCCTGATCTTCGTGCTGGTGCACTCGGTGCTCTGGGCGCTGGCGCTGAATACTTACGCAGGCTTTCTCGGCGTGTCGGAAACCTTGCGCATGGCCGGGCGCAACTATGGCCTGAAAGGGCTGCGCCTGGTGCTGCATATCCTGGTGCCGGCGGCACTGCCGTCGATCCTGTCGGGGCTGAAGATCGGCTGGGCCTTTGCCTGGCGCACGCTGATCGCGGCTGAGCTGGTGTTTGGCGCCAGCAGTGGCAAGGGCGGGCTGGGGTGGTACATCTTCCAGAACCGCAACGAGCTGTATACCGACAAGGTGTTCGCCGGGCTGGCGGTGGTGATCCTGATCGGGTTGCTGGTCGAGGGGTTGGTGTTCAATACCCTGGAGCGGCTGACCGTGCGGCGCTGGGGGATGCAGCGGTAAGCTTTTCCGGCCCTATCGCCGGCAA